>CAZPJQ010000058.1:0-10122 GCA_964586945.1 uncultured Candidatus Poseidoniales archaeon
GCTCGTAGAATGCGCCGTCGACATAGGCGTCGCCCTTTGAGTCCACTGCGACATCGTTCATCGTGTCGCCATTTTGACCACCCATAGCAGTACCCCACTTCCAACTGCCGGAGGAGTCCATTTTTGCAACAAATCCATCGATGCTTCCATCGGACATCTCGAAGTTTGAGCCCCATTCGATTTCATTCCAAAAGGAGCCGGCAACAAAGATGTCACCAGTGTTTGAAACTGCAATGTCAGAGAGTACTGCTCCACCAGTACCTCCTGGTGGAACCGCTGTCATAGAGAGCCAAAGCCATATTCCCGATGTCGTCATTGCTGCGACGAAAGCGCGTGGGCCGCCTTGAGTCGCAGGCTGAATTGAATCGAATCTGACATCGCCGCGCAGAGTTCCGCCAACCAGAATATTGGTCGCAGTGTAATCCATCGCCATCGCTTCAAAATGAACCGCGTTGAGATTACCAGGCCCATTGCTCGTACCGCTGTCAGGACCAGCCGCCTTCACCCAATTGGTTGTACTCGCGCGGCCGGTCACTCTCCCCAGTGTCGCCTTCTGAGCCTCGTTGAGAACCACCTCAGAGAACACCTCGCCAGCGTTCTCTCCTGATATCTGGATATCTTCCTCAACCCCCGGAATTTCTTGGTTGGGGAACGCAATGATGAGGGTGCTCATCAATAGCAGAAGTGTGAGGAGCAGCGCGCGTCCGGTGCGGTGTCGCATGACATCCATGACCTTCGGTTTCCGGCTTGGCCTTTCAAACCCACGCCGTGCTGCCCAACGAGCCACAAAGTGGCTATCGCGATTTGAGAGAGGTGATTTTGTCGGGCGAATGTTGTGAAAGGCACATTCCACTCAGAGAAAGGGAGTACGCACGACTACTGCCCTTACCTGCTTGCGGGGATTGGGTGCAATCAGAACCTCGACACCAGCAACCACTCCTTCGATGTAGCCGATGCCGATGCCGACCTTGTCGAGACTCGGCGAAGGCCCGCCAGAAGTGATGATTCCAATCTCCTCGCCCGCTGAGTTGAGCACTTTTGAGCCGGGCCGAGGGAGTGGCCCCTTCTCGAGGTACTTCACCCCCCACCAGCGGGAACCGGCAGCAGCCTCACTCGCAAGCACTCGCTCCTTACCAACGAAATCGTGTCCGAGGTCGAGCCCGAACGGCACATTGGTCTCCCATGAGTCACGGGCTAGGAAGGCAAGATCCACAGGGTGGGAAGTCGAGTCATCTTCCCTGTTGGCGAGAGGCGGCCATAGGAAGTCTTGGCCAGATAGCAGGTAGCCTTTTTCCAACCTGAGTGTATCTCTGGCACCAAGCCCGACAGGTACTATTCCGTGACCGCCCACATCTGCGAGGAGTGCATCCCAGAGGGAGCGGACCTGTTCGTTTGAAACGAATATTTCGAAGCCTCTTTCGCCGGTGTAACCAGTACCTTGAATCCAGCCCGAAATTCCTAGCGGGTTGTCCGCAATCGCCTGGCCTTTGAACCGTCCAACGACATTCTCCACTCCGAGAACCATCTCCAAGACTGAAGGAGATGTCGGCCCTTGCAGTGCTAGAATGGAGGTCTCGTCCGAGAGATTCTCAATGGTTACAGAGCCATCTGCGGGGAGGTGAGAATGGAACCAATCCCACATCGTGCTAATCATGCTGGCGTTCGGCACCCCTAGAATCGCCAACTCTGATGGATTCACCCAATCGGCGCACCCCGTTGCCCAAATCTGCTCCCGGTCGGTCACAGCGAAGATCATGTCATCGATGATTACCCCACTCTTGTCAAGAAAGTGGGTGTAGCCACAGCGTCCAGATTTGATTCCGCTTACAGCCTGAGTGGCAAGAGACTCGAACCACTCACGGACATACTCGCCGGAGAACCGGAAGAAACCCATGTGAGAGACATCGAACAGCCCAGCACTCGCGCGCGTGGCCAGATGCTCCTCGGTGATGCTCGTGTACCAGATGGGCAGTTCAAAGCCGTGGAAATCGACCAGATGGCCGCCTCTCTCAGCGTGTGCATCGTACAGGGCGGTTCGAACCAACTCGCTGCCCTCGACCATGGTCGACCGACGACCGTAGAGCGCTTGAGGATGGCGACACTGCAATTCGCAAAGGCTTCGGGCGAGGGGCTAAGTGTGGTGAAGGCCTTCGACGCGCATGGCTGCGGGATTTGACGAAGGTGCAACCCCGGGAGAGGTGCCCGTTCTCGCCTTTGGACCCAAGCACGACAAACCCCAGAAAAAGGGAGTCAAGTTGCGAGTCATCGACGAGTTGTGCGTTGGCTGCTCATACTGCCTGATGTCATGCAATTACGAGGCGCTGGTAGTCGAGGCACTGTGTGAGGTTCTCCTCGACAAGTGCACGGATTGCCTGCTCTGTCTGATGTGGTGCCCCACCGGCGCGCTGGTGTACGAATGAGGGTTGAACCTAGGTGAGGAAGTCGAAGGTACTGGTGGTTGGAGCCGGCATCGGCGGCCTGACGAGTGCCGCCCGACTGGCGCAGTCGCCGCACTTAGAAGTGGAGGTGACGGAGCGACTCTCGTTCGCCGGCGGCCGCTTCACCCAGCACGACCACGATGGATACGCGGTCCCGACCGGTGCTGTTCACATGATTCCACACGGGCGCAAGGGCCCGATGGCAAAACTTCTGTTTGGCAAGCGCTCGAATGGCGGTCTTGACCTTCGCAGACACGGTTTCGACTTTCTTCCGACAACCCGCTTCGCTGGCTGGATGAAGGGTGGGAAACTTCGTAGCAGCAACAGTTCGATCGGAGTGATGCGCTGGTTCAGGATGAGAGACACTCTGAACCTGCCTCGCCTATTGGGCGTCCGAGCGAAGCAACCGTGGCAGGACGAGGAAATTGATGGCGACACGTGGTTGCGCCAGCGCTACAGTGACGACCTAGTGGACTTCCTCGATGCATTCTCCAACTTCGCAATCAGCTTGAGATTCAACCAGATGCCTGCCTCGACGGTGGTCCGTTTGCTGCAGAACGCCTTCTGGCTTGACAGACCATCCGTACCGAAAGGAGGCTGCAAGGGGGCAATAGTAGCCCTTCGCAAGGATTTGAAGGAGCAAGAAGTCAGGGTCCGCTTGTCGCACGAAGTAACGGAGATTCTCCCCGGCCACTCTGAGGAATCGACGAAGGAGCACCGCTTTGCGGTCGGCTTGAGGAGGCGTGGGAGGCCTGCTGCTACTTGGGAGGGGTACGATGCAATCGTCTGGAATGGCGGACACCCCAACCTTCTGAGCGCTCTTTCAGATGACTTCGAGGTAGATGAGGCGGTTCTCAAACAGGTCAAGAGAACCACGGCAGTTGGAGGCATCGGATTCGTCTTCGCGCTCGACGATGACATTCCGCAACGGCACAGCGGGGTGACAATGTTGACCGAGACCGAGAGAGTCGGCGGCTATGTGCTGCCTACCTTCTCAGAGCCAGAATTGGCTCCAGAGGGAAAACACATGATGGTCACCCACCAATATGTTCCGAGCAGCGATATCCAATCCGAGATCAACAAGGGAAGAGATGACCTTTTCGAGGCAATTCCATGGCTCTCAGACCACGGTGAGGAACTTTGCGTACACGCCTACCATCGCAACTGGCCATGCAACCGCTCACCGCAGGGTGCGGAACTGCCAGCAGACATCGGAGTCGACGGTGTCAGACTGGTGGGGGATGGCGTCAAGGCGCACGGATGGATGATGATTGAGGGAATAGCCGCCAATGTCCCTGCCGTGGTCAACGACATCAACAGCATGACCCGCTCTGCCAAGTGAAGGCGCCGTGACTGTCATCCAAGCATCAACATACGAATCTTGCAGGGCTACAACGCGGTGTTTCGCACGACCATTACCTACGGTAACCATCATAGCGTGACTTCCATGGGTGTGCTGCATGACAGGCCACCCAGACAACGAGCCCATTCTCGAGTTCGCCCCGGGGAGCGCTGAGAGAGCCGCACTTCAAGCAGAGGTGGACAGGCAATCGGCAGAGGTCGTCGAGATACCCTGCATCATCAATGGAGAGGCAGTCTACACGGGAAACACCGTCACTCAGGTGATGCCCCACAACCACTCCCATGTCATTGCCAATGTCCACCTTGCAGGAGAGGCCGAGGTCCGCGCTGCGTGTGAAGCAGCGGTGGCGGCTCAGAAGGCTTGGATCGAGTTGGGGTTAGAGGCGCGCTCAGAGATTTTTCTGCGGGCCGCCGACCTGTTGGCTGGCGAGTGGCGGATGAGGGTGAACGCTGCCACGATGCTGAACCAGAGCAAGACCTGCTTCCAGGCGGAGATTGACGCCGCTTGCGAACTCATCGACTTCTGGCGGTTCAATGTCCACTATGCAGCTGGATTCCACGACGAATTACAGCCTCTGGTAAGTCCGGAGGGATTCAAGAATACAACTGAGATTCGCCCTCTCGAAGGATTTGTTTTAGCGATTACACCCTTCAATTTCACCAGCATCGCAACGAATCTACCGTCGGCGCCGGCCCTTGTCGGTGGCACCGCCATCTGGAAGCCGAGTCGGAACGCCTACCACTCCAACTATGTCATGATGCAACTTCTGATGGAGGCCGGCTTACCACCTGGCGTAATCAACTTCATTCCAGGGAAGCCGCGCATGCTCGTCGACACTGCACTGGAGAACCCGGACTTCGCCGGGGTCCACTTCACCGGTTCCACCCGAGTCTTCCAAGGGCTCTGGTCCGACATTGCCACTAACCTTCCACGGCTGCGCTCATACCCCCGAATTGTCGGTGAGACTGGCGGCAAGGACTTCATCGTCGCTCATCCGGATTGTGACCGCCAAGGGCTTCTCGTCGCCATGCTTCGCGGCTCTTTCGAATATCAGGGACAGAAGTGTTCGGCGTCGAGCCGAGCCTATGTTCCCGAGTCGGTTTGGGAAGCCATCAAGGCACCACTTTGCGAAGAGGTCGGAAAGATCACCATGGGTGACCCACGAGACTTCACGAACTTCATGACGGCGGTTATCGACCAGAAGGCGTTTGACAACATCAGCGGCTACATCTCGGGTGCCCGCGAAGACCCATTCTGTGAGGTGATCGTGGGTGGCGGATGCGATGATTCAGTTGGCTGGTTCATTGAGCCGACCATCATCGAGACCTCCGATCCTAATGCAAAATCGATGGTCGAGGAGATCTTCGGACCCGTCCTTACCGTGTATGTCTACGAAGACCATGACTTCGACGATGTTCTGAAGTTGTGCGACGAAGCCTCACCCTACGCCCTTACCGGCTCAATCTTCTCCTCGAGCGAGGAGAACATCCAGACCGCTTTCAATGCACTACGCTTCACTGCTGGGAACTTCTACATCAATGACAAGCCGACTGGCGCGGTCGTAGCTCAACAGCCGTTTGGAGGCGCCCGCGCATCTGGCACCAACGACAAGGCGGGCGGCCCTCTCAATCTGCTGCGATGGATTAGCCCAAGGAGCGTCAAGCGTACATTTGAGCCCCCGCATGACTGGACTTACTCCTTCATGGACGAAGACTGAAAATGAAGTGGGTGAACAAATGAAGATGCAGATAGTTGGTCTATCCTTGATGTTGATGCTGAGCAGTGTCGCGTTTGCAGGCTGCATAGGAACCGAAGTCAGCATCAATGAGAATGACCGGCCAGATGCGGAGCCTACTACCTTGCGTATTCTCTCCTACGACGCCTTCGGAATCAGCAACGAGATGCTGGACGAGTTCACCAACCAGACTGGAATCGAGGTCTCGCTCTCCCGCGCGGGAGACGCTGGAGGGGTGTTGGCCACTGCCCTGCAGACGCAGAACGCGCCGATCCACGACCTCATCCTCGGCATCGACAACTCCTACCTAGGTGCTGCCCTTGAAGCTGGTCTCTTCCAACCCATCGAACTACAGACCGGAAATTTGGCTGCCCGCGCCGCAGCACCCTATGAGGGGGATCTAGTGGTCCCCTTCGATTATGGTAGCGTCTGCATCAACTACGACTCAACCTATGTCGATGGAGAGAATGTGACGGTGCCCGAATCCCTGTGGGACTTCACCGGAGAGAACTGGACTGGAAAGGTCGCTGTGCAAAATCCGCGCACCTCGAGTCCGGGTCGGAGTTTCCTCATCGCAACAACGGACTACTTCGCCAACGATGCTGATGGCGACACCGACTATGCTGATTGGTGGGCGGCGATGAACGCCAACGGGGTCATCGTCACAGACGGCTGGACTGCTGCCTACGAAACCCACTACTCCGGTGGCTACGGTCAGTGGTATGACGGCTTCCTCGGTGACGCACATGCTGTGGTCTCATACTGTCACTCGCCGGGCGTCGAGGCCTTCTTCGGAGGTAACTGGACCACGAGTGTAGCTCTAGACATCCCCGGCGCTTCATTCGCCCAAGTCGAATACGCCGGCATTCCTGTGGGTGCAGAAGAAAGCGCTGCTGCAACCACATTCATCGAGTGGTTGCTCTCCCCCAACATCAACTCCCAGATGCCTACTCTAAACTACATGTACAGCGCGCTGGATGGATACGACCTCCCTGAGACGGATGGATATCGTCACCACAGTGCCACCCCCACCGACGCCGAGGTCAGCCCGGAAGAGATTAGTGCCAACATCACTGACTGGCTCAATGAGTGGGACACCGCGATGGCGTGAGGTGAGCAAAGGAAGTGACTGTTCGAAGGGTGGGTGCCTGAAGTGAGAATGCGACCTTCCGACGGGGGGCTCGCATTACTCGTTTTGCTCTGGACGCTGGCCGCAACCTTGCCACTCTACCTTGCTTGGGGTCAGTTGAGTCTGGTATCCGAGGCGAGCGTTTTCGACACCATCCTGAATCTCGAATCTCGATTTCAGACCAAGGGCGCGCTCGGCTTCACCTTCCTTGAAGCGGCCCTCTCAACCCTGCTCACAATCTTGCTCGGCGTGCCACTTGCGTGGACTCTCGGGCGCTGGCGCTGGCCGGCGAGGAGATTCCTCCGAGCCTTCTTCACGGCCCCATTCGTGATGCCCTCAGTGGTCGTCGCTGCCGGCTTCCTAGCCCTTGTCGACTCGGACGGTCCGTTGATGGTTCTCGGCATCGACCTGCGCACTGGAACAGGCATGGTTGGGGCATTCTCCTCCATCTCCGGTTGGAGCAACTCCGGCCAGATGATCGCATTGCTGCTAGCCCACGCTTGGTTCAACCTCGCTCTCATAGTTCGGTTCTGTGAACCTCTGCTCTCCTCCCTTGACCCTAGTCTTGAGGAGGCTGCGCGCCTGCTACCTCAGGGGAGAAGCCGAGTCGCTCGACTCAGGAGACTATGGGCACCTTTGCTCTGGCCATCAGTGGCAGCTGCAAGTGTTCTGACATTCATCTTCTCGTTCACTTCATTCGCCCTCGTAAAGTCCCTTACTCCCAACTCACGAAACATCGAGGTGGTGTTGGCGAACCAAGCCGATTGGGCCGGAATCAATGTCGCCTCACTGGGACAGACCCCCTCTGAGATCGTGATGGCTCTTTCACTGATTCAGCTGGTGACCATGGTCGCTGCTCTCGCCCTGCTCTCGGCACTGCAAGCAAGACGCTCGAGAACCCTGCCACTTCTCTCCGACGAGGCAGCCCTCAAACCGGCGCCGCTACGAACTTGGAGGTCGGTTCACCTCGCCCTCATGGCACTGTTCACGCTATCGCCTCTGCTGATGCTCGCGCTCGCCTCCTTCCAAGTCAGGGATGCTGGGGGAATGGCCTTCTCCTTCGCAGGTTGGCAGGCCGCCTTCGACGGCACGGATGCGGATTCAACCCTAACCGAGGCCTTGGCCAACTCAGTGAAGTATGCAATTCTGACTATGGCGGTGGCACTTCCGACCGGATACGGGCTGGCCCACACGATTCACCGCTTGGAAGCGACCCGCCCACGCCTCGCCAGCCTGATCGACATACTAGCGATGCTCCCCCTAGCACTGTCCGCGGTGATGGTCGGGTTGGGAGTTCTGATAGGACTGCTAAGGACCGAGCCCGACCTTCTCACCCGTTGGTGGATCCCCGCCTTTGGGCACATCATGTTGACCACCCCCTTCGTGGTTCGAATTCTGTTACCTGCCATTCGCCGCCTCGACCCCGACCTCGAATCTGCCTCTGCCCTCCTCGGTGCTGGTCCACTGAAGCGTCTCTTCTCGATACGACTGCCCCTGCTGCGCGGCTCACTAATCGTCGCTGCCAGTTTCGTTCTGGCGATATCACTGGGAGAGTTCGGAGCATCATGGGTTGTGGTCCGATTCGGTGAGTGGTCGACGCTTCCCGTTCTAATTGGAGAACGGTTAGCTCGGCCTGGTTGGAATCCTCTGATGCGGCCTGCTGCATACGCATCCTCGACTGTTCTGTTGTTCGTAACCATGGCACTGTTCATGGCGGTGGAGCGCTTCCGTCCGGATGGAGCGAGAGGTGAGTTCTGATGTTACAGGTCGAAGCCATCAGCAAGTCGTGGGACTCGCCCGTTCTCACAGACTTCTCGCTGCAGGCAGAAGAGGGCGAGGTGGTCGGCCTGCTTGGACCATCTGGCTCGGGGAAGTCAACCGTCCTTCGCATCATAGCTGGCCTTGAAACCCCCGACAAAGGTCGAATCCTCATCGATGACGAAGACATCACCGAGATGCCTCCTGAGAGTAGAGGCGTCGGCATGGTGTTTCAGGGGTTGGCACTGTTTCCTCACCTCAATGTTGAGGGAAACATCGGATTCGGTGTGGCAGATCGGGGCAGGCAGGCAGAACTCGTGGAGGAGATGCTCGACAAGGTCGGTCTTGCAGGGTTCAACCAGAGAAGGATCGACTCTCTGTCGGGAGGTGAGGCGCAGCGGGTAGCCTTGGCGCGCTCACTGGTGGCACAGCCGCGGGTACTCCTCCTCGACGAACCGTTGAGTAGTCTGGACAGCCATCTGAAGCAGCATCTGGCAGAGGAGCTCCGTGCCATCCTGAAAGCGACCGGCACAACCGCCATCTATGTCACCCACGACGAGGCCATCGCCAACCTTGTCTCAGACCGAATCGTCCATTTGCGTAGCGGAGATGACGATTATTCCGAGAGCGAATAAGCACCAGAACGAACCTTGGGACCATTACTCCTAATACCTAGCAGGTTGAAAATATACTTGGAGTGTTCCATTGACAATAGCCGACCCCACTGACGCCATCGCCTATGTACGTGCAATTCGAATGATAGTCGGAGGATACGGTGCTTACTCTAGGGAGAAGCGTCGTGAGACCGATGTCGCGGTGCGAGAGGAACTCGCCCGCGCTGTCAACCGGATTCGTCGCCACCTTGAGAATGTCCACGATGCGGCGCTCACCTCAAATTCATTCACTCTGGTAGATGCGTGCGCCCGCGCCATAGAGGAGTGCGATGCTCTTCGAAACGAGGTTTCCCTCGCGGAAACGGGTTGTGACCATCCTTTCTTCAGCGTACAAAAGGGCGCCACCAAGAAGACCATCGGCACACTCATTCGACATGACCATGCGACCTTGAAAATGGTTACCAAGGCTGTACGTTCCTCCAACCAGGCTGAGCTGTTGAAAGGCAGGGGAGCTGCGGAATTGGCGGTACTTGAATCACTCAATGAGGTTCTACAGAAAATTTCCTCTTGTCGTGGGCACTTTAGTGAACGGCGAGCAGTACTCAGAAATTTGAAGGTGATGTGAATGAAAAAAATGAGATGGCGTGAGAGGCCCGACATTGTGGCCAAATTAGTGAACACCGGCTCGATCAAGAGTTGGAAGTCGAAGCACATTGTGCTAAAACCGAACGAGGCGGTATCCATCGTCGTCGATGGAAAGGTGCGTGACACCCTTTCAGAGACAACGCTGACCAATTATGTCGGGGGATTCGGACGCTGGCTGGGTGCCAAAATGGGCATGGGACGGGCCGACCACAAGTTGGTCTTCGCTCTAACCGGCCCGTTGGACCTCTTGTTCCCGCTGAGTGGACGAATGATGGATGGCTCCGCTGCAACAGGGTTGCTCAACCTCAGAGTCCAGATAGTGCGAGATGATGTGCCCAAGTTGCTCAATCTCTTCCACTCCGGACCTCAGACTATCACCCGCGCCGATCTGGTCGGAATGTTTCAGGCAGAGTTGGAATCCAGGGTCATCATACCACTAT
>CAZPJQ010000059.1:0-5751 GCA_964586945.1 uncultured Candidatus Poseidoniales archaeon
CGATTCTTACGGTCGTGAATGTACTGCTGAGCCTCTGCCACCTGCTCAAACCGAAACACCTTGTCGACGATCGGAGATATCCGCCCGTCCTCAAGCATCTCCACCAGCGCCATCACTTGACTTTTCAGTACAGCTTCGTCCTTCCAGGTGCCCATGTGGACTCCAAAGACCGCCTTGTTCGAGTTCATCATCTTGAACGGATTGAACTTCGGAGTAGTCAACACCATTCGCAGCGCCGTCACCATCGAACGTCTGCTGCCCTTCACTGCGGCCGAGCCGCCGAACGCGTACATCCTGCCACCTGAGCGGAGCGCCTTGTAGGAGCGCATCATGTGTTTGCCACCGACCGGGTCGAGAGCGTGGTGGACTCCGAACCCGTCGGTCTCTCGCTTACACACCTCAACGAAGTCCTCACTCTCTCGGTCGATGAAGCGCATCCCAAGCGAGCGTACGAAGTCCGCTTTCCCGGTGGAGGCGGTGCCGAACACCTTGGAGGCCCCGAGCGCCTTGGCGAGTTGGCCGGTCGCAGTCCCAACCCCTCCGGCAGCGTGGTGAACGAGAATCGTGTCTCCTGGTTGGAAATTCCCCAGATAGGTCAGCATGTGGTGTGCAGTCAGGTAGGTGACTGGCAGTGCTGCTGCGGCGTCAAACGAGATTGAGTCCGGCAGTCTGAAACAGCGCTCGGCGAGGGTCACAACCTGCTCCGAATAGCCACCCATCCCACACAATGAGACCACGCGGTCGCCCAAAGAGAGGTTCTCGACATCCGCTCCAAGTTCCTTCACAACTCCAGAGATTTCGTAACCCGGAGTGAAGGGAAAGGGTGGAACCGGCGAGTAGAGTCCCTGCCGCATCATCAGGTCGGCGAAGTTGATTCCGGCTCGATGAACCTCAACCAAAACCTCACCCGGTCCGGGTTGAGGGGAGGGCGATTCCGAGATGTCGATAGCATCCATGCCTCCTCGCTTCGTGTAGACGACGGAACGCATTCTCAATCCTCCAACTTCATTCGGCAGGTTTCTGCGGGTATGCCTGTTCGGAGGTGTTCAAGAATTGCTGGGATGTCCTCATCTGGATTCTTGATTGAGTACCAAACCGCTTCTGGGTAGACGACGCATGAGATGCCATTTTCACAAAAGTCGAGACACCCTGACTTTTGCACCCTGACCCCGGAAATCCCCTCCTCCTTGGCAGCCACTTTGAGTCGCTTCATCACCGCAATGCTATCGCGGGCCGAACAGCAGGGGCGAGAGGCGTCGGGTGGGCGCTCGTGGCCACAGATGAACACATGGCGAGAATATCCCGGCTCTGCGCGGCCCTTTGGGTCCTTCACCATGGTTTTGGGACGGGCTTCGCATCAATAGCATTTCAGCCACCGACACTCTTCGCTTACTGCAACCTTGCAGGGTTGGCAGTCATGGCTTTGATCGCTCTGCTCAGTCGGGGGAACCCGGAAGGCTCGCTTGAGGGAATCGAGACACCTTGAGATGGTACAGAAACAATCGCACCAAGCCGACCAGTTTGGTGGTGGGGGAAAACTCAGATTTGGTCGAGTTTTGCAGCTAGGACGAAGTCGGACTCGGTGAGCCCGTCGATCTTATGGGTCCAAATCGTCACTTTGACGCGACCCCACCCAAAGTCGAAGTCGGCGTGGTGAAACTCATCCTCGCAAACAGCACCCGCGGCATTCACGAATGTCAGCGCCTCGGCGAAGTCCGGGAAGCTCCAAGTTCGCTCTAGATGGTGGCCATCCACTACTTGCCAGCCGCCATTCAGTTCCGAGAGAAGAGGCTCCCGCCCGCTATCATCGAGCGGAGGCACGCCACCCTCGCAGGGAATGCAGCGCTTCTCATGCAGTGCCATTCGATTCAACCCCAGACATGGCTGTCGTCGCTGCCAGTCGAGCCCTTTTCGACCTCTTCATGCAGTGAGTTGCGCCGCTTCATGTCATCTCGTTCGAAGTCGAGTAACTCCCTGTCTTCGATGTAAGGAGGCCGCATGTGGGCGATGAGAACCACATCGACGATGACATCGCGCGCGAGATAGTGGTAGTTGAGGTCGGAGGTGAGAAGTTCGATGCTGCTCTTGTTGGTCCCAATCAACCGACCCTGCATCATCGGGTCCATTCCCTTGGGAAGCGCCCGCGCATCGAGCAGTATCTCAATCAGATCGTCTCGACGGAGGCCGCAGCGCCTGTCCAAGAGGGGGCCACTTAGCACATCTTGAATCGGGGAAAGGTCTGGCTCACCAGCGTCTTCCCATAGCGTGATTGCCCAATCTGGCAAGTCTGGCTGTTTGCTCTTCTTGCGCCCTTTCCGTTCTGCCATCCTCTCGCCTCCATCGCACCTGAGAGGCTCGACCCTTGAAAAGAGTCCCATCGCCTAATTGGCCGGAACGTATCGATTTTAGGTGGGGGTGAAGTGGAAATTACACCTCATCAGCCGCGAGGGCGCCAGAAATGTTCACTCCCCGACGCAATTCAAATCATGACTAATGCATTCAAGAGGGATGGGCAAGCCGGCAGAGTCGGAGGGAGTCGAGTGGCCGTAGTAGTATGGAAGAGGTTGCCAACGGTTTTGACCTCAGACGAGTTGCTTGACAAGGCGTTCAGCCGTGCCACCAAGGCGAAGGATCAGGTCGAAGACCCAAACCGGATGTATCGCACGCGAAAGCAGATGATTCGGATGATTCAGTCTGCCGGAGACGTCCTCGATGCTACCCTCAAGGGGTGGGTGATGAAATGGCCCTCTCTCGACAAGCAGTCGGAATTTGACCGAGCCCTCATCGACGCCTCCGTCGGTTGTGACGACTACCGCCACCACCTCTCAACAATTCAGTGGGCAGCAGACCAATCAATGAACGTCGCAAGGCAGAATGTCCGAAAATTGCAACGGATGGTGAACATCGAAATGATGCACGCCACGCGGAGAGAGGCCTATGGGCGGATTTCGTCCATAGTCGACCAAGTCGGTCGCTCTCTCGACTGGCTCAACAACGCTCGCGACACACTCCGGGAGCTTCCCTCCATCGACTCATCCGAACCGTGCATTGTAGTCGCTGGCTCGCCAAATGTCGGAAAGTCGGCGCTGATTGCCGTTCTCTCGTCCGGTGACCCCGAAATCGCCGCCTACCCGTTCACTACCAAGCAGCTTCATGTCGGCCACTTCACCTCAAGACGGCGTCGCTACCAGATGGTTGACACCCCCGGTCTTCTCGACCGGCCCATGGAAGAGAGGAACCAGATTGAGATGCAGGCAATTGTCGCGCTCGAACACATCGGTTCTCTCGTTCTCTATCTGATGGACCCTGCGGAACATGGTGGGACTTCGATGGAATCTCAGGAGAACCTGCTGAAGGAGGTCGCCGGACTTCTGCCGCAGACCCCTCTGTTAGTGGTTGACGGCAAGGCGGACCTGCTGAAGATCGACACCGGCGAGAACCCGGTCAGTGGCCACATTTGCGTCTCAGCGACTGAAGGCTACGGCATCGAACTGCTGCGCCAGGAGATGGTGCTGCGGGTCGGTGCTGATGTCATCGAAGACCCGTTGGCGTTGCCAGAAGGCTGGCATCGTGACGGCAGCTAAGTCGAGTGACTAAACTCAGTTTGTCGATGTGACCTGCCCACATCTGACGCAGAAGACCTTGTGTCCGTAGCGGGTGTCAGCCAACCCTTCGACGCGGATTTCGACCCCGCAACCTTGACACTTGAACCCGGCCATCCGACTCCCTCAATTTCCTTCGACTCGCGTTCAGTTCTTCAACGCCCCGCTGAGCCACCCTTCTTGCCGAACCTGATGGGGAACGCCATCTGCACTCCCGAAAGGCAGAGCACGACCCCGACGGCACCGAGCAGGAGTAGAGGGACGAGTCCGAGACCAACGGAGTAGGAGTAGGTCACCACATTTGTGTCAAGGGTGAGAGTTCCAGCCTTGCCTGCGGTGATGAATCGGGTGGAGCCCGGCTCCAAATCCCACACCAGTGAGCCCTCACTTTCCGGCCCTCCTGCGAGAATCGTGAAGTCTGAGAGTGTGCAACCGGTCAACCCCTGGTCGTTTGGTTCGCACTTGTCATAGTCTATCTGCTCAGCATCCACGATAGCCACCCACGCATCATTCGGATGGTCCCATTCCATCGTCACCTTGACATCGAGTAGCATGAATGGTTGTGGAATCGAGAGGTTGTCGTGGTTCATCCCGACCTCACAGACCGAATCAGAGCCGGGCGCGCATGGTGGGATTGGGATGCCAACAGTTTCGGAGTCGGCTGTGTAACCGATGGCTCCGATGAGCACGAGAAGGACGCAGATTGACCCGGTCGCAAGGGGCAGTATGGAGAGGATGCGTACCATCATCGGAAATCAACTCCCCTGCGTCGTGGATGAACTCTTCGCTCTCAAGTGATGAATTGGAGCATGAACAGCATGATTGCAATCGCCGGGAAGAGATAGAGCATGATGTTGAGGTTCTTCCTCGATTTCTCCTGCTTCTCCCGCTTCTTGATGCACTCCTTGTCAGCGCAGACCGGAGGTTCTGAATCCTGGTGAATGGGGGTTTGGCAGATGGCGCAGTGTCGGTGTGGAGCGACATACTTCGGAGCCTTCGGATTCAAGGGCAGGGTCTGTGATTTCCCTTCTGGTTTGTGAGCCCCTACAGCGCGCTCGATTGACTTCTTCATCTGCTTCTCTATTCTGCTCATTACGACACCGCCACAACGCTTCCCGTGAAGGAGTCACCTGATAGGCAGGCTGCTAGATTCGCGACATCTCCTCCGTTGAGTAGTGATAGAGCAAGGTTGTTGTCTATAGCAAGTTGAACTCCGATTGGGTCGATGACTACATTCGGGCCCGCACCCTCGTGTGTCGGTGGGCCGACGACGGCTTGCAATTCAGCGAGAGTCATACTCGGAATGGGGCTCGCATCGGGGTTTGTCCTCGGGTTGGAATCGTAGATGTAATCGACATTGGTTGCTATTGTGCAACTCTCAGCTCCGGCTGCAATTGCAAACCCGATTGCGACAGCATCTGTGGTGTGGCCCGGAATAGTTCCGCCCATCACCACCACCGAGTGATGTGAGAGCAGCGCCGCCGCCTCATCAATGGTTTCTGCAACTTCATCCGCTGCTCCGACCCCAGAGGCGCGCAGGGCATCCTTGACTCCAGCGGCATTGACACGGGTGGCAGCGATCCCGATGAGGTCCAATTCGTGAACATCGGTGATTCCCGCCTCTTTGGCGGACGCTATACCCTGCCGCGCCAGATAGCCACCTCCGATGACCAAGCCAAGCCTGTTACCGTTCGAGGTGAAATCAGCGATGCAGACGACCAGTTCAGCGAGCCATTCGTGGTTCACTTCTGAGCCGTCGTAGAGCAGACTTCCACCTGCCGCGACCACTGCCACCTCCGCCATCGAACCGGCCGGAGCGCCGCCGACTCATAATTCCCACTAAGCGCAAAGGCTGCCTCCACCTCTTCTGCAATGCCGAAGACGGCCCCAAAACAGCAGCGCTGATGCTGAAGGATTGATAACCGGTGGGTCGACGGCGAGAACCACAGAGTGGTTCTATGAGCGATGATGCTACCGAACAAGCGAGTCGATTGCGTTTCAAGAAGACGCTCGAGGAGCTACGACCCTTGAGGGGTATGGGCACACAACTCGTGACAGTCATCATTCCACCCGAACGTCAGGTCTCCGATGTCCGCCACCAACTCTCTGACGAGGCCGGTCAAGCCCGCAACATCAAGTCAACCCAGAC
>CAZPJQ010000059.1:5761-10115 GCA_964586945.1 uncultured Candidatus Poseidoniales archaeon
AGACGCGAAAGAATGTCTGCGAAGCCTTGGAAGCAGCCTCTTCCGCCCTTTCTGGATTGAAGAACGCCGGTCCAAAAGGGCTAGCTCTCTTCACCGGCCATGTCATCGTCGGCAACAACAAGTCCCGCTTGATGACCTATGTCATCGATGACCCACCTGAGCCGTACACCTCATTTCGCTATCGCTGCGACTCGACTTTTGAGTTGACTCAACTTGAGGAGATGCTGATTGACAGGACCGCGTATGGGCTCATCGTCATCGACCGGGGAGAGGGCGCGTACGGTCTTGCGAGTGGCCGCAGGGTGCACTGTCAGGAGCATATCTCGAGCCTGGTGCCGAGCAAACATCGGCAGGGGGGGCAGTCACAACAGCGCTTCGAGCGGCTGATTGAAGAGGCGGCTGACAAATTTTTCAAAAAGGTCACAGAGAGAGCTTGCAACTACTGGCTGCCGCTGCTTCCAGACCTCAAAGGCATCATCGTCGGCGGACCCGGTGCGACCAAGGACACCGTGATCAACAACAACTACCTTCACCACGAAATTCAGAAAATCGTCAAGACGCCACTGTTCGATGTCGGCTATTCCAATGAGAGTGGACTACGAGAGTTGATTCAAAATGCCGGTCCGCTGATGGACAAGATCGAACTCGATGAGGAGCGTCAGTTGGTTGACCACTTCTTGATGGAAATCATGCAAGCTCATCCCAAGGCGACCTATGGCGAGATGATGATCCGCTCTGCTCTCGACCAGGGGGCGGTAGCTACTCTCCTTCTTTCAGAAGCGCTCGACAAGCGGCGGGCTGTATACAACTGCCGACAATGCAAGCATCAGTGGACAGTTACGGTGACTGGTGATGTGGAGATTCCGGATTGTGTCGACTGTGGTGCCTCAGCCAATCAAGTACGAGAGGATTTGGCAGCTTCGGTGGATTTGATTGACGAATTGAGTCTGCTCGCTGAGCAATCTGCTGCGAAGGTTCGTTTGATATCCGTCGATACCGAAGAAGGGGCCACATTGAATCAGGCGTTTGGTGGAATGGCAGCGTTGCTGCGCTGGGCTTGGAGTTGATCTGATGAGGCAATTGAGTGAAATCATCTGTGACCCGGTGGGGGATGCTCTGACTGAGATGGGTGACCCCGACCCGGACAAAACCCTCGACTCGATGGGCAGGCCTCGCCACTCTTCTCAGGGGGAACTCTCCCTGCCCTGCTTCGCCTTAGCCAAGTCTCTAGGAAAACCGCCGTTGGAAATCGCCGCCGAACTTGCGAGGCGGCTTGGACCCGTGTGCGGCGGCATCGACGGTTGTGAGATGGTCAGCAGTGAGGGCGGCTTCTGCAACTTCTTCGTCGATGTGGAATGGCTCGCAGAGCAGACGGTCGGCGCAACCCTTGCTGATGTGGTCTCTGCCGGCCACTTCCGAGCCCCTTCATCGCTTCTCATCGAGCACACTTCGGCCAATCCTAACGGGCCGTTCCATGTCGGTAGGGCTCGCAATGCGATTCTCGGTGACACATTTGTGCGCATGCACAGACTCGCCGGCGACGAAGTCCGGGCTGAGTACTATGTCGACGACATGGGCAAGCAGGTCGGGATTCTGGCCTGGTCGTTGGCCAATCTTGACGAAGGACGGGTCACCGAACTCCTCTCCGCAGCGGATATGGATGAACCCTCGAACCACCCTGAGAAGCCTGACCACCAGCGGGTTCGATTCTATCAGGCGGCAAATCTGCTGCGAGAGACTGACCCGGCGGTCGAGGAGGGCGTCACGGTTCTCGTGCAGGCTTCGGAAGAGGCTGATGAGGCGACTTTGAAGATGTTTGAGGAGGCCTACCAACCGGTTCTCGACGGGATGCTCGAAACACTAGGCCGCCTAGGAATCGAATTCGATGAGTTCACCAAGGAGTCGAGGTTCATCGTCGACGGTTCTGTTGAGGTCATCATGGAGCAGTTGGCAGACAGCCCATTGCATGGCACAGAGGAGAATGGTGCTCACTTCCTCGAGTTGGAGAGTCGCGGTGTGTCAGGCAAGTCAACGAAGTTCTTCTTCAGGCGTGGCGACGGCTCCAGCCTCTACGCCACTAGGGACATCGCCTACCACCAGTGGAAGTGGACTCAGGCTGCCAGGTTGGTCAACATCCTCGGCGAGGACCATCGCCTCCAATCGAAGCAGGTTTGCGAGGCGCTGATTGAACTTGGCATCGAGGTGCCCGAGGTTGTGTTCTACGCATTCACCAAACTGCCAGAAGGCAAGATGAGCACCAGACGGGGGAATGTAGTCTACATGGATGACCTGCTCGACGAAGCGACCGCCCGCGCCACAGAGGTTGTGAATCAAATTCGGGGTGGTGACCTAAGTGCTGAAGAATTGGCAATGATTGGTGAGGCGGTAGGACTCTCCGCAGTCCGTTTCAACATCATCAGAGTGTCACCTGAGAAAGGCATCAACTTCCGTTGGGAAGAGGCGCTGAGCCTCGATTCCGATTCGGCTCCCTTCATCATGTACAGCCACGCCCGAGCCTGTTCAATCCGCCGCCGTATCCTCGCAGAAGGGTACGATGTCGAGTCATCGATGGATATCGGCAACTGGTCTGGACTCTCCGAATCTGGTGCAACCTTGGTCAAGCAGATGGCGCTTTTCGGTGAGTCTCTTGACGAGGCACTCAACAGCGCCCGACCAAATCTGCTCTGCAGCTACCTGCTGACTCTCGCTTCGACCTACAATCGATTCTACCGTGACAACCCTGTTCTTGACGAGGATGTGGTGAACGGTCGCAACCTCGCTCTGTCAGAAGCGGCCCGGCAAGTAATCGCCGCGTGCTGCATCGGACTCGGCATTATTCCCATCGAATCGATGTGATTCTCAGGTCCCCGCGTTAGAGATCGTCCATCAGTTCATTGCTCATCGTAGAGCGTCTCCGGCGACCGGAAGCGGTCACAGCCCCACGCATCTCGACTAGCCCCCGGATTCCGAGGTTGAACGACTCGGCTCGCTTGGTCCACTGCGCAGCCGGCCAACCACAGTCAAATCGGCCAATCTCGATGGTGTTGGGCTCGACCCAGGCGGAACATTCCAAGCGATAACAACGACCACTGGTCGCCTGTTTCTCGCCCCTGAAATTCGCTTCCCCCATCTCAGACCAGAAGGAGGAGCGCTCGCATATGGGGCAGGGGCGACGGCTAAGTTCGGCGAGTTCAGTACGCGGATTCTCGCCGACATAGTCGACCTCCCAGACATCGATGGTGGCTGAGATGCAGTCAGTATCCTCCGCCCGCGCGAAAAAGGCCCGCAAAACGCCCCAGGCGTCCTCTTCGCGGGTGACTACGCCCAACTCGGTCTTTTCTCGCTCTGTGTTGATGACGCTGGGCATGAACACCTGTCGGATGTCGGTCATCGACCGCTCACGAGGCCCTGCCCCCCATGAAGGTGGCGTCAGTTTTCTGCCCGGTCAGTCGAACCATCGGAGAATCGAGCCGACCCGCGCACCCATCACTGAGTCGACCCATTCCCCTCGCTCGAACAATATCGAAAAGGGCAGAACGCTCGCTTCGACGGAAATCTGCGGGTATGCTCGCTTGAACTCAACCGCCCCCGGCGCATCCAACTTGATGACCCCCACTGAAAATTTCCTGCTGCTCAGATTAGTGAGAAAACCCTCACAGTTCTCACAGTCGCTGCGTGTAAGCACGACGACCGCGCCCCGTTGAGCGACGAACATCGGCCAACTCTCATCATCGAGTTCAGTGACTACCACGCCCGCCCGTGGGAAGTCCCCCATATCAAGGAAGGGAGTAGTGAGAATCCTTGGCGAGTGCCCGGAACACGCACACGCGAGTTCAAGTGGGGCAACTGAGAGCCGCCGCCATGGTAGAGGTAGGCGAAGACGCACCCGATTTCAGACTGGTGAACACGCAGAACGACTGGGTGACTGGAGCCGAACATCGTGGTCAGAGAGTAGTTCTCGCCTTCTTCCCGGCCGCATTCACCGGTGTCTGCACAACCGAGCTGTGCACTTTCCAGGAGTCTCTCGCTCAACTGAATGAGGCGAATGCCACCATTTACGGAATTTCCGTCGATGCTCGCTTCTCCAATGCCGCATTCGCTGAGGCAAACGGTGTGGAATTTGAGATTCTGTCTGACTACACGCGTGAGACTGTGCGCGCCTATGGGATTGAACTCGACGACTTTGCAGGGATGCCCGGCTACACCGCGAGTCAGCGGGCAGTGTTCATCGTTGACGAGGACGGCAACATCTCCTACAAGTGGATTGGAGAGAACCCCGGCATCGAACCGAACTACGACGAAGTCCTCGCTGCGCTCAATGCTTGATTCCGCTATCTGTGCTGGAATGTGCCGG
>CAZPJQ010000060.1:0-10095 GCA_964586945.1 uncultured Candidatus Poseidoniales archaeon
GATTAATTAAGCGAGATTTATGGGCTTGAATCATGAATTGGAGCAAGAATCTGTATTTTTTCATGTTGGCAGCATGTATAGTGTTCTGGGGATGTATTGGAACTGGAATGAGTAATGGAGACGAGGGTGATATTGATGATTCCGCCACTTCAGGCACCACGATTGTCAACAATTACTACAATAATACAATCTCATCCAATGGAACTCAATCAAATCCATCATGGTATATTTCTGGTACAACCTATCATCAATGTACACCAACAACAACCGTTAATCACCAGAACAATGCTTCGGCTCCTTGTGTAGATGACGATGAAACAATGGCAGATGAATGGGTTATGGTGAAAAATTATACTATCATCAATCAAGCACCAAATACTGGAATACGGGTGCATTCATATTCTGCTGGCGTAACAACTTCTCAAAATCGAATTGGCACAATTTGTTCAAATGGGGCAATATCAGGTTGGGGTATTACACCTGATAATGGTGAAAGATATGATAATTCATTGAGCGTCTCAGTTGATGATGGTTTACTTCCTTATGCTGGATTAGATTGTAATCATTACTTGTTTGGATGGCATCACTATCAATCAAATATTACAGTACATTGGCACATTGCATACGATGTAGTAAACCTCTTGCCGGGCCCACATTGAATGCTTGATGCAGGCTGTTTAACAATGAAGAAAAGGGTTCGTGTAAAACACTCATTGATTCAGAATTGGTGAATCAATGGGCTTTCAGTGGGCCCTTTCATTGCCTACCCATGCGACTACCGGTGTTTCAAAGGGGGGCCCTCTGTATTTCGATGAAAAATGCCGGATGATTCTATGGGCTAATAGGTGGGAATTGTTCTTGACCCTCTTGGCTTTGAATTGGTTGCTGGGACTGAACGATAACATGTTGGCCACTAACCTCGCCTTTCATCTTGGATGCCATGACAATTCCAACAACAAGCCCGATTATGCCGATGCAGCATAATCCACCACCTGCCATCATTAAAAATGCACCTTCAGTGCCATAAACTAAATCATCAATGATGATAATTTCATTATTGGCAGTCACAGATAATTGACCGGGTGTTTCAACATCTATCACACCAATTGCTCTCCAGCCAACTTCATCAAAGTCAGAATCACAATCAAGGACATACACCTCATCCGTTCCATCAGTGATTGACACTGTTGTTTCTTCACATGTGAATTGATCATTTACAAATATCGTATAGCCACCGAATGTTTCTGCTTGGAAAGTTCCCGATGTTCCTTGAAATATCGCTTCGCTTTGAACATCAATCTCATCAATATCCATGGTTCCAAAACCAATCATCATCAGAGAAATCACAATGATTACACCTGAACCAACCATCACTAACAAAGGCGTCTTAGACATGACAAGTGGTTAGTGGATTTCCATATTAACCCATCCCCGGAATTACAGAGTATCAACTAAGCAACTCGGATAGGTCGGAAGGGGTCATCCGAAACCCCTTCCAACTGAATTTGGTAGTTTGATGGGCTTTCAGTGCGTCCTTCGATAGGCTACCGTTCCGAAACCCGTCTTTCGGAAGGGCTCCCCTTTGGTGCAAACTGTGATAGGTTGGAACGAGTGAAGAATAATCAGGTGAATTAGATGGGATATGAGGTTCTAGTTTTCCGAGTTGGAGTAATAGTATTATGTGGATTGTTTTTTTTGTCCATCTATTTGATTGCAAAGATGCGTCGGACGAAAACAAATGATGCTTGGAAACAAGCTGCAACAGAACTGGGATTCAATTTCACTCCCCCAGGTATATTTGGCAAATATACAATGAGTGGGATGATTGGACAACAACTGAGTTGTACGGTTTGGGCGCATACAGAACCGCAAGGGAAGAGTAGTACTACATACATGAATTATGATGTGAGGTTTTCCCCGCCACTCAATCTTGGATTGGTGGTAAAGCGTGAGGGGGCAATCTTAGGGAAAATCGCAAAGTTGTCTGGTAAACAAGATATTCACACTAATAATCATGCTTTTGATAGGGCATTCACCATCAAAGGAACTGATGGATATAAGGTAAAGGAATTTCTCACGCCCCATATTCAATCTAAACTCTTAGAGGTAAGAAATGTGCTGAAGAATTTGGAAGTTTCTGATGATTCTGTCAACTCCACTCGTATGCGTGGTTTCATTCGCAAACCAGAGATTTTGGTTCAAAATGTCAAACTACTGATACAATTGGCTGAGTTGATTATTCCAAACGAAGAAGTTGATTCTATCTTTGATTAATGATGTTGATTCTATCTTTGAGGAGATTTGATATGGTCAAGCAGGTGACGCAGAAACGAATTTGAGAATCGAATAATCGAATCAAACCATTCGCAAGGGTCCATCCGAATACCCATTGAAACGGATTTGGATTTTCAAGTCAAATTCAGTCGATTTAATCCTCAAAGTTTGGTTGCCGATCCGCTGAATGAAAGTTGCTGTTCAATCATCCTCAACCCATTCAGTCCACGGCTCTCCAGTGGTCCCACGATGCCACCATTGGTCACTATCGGCCGGCCATTCGAGGTACTCATAACCGTCAGGCTGAACCTCCCCCTTGAGCGAGGAGTCCGGTTCGAACAATTCCTCCTCTTCCGTCCACTCATCAGAATAATCGTCCTCCTTTCGGAAACGGATGGCGAGCACTAGCATGCCGATGGCGACCAACAGTAGGAGGCCGAGTCCCACCGCGACGAGTACCGATGAAGACCTCTCCTCGGGCAGCGGTTGGATGGTCACCGACCATGATTGACTGTTGTTCTCGTCCCGCTCTGAGACCGCGCCATCAGCATCGACATGGACTACGAAATCGAGGTCACCCTGCCAATCAGGAATCCATTCAAAGGAGACTATTGCTGTGCTCTCACCTTGCAGGAACTGCACGGTCTTTCGCCCCACCTCTTCGATTTCCACTCGGTCTACGAGTTGAATGTGGGTTTCGAGTGCGACGATGAACGGCTCATCGGTGTAGTTTCCGAGATTCACTAGAGTGACGTTCAGATATGTGGTCTGCCCGAATACCGGACTCTCAGGTGCGACAAATAGCTCACTCGCTTGGAAATCAGGCCGGATCTCGAAGACAGGTAGGCCGAGTGGCCAGTTTTGCGCCGAGCCGACACCGCTGAGTTGGTTGCCCGCAAGGTCACTGACTTCGAGCCAGCAGTCGAGCGAATCACCTGCCTCAAGTGGTGGGAAGATTAGGTCCACCAGATGACGGGAGACCTGTCCGGGAGCCTGCATTGTGGCAAGTCCCTCCACCTGCTCCCCGACAGTTTCGAATCCCCGTCGCACCAGACAGGTGACGGGGATGTCCTCTGACGAGATGCCAGAACCCAGTTCCTGCAGGTCGAATTGCAGAGCGACGGTAGTCGAGTTTGCTGGGATGAATGAGGGCTCGGAGCCGACCAAGGCCGGAGGCTGATCATCGAGTTGCAGCCGAATCGGCTGAGGTAGCGGATTGACTACACCCGGCCCCAAATCGACCGCCATCGTGACTTGGTAGAGCCCAGTGCCGAGTGCATCCATGGTTCCGGAGAAGTAACCGTAGTCATCCACCTGCACTAGCAACGGAGTGTTTTGAGGGACTTGCAGCCAGACGCTGAAGGAATCTTGCGGCGGTGCCAAGTCGGAGGCGACATAGCGCACCCGCCCGCTGAGCAGCAAGCGCGTCCCTTGCGCGACATAACTGTCGTTTTGCAGGGCAGTTTCCAAGGGGTCGTCCTCGAGAGAGATGGAGAAGTCAGCGAGGCGTATGTCGGAATTGAGTATCCAGCCCAGTCCAGTCACCAGCACTTGCTCGCCAGACGAGTCGGTGACCAGCAGGATGAGGTCACCCTGGGCGACCAACGGGTCGAAGAGTGGGGTTACGCTGAAGGAGATGTTCAGGAAGGTCTCATTCCCCACCCCGGTCAGAGTGAAACTATCCACCTGCACATCAGGATCACTTGAGATGAAGTTGCCCCCCTGCTGCCATGTGAGTTCAATGCCTTGCCCAATCACAACCACGATGCTCTCGATGTCCTCAAGCCAGTTCTCTTCGTAGAGTGTGGCGTTCAGCCACGATGGATGGGCTGGGACGATGGCCCCTCCGCCCGACAGTTCCAGAGTCGCGCTCACCAGTGAGGTGGGGGAGGGGACCAGTGAGATGTAGTGGTGAAGAGACTCCTCGAAACCCGGGCCTCCGCCGTTGAGGGAGTTGCCAGCGAGGTCACTTCCTTCGATGAATAGGGAGACTGGTTGACCATGAGAGTTCGCTGAATCGTCAAAGTTGGCGTGGAAGAAGTCAGTTCCCGGCTCCCGCAACAGTTGTCGGGTTCCGTATTCATCAGCCTCTGGGATGCCATCGCCGTCATCATGCTGCCCTTCGACCCAATAACGCAGCAGCAGGCTCGAATCGTCGACGCCGACCGCGTCGATGCTCTCAGCGACCGAGATGTTCAGCAACTGCTGGCTGTCCGGTATCACCCGCGTGCCCGCGGGGGAGTGCAGCATCAGTCCAGGGCGAGTCGCATCGATCCTGAAGGTGAGTACGCTAATTCCCAGAGAAGTGGCATCGAGGGGCCCTTCGATACTGGCACTGATGGTGAACCCGCCGTACCGGTTCTCGTTCGGTGCATTGGTGTCGATTGAGTAGTCCCCGTTGACATCGACGGTAGCATTGCCGCTGACATTCTCCAATTCCACCAACACCTCGCCTGGCAGAGGGTGACTGGAAAGGTTGAGGAAGCGAACCGCACCACTCACTCGGAGGGAGTCATTGCCCGCCACCCACTCGTTCTCCATCACTTCGGGCGAGCCATCGCTTGGCGAAGTCTCGTCATAGATGTGGAATGAGTCGATTTCCATCCTTCGCTCATGGTCTGTGGTCGCGCTCGAGAGCCGTTCCGAGTGCAGGGTGTCGATGGTCCCAGCCTGCGCCAGCCATTCGATGTCCTGCTCTGGAGGCCACGCCCAACTAACCTCAAGGTTCCATTCCATCTGACCGGTGTCGGAGTTCAGAGTCTGCCACTGGCCGGAGAGGTTTGCGACGTAGCCTCCGGGGTCGTTGACCCAACTACTACCATTCACCAGTGAGTGAAGGAGTACCGGACGAGGTAAACCGGTCTGAAGTTGTGGAGTGAGGGCCACCCATGAGAGGTTGGCAAGGCCTTGGTAAGAGGTCACCTCAAGACCCAACAGATGGGAGACGCCGTTTGGCACCAGAGTCTCTGTCGGGAGTGCGATGGAGCCGATTGAGGGTGGACGGTCTCCAAGGATGATGAGCAACTGTGAGAGCTCCACGACACCTGCGCTGCCGCTGCTGACATTGATGACGATGCTGACATTGCCAGTCGCATCGGGGGTGAGGTTCGAGAGGTGCTGATTGAGTTCAGTCACAAGGTCTCCATGCGGGGAGGTGGCCACAGTCGGCCTCCAATCGTAGTGCACATCGATATCATCCATGATCAAGGTCGCATTCCCACTCACATTCAGCGGGATGTCGACGAACTCATTGCCCCAACCGTCGGTGAAGGTCGGGGTAGCATTTGCGAGCAGCGAGTTGAGGGAGGCTGAGAAGTCGGGAGTGGTCGAGCCGTTGCTGAGGTTGCCCGCATGGTTCCACTCCCAGTTCCCGTCGTTTCCAACATCTAGGCCGGCGGTGACGTCATCACTCCCCTCAAACACCACGACAAGGCGAGGTCCGTGAGTCGAGTTGTCGCGTGACATGATCTTGAGCATCGAACCGTCCGGCTTGCTGGTGCTCTCATCTCCGATGAACAGCAGCCCCTGATTGCTGACGCTTCCGTTGACCCAACCCTGCACCAGATTGGTCAGGGTCTGCGAGTTGAAGTCAATCCATGTCTGCTCGAGATTTGCCGGGCTGTCAGTCACGCTGACTACCGCAGCACCCCGGTCGGAGGCGCCCGAGGCACCCGCGCTCGCCCACGCGTAGTCAGTCCCGGTCACATTGTCGATTGCGTTGTTCCAAGTTACCCCCGGGCCCTGTGTAACCTGCAAGTTGTACTCCAACCCCTCCACCCAGTCCTTGAGAAGCGGGCGCAACTCGTAGGTGTGCTGAACGGTCACGGGTTGGCCCGAGTTGGCGTTGTTCACCACATCATCGACCCAGAACGAGAGGTTGGCGTCCAGCACTGTGACCGCTGGAAGTTGTGAGAGGTTGAACCAGTAGATTCCGCGGTAGATGTGCCAGTTCGCCCATTCCGTCTTTCCGACCGGATTGATTGTCGAGTTTCCATAGTTGCAACTACTGTATGTGGTATTCCCCCATGTGGGATTTGGTTTGTGCATGTACGAATCCCGCACATCACTACCCGAGAGGACAAGCTCACTCAGGGTGGAGAAGTTGACCGTCGCCGAGGTCACCGTGGCGTCGATGGGAAGACGTAGGGAATGCGTCGTGTTGTATCCGCTGGATAGGTTGTATCCGACTCTGTCCCATCCGTTGGAGAGTTCGTCGAGATGACCAAATGAGCCGTTTCCGGGCCCACCGAACGCCCACTCCAGGTCTCCGTCGTCACCGACATCGATTCCGATGGTGCCGGGACTGTTTCCTAGTCCATCCGGCCACCCCTGCACGTCGAACTCAGCCGAGCCAACCACTGCACTGGCCCCCAGCGTCAGGTTCGTACTGGCATCGTAACCCGGTGCTGCGAAGGTGAGGTTCACCGAGGTTGGGAAACCGTTGTTTCCGAAGTGGCTCACTTGTCCGGCCGCTGCCGGGCTGACGAGCAAATTTGAGAGAGCGGGGATGGCGCCGAGCATTAGCAAGGCAAGCAGCATGGCTCTCGCTCTCATGGTTGCAAGGTATTGCCCCATAGCAAAGAGATTTGGGTGAATTGGCTAACCTTGTTTCCCTGAACACATGATGGCAAGGTCAGGGATACTCGCATCAGTTTCGTAGGCGCCCATGTGGGTGAAGTTGAAGGGCGGCCTCGGCCGGCTTGCATAACGTGACGGATGAGGTAAACAGGGCTCACGCCGAATCAGTTCTCGCCGCAGCGGCCGCCAGCGGCCGCCACTACGGCATGGGACTGCCGATGATTGCAAGCGAGAACATTCTCTCCCCGTTGGTCCGAAAGGCGACAAACAGCGACCTGCACGGCCGCTACGCGGAGGGGCTCCCCGGAAAGCGCTACTATCAGGGCTGTGACGACTTCGACGACATTGAGTCGATCGGACTCACTCTGGCACACAAGGTGTTCAACTGCAGCTTCGCCAACATTCAGTCAACCTCGGGAACGGTCTCGAACATCGCCGCACTCAAGGCACTCGCTATGCCCGGTGACAAGATAACCGCGGTTTCAACTGCTGACGGTGGCCACATTTCGCATGCTCGCATGGGCGCAGTCGGTTTGCGTGGGTTGGATTTGCACACATACCCGTGGGACGAAGAGAGGATGGAGCCGGATGTCGACGCGGCCTGTGCCATGATTCGAGATTTACAGCCTCAGTTGGCGTTGGTCGGTCAGTCGGTTTTTCTCTTCCCGACCCCTCTCCAGGAGATGGCGGACGCAGCGCATGAGGTTGGCGCGAAGGTGATGTACGACGGCGCGCATGTTCTCGGACTGATTGCCGGCGGCCAATTCCAAGACCCGCTCCGCGAGGGTGCTGATGTGATGACCGGTTCCTCGCACAAGACCTTCCCCGGACCTCAAGGGGGCTTCCTTCTCTCCGATTCCGATGACGAGAAATTCCACCGCCGACTCAACTCTGCCATCTTCCCCGGCACCAATTCCTCCTACCACCTGCACCACGTCGCAGGAAAGGTCGTGGCACTCGCCGAGTTCGCCGAGTTCGGTGCTGACTACGCGCGTGATATCGTGAGGAATGCGCAGGCGTTCGGGGAGGCGATGGCGGCTGAGGGCTTCGATGTACTCGCTGAGGGGCGGGGGTACACCGCCAGCCACCAGATTCTGACCAGACATGGCGAGCAGGACTCGGGAGCAGGCGCCAAGGCTGCTCAACTGCTTGAGGACGCTGGAATCATCACCAACATGAACATGCTACCGGGTGACACCAAGGCGATGACCCCCTCGGGGTTGCGTCTGGGCGTCCAGGAGCTGACGCGGGTCGGTATGGGCGTCGATGAGATGCAGGATGTTGCTCGCCTCTATGCGCGGGTGTTGCTGCATGGCGAGGACACAACTGCTGTGAAGGCTGATGTCAGGGAGTTGAAGGGGCAGTATCAGACCGTCCACTACTGCTTCGAGCCCGGGCCGGCCTATCCTTGATCAGAGAATGTCGATAATTCGGCTTGTCGGCTCAACCGGAGCATCGGTTATTGTAAGGCAATTCTCGATTCTCTGAAGATGGTCATTACTGAGCTTACCTCTGTGATAGACGGTCACCCACATATCGCCCTCTTGGATATGCGAGCCGATGTGAGCATTGAGCAGTAGTCCGACCTGCATGTCGAGAACATCGTCGATGTTAACTCTCCCAGCACCGAGTTCACCGGCGACAAGCCCGAGAGCAAGGGCGTCGATATCGGCAATGCAGCCACCATTTTGGGCGCACACCTGAGTGGTCTGGAGGTTTTCGTCAAGTAGACCGAGGGCGGTCATCACTGAGTGTTCCGACTCGAACAGAGCATCATCCACCCCCTGTCCTACGCACATCTGCACAAACTTGGCGAGAGCAGAGCCGTCGTGCAGTGAATCGTGAACCATCTGTGCACCGTCGTGCCGGTCAGCAGCGAGTTCGGCAGACGCAAGTAGGATTCCTCCCTGTACGCAGACCAGTTCCTCAAGGTCGGCAGGCCCATTTCCACGAAGGGTCTCAATGCTCTCAAGAATTTCAAGAGAGTTGCCTATGGCGTATCCGATCGGTGAATCCATTTTTGTCAGAGTTACCGAGGTCGACATCCCCAACCCCTCTCCAGTTGCTGCCAGACTGACCGCGAGCGCACGAGCCTCGTCCTCTGTCTTCATGAAGGCGGCTCGGCCGACTTTCACATCCATCACCAAGGCGGATAGACCGGCTGCAGCCTTCTTGGAGAGGATGGAGCCGGTCACCAGAGGAATCGACGCTATCAGTCCGGTGACATCGCGGATTGCATACATCCGCTTGTCAGCGGGGGCGATGTCTCCTGTCTGACCGACGATGCAACAACCGACCTCTTCGACTTGAGCCAAGATGTCCTTTGGTTCCAAACTGACTGTGTAGCCGGGAATCGACTCCAACTTGTCGAGAGTCCCTCCGGTGAAGCCGAGCCCGCGTCCCGAAATCATCGGGACCTTCACGCCGCAAGCAGCGAGGGCGGGCGCTAGTGGAATGGAGACTTTGTCGCCCACTCCACCGGTGCTGTGCTTGTCAACGACGAGGCTCGCCCATTTCTCCGGCCATTTGAGGGTCATTCCCGAGTGTAACATGGCATGGGTGAGTTCGACGGTTTCCTCTTCTGAGAGGCCGTTTTCATAGACCTCTCGGAGCCACGCTTCGACCTCTGCATCTGTGAGTGAACCATCGACCACTCCGTCAACGAACGGTTGGATATCCATGATCACCCCTCCAAATCGGCTCGCCAATCGGTCACCTACCCACACTGGTGGCTGAAAACTTCTCCTCAGGACTGCTTGCCTTTCTCGTAGAGTTCCTGAAGTTGTTCCATCGTCCAACCTGTTGCCAAGGCGTCTTGGACCTGCTTCTTAGTCCAACCTTCAAAGGCGAATCCATCGAGTTGGGCGGCTCCGTGAACCCCGTCGTCTCGCGCCACCTTGTCATCACGCATGTCTTTGATGATGGGTTCGCTAGGAGTAGTTTGGCTGCCATCGAGAACAGGAGCTGACTGGTCAGCTGCCTCCGGTTCCCCGCTTGCCGTCTCCGGCGAGGTGAATTCCCCAGCAGTTTGGGGGGCCTCGTCCGTGGTGCTGGCGAATGCCTCCTCCTGAGCCATCATTTCAGCGAGGTCAAGGGTTTCATCGATGACCACACCCGCCGCAGTTTCGCGGCCGGTCAGCATGATTGCAACTAGAGCAAAGAGGAGAGCGAAGGCGGCGAGGCCGACGACAGCGAGCAGCACCTTGGAGCTCGGCAGCCAAATAATAGTAATAGTAATAGCAA
>CAZPJQ010000061.1:0-10004 GCA_964586945.1 uncultured Candidatus Poseidoniales archaeon
CGAGATCAGGTGCGCTCACGATTGGCCTCGCTGGCTACACGAACGCCGGCAAGTCAAGCCTGTTCGCCGCTCTCTCAGGGAAGCAGGTGCTGGTCGAGGACCGTCTGTTCAGTACGTTGGAGACCACGGTTGGACGGATGCAGGCGAGCCCTCGCCTGTTACTCGTGGACACAATCGGATTCATCGAACAATTGCCATCCGACCTGCTCGACGCCTTCAGCGCCACTCTGATGGAGAGCCTTGAGTGCGACCTGCTGCTGCTACTCGCCGATGCTTCGGATTCGCCTGCGGAGATTCGCCGCCGGCTGGAGACCTGCCAGCGTGAACTCGCTGAGCGAATGGACATCGATGAGCGCCCTGCGTATCTGGTCGTGCTGACAAAGGTTGACCTAATCGACGACGATGACCGCGCTCGCGCCCGTGAGAGCGTGCTCGACTTGGGCATGCCCGATCCGCTGCTCGCATCTACTGTGACCGGCGAGGGGCTCGACGAACTACGCCAAGCGATTCTCAACCAGCTCCACGGTTCCCCTCGCCGGCTACGCCTGCATCCGCCGACTGAAGAAGGAGATGTTACGCTGGCGGCACTAATCGCGGAACTGTACGAACGGGGCCTGCCGGTGGAGCACCCTGGACAAGAAAATGACGGGGTTGAGGTGGTGGAGTTGGAGTGCTGGATAGACGCAGCGAGTCTGGGACGGATGCAGCGCGCCCACCCACGTCAAGTCGAGTCTGTATCAGACGGCGAACAGGGATGAAGAACAAAATCCACCACCATTTTGGGTGATTCACTCTTCCTCTAGGATTTCTTCAACCGCTTCACCGGCCCCGAACATGGACGCCACAATGGATGATATCCAATCAAACATACTTTCACTAGCCAAATTAGGATTGAACCAATGCCTCGACTTCCACCTCTACGAGCATCTCCGGGTTGACTAGTTCCCTGACCACCACCAAGGTGGCTGCAGGCCGGATTTGGCCGAACACCTCTCCGTGCGCCGCCATGATGTCGTCACAGTCGTACCCTCGAGTTGCGTACATCCGCGTTCTCACCACATCACTCATCGAACCACCAGCCTCGACAAGTGCCTTTTCGATTCTTCCGAAGATGATTAGGACCTGCTCCTTGGCGTCGCCCTTAGCCAACACATTACCATCGGAATCGGTGGCCGTTGTCCCTGCGACATGAATCACATCGCCGACGCGAATAGCCCGCGAGTAGCCGGCAACCGCCTCAAAAGGGGTCCCGGAGGAGACAAGAATGCGCTCCGCCACAATTGGGGGAGTGGGGCAGGCCGTTGATGATTGTTATCAATCGGCCTTTATCATCTTGTAAGCGCCTTCGCCGCCGGATTCCGGGTCGGTTCCGGAGCGTCGTGGTTTGATGAAGATGCGGAATCCGCAGCTGCGGCAGGAGACACCGTTGCGCTCCTGGTCGAACGCCTCCATGATGCCGCACTTTAGGCAGCGGTATAGAATCTCAACCGGTAGTGCGTTAGCACCACAGGATTCACAGTTAATCCACTGCGACCAGCCGGGCGCCCGGTGGGTGTCCTTGCAGTTTATGTTCGCACATTTGTAGACGAACATGCGGTCGTCGAGGAAGGTGTAGACTCTCTCCATGGAAGCGGCCGACCCGCCCCCCCTTTTTCAACCTCGCCCTATGGGCGGATTCACGATACTTTCGAATTGCGGCAGATTTCAACGAAATTCTCCATGATTCTGGCACCATACTCTGAGTCGTTGACCTCGGGGTGAAACTGCAGACCGAACCGGTCTCCGACTTCGTTCTGCATCGCCTGCACCCGGCAGGAGTTACTCCCCGCGGTGACATGGAACTCTTCTGGCACCACCGTAACCTCGTCGTTATGGCTCTCCCAAACTACCTGAGTGTCCGGCGTGCCCTCGAACATGGGACCACCTCCGTCAACCAAGGTGATCTCCATCGCTCCGAACTCCGGAGAGTCGGCCTCTGCACAGTCACCCCCATAGTGACGCGCCATGAACTGGTGACCCGCACAGATTCCGAGGATGGGGAGGTCCATGTCAAGGAAGGCTGCGCAGTTCCCTAGCTCACCAGTGATTCCAACTCGGGCGGCGCCTCCGGAGAGAAGGAGGCCGTCGAGTTCACGCAGGTCATCGAGAGAGGCGCCGTTTGGAACAATCTGCGTGTCCACCTCAAGGTAGCGCAACATCCGCCACTCACGGTGGGTCCACTGACCTCCGTTATCGATGACGTCGATGACAAGCCGTTCGGACATGACTCTCAATCGGTCGGCCTTCGACTGAATTCAATGAACCTGCCGCAATGAATCGCCGCTCAATAAACTGGAGAGTTTTCGGCCTTGGGGACTACCGAGTAGGGACTCAAATATCGATGTCGGCGAGTCGCGCCAACAGTGTGACCTTCATGCTGTGCTCAAGAGCAGCGGCGTTGTTCCACGCCCCATTGAAATCAGCGCCGACCGCATACAGGCCACCACCTCGAACGACCACCGCTACATGGCCTGACTGAGTCAACCCCTCGGTCAGTTGGCGGAGGAAGTCGTCGCTTGTCACATCGTCCGAATCCACTATGACTACCTTCTCGAAGTGGGCTTGCCCGGCAAGGTCGGGGGGACGTAGAACGAACAGGTCCTGCTCCAACGACATCGTCGTGGTGTAGGGTGCCGGCAGATGGAAGCAGGCGGCTCTGCCATTGTTCTCGATGGAAGCGAGGGCGAGTAAGACTGTGTGGAGGCGCCAAGCATCTCCGGCTTCTGGTGGACCCGGTTCGCCGAGTCGCCCAGAAGCAATGGAACGCTCGTCGAGTTGTCCGAGGGGAGCGGCCGTCGTTGTGATGTGAACCAAATTCGGTTGGTCCAAGGAGAGTGTGGATATGGTTCCCGAAGTACCGTGGCAAAGGCCATCTCGCTGCAATTGGCGCCCGATTCGCACGAAGTCGGAGACAATATGTGCTGAGATGATGAAGTCCTCACCGACGATGGGAGGCATTGGCTGATTGTCTATCGCATCGATGACCGCGGCCGCACCGGCCATCCCTGAACGCAGTTGCTCATTTTCATGGCGAAGTGCGTCCACCTCAGCCATTGGGGAAGCGGCCATTGCGGTAGCTATTGCTCCACCGAAATCGGTGATTCCGGCATCGCCCTCATCGGGCTCATCGGGCTCTCCTAGGGGGGATTCCGCAACTTCTACGGACTCTGGAGCGGATCCTTCGGAGGCAGCTTCATGAGAACCTGTTGGAGTTGGGATAGGTACCGGCCCGCCTGAGCGTTGTGGGGGTGCAGCACCGGTGGGGAACATGCCAGGGACCATGCCCATCGGCGTCCCCATTGGAGGACCCTTGGGGGGACCTCGTGGTGGACCCTTGGGAGAGTCGCCTTCTTCATCGCCGCTGGCCGACTCGTCATCCTTCCCCATGTGACTCGTTCAGCGGGTAAGGTTCTCGATTAAATACAGGTGCCTTGTCGCAAACTCGCCTTGCGGACATAGTGTAATGGAAACATCAGAGGTTGTCGATCTCTGGCTCGGGGTTCAATTCCCCGTGTCCGCGCCACCTACAATTCGAGCCACGCTTCGAAGCGGCATAGCCACTCAGTCGCGTTGTATTGGCGGCGCTTCTCGAGTGATGGAATTGGATACCCGTCAAGCACTGGATGGAGCAACTGCACGAGGTGGGAGTTGAGTTCTGGGAGGTCGTCATCGGCTACCACCACCCAACCTCGCACAAGGGTTGGGGAGCCTCGTCGCAGCATGGGGAGTAGGTGGGGCAGGTGCTCCATCGTGTCATGTGGCAGGTTGACCAACAGCAAGTCAAACGAGCCGACCAAGTCAGCATCCTGAGCCAGAGTCAAGGCGTCAGCGACGCCTACTCTCCAACCCGGGCTGACCTCAGACAGAGGAGCACTTTCCTTGGGCATATTGGGTGCTCCCCATCGATGGAGGTTGTCGAACAGAAGGTCCACCGCGTCGGGATTGAGATCGCTCGCCAACAACTCCCCGACAAGACCTCGCCGCTTGATGAGATGGACGATGGCTGGCCCAACTCCACAGTAGGGGTCGGCCACTGAGAGTGGACGGCCGATAATCTCCCGAAGCTTCTCGGCGGATTCGACTGTTCGCCAACGCTCTGCACCTAGTCGGATGGAATAGTAGGCCTTGTTGGGATCTATCCGGATTGAACGCATGTGTTCCCTCACCATCGTGCGTGTTGAGAGTTGTTCCTGCCGTTCTTCGTCGTCCAGTCGGGCTATCTGGTCCAAATCGAGAATGTCGTCACCAATTCGTAATGCCAATGGTTCCAGTTGTCGTACTCTGAACTCACCTTCAACTCCGTGATCACACAATGCAAGGCGTGCCTTCTTCGCGTGCATTAGTTTGGCAATTGCGACCTCCTGCTTGAATTGGTCAACTTCCCGCTCTATTCTGAAAACCAAGAGGTCTCCCATTATCTCCTGTGAGTTGCCCCAGAATTCACCAAATTCTTCGATTGTGTCCTCTGGAAGAATGACTTTGAGATGGTCTATCCATTTGTGGGGTTCAACTTCGGGTTGCTCGGCTTCGACCTCCTCAAAATGAGCGAACTCATCTCCTAATTGTGGTGGGGCGTCATCATCGACTGGGACTAGAGTGAAATCGCCGTCGTGCAGGATTCGCGCCCTAGGAGCGAGGAACCCGGCACGCAGAAGAGCCTCGAAGACAGTCTGCGTTTCTCGCTTCGGCACTCTCAAATGACGCATGTGACTCGACACTCCGAGCAAAGCCGCTCGCTTGACGCTGACGGAGGTCCACCGATGAGAGAAGTCACGCCTGGACTTTGGTTGGTCGGTATCGGGCCCGGTGACATCGATGCGATGTCACTGGAGGCTGTCGAGGTCGCCAGCAGGTGCGACCATCGCTTCCTTGAAGGCTATACTGCGCTGCTGCCGCTAGCCCAAGAGGGGTTGCTCACCGAGAGAGTCGGTGAATGGACTCGACTGATGCGACCTGATGTCGAGAATCCTGATGATCTGCTGGGGCTGGCCGAAACCTCTGCGGTTGCACTGCTCGTAGTCGGTGACCCTCTCCAAGCGACCACACACGTCGACCTGCAACTGCGCGCGCGGGAGAGAGGAATCCCCTGTGAAGTCGTTCACGGAATCTCGATCACCACGATAGTCACCGGCGCGCTCGGACTCCAATCGTACCGATTCGGTAGGCAGGTCACCCTCGCCTACCCTTACGGAGACTACCTTCCAACATCACCGCTCGAACTGGTGCTCGCCAACCGCGAGCAGAACCTCCACAGCCTGATGCTCCTCGACCTCGACCTCAGCGGAATGGGAGAGGCGGAACAACAACCTATGAGCCCGGCCGACGCCATCGCCGTTATTCGGCAGACAGCAACAAAACTCGGCGCTGACATCGAGGGCTGGACAATGGTGTTGTGCAGCGACATGGGAACTACTGAACAGCGCCTAGTATGTGGTACTCCGGAACAGATTTCCTCTGTTGAAGGGGGCCGCATTCACTGCCTCGTCATCCCGGGTAGTCTGGATGAATTGGAGGAATTGGCGCTCGAGAGGTGGCGAGCCTAACAGCCGTCGGACTCAAGCAGGATGCCCGTGTCGGCCGAACTGAGGAAGTATCGTGGCAGGTCCTCCATCTCAAGTCGAATTTCCCGGCAAACAGCAGCAGCGCATGCGAATGCGAGGCACCAAGCAGGCGTCGAGTTCGGTGCAGAAGAAGTTGGGTCGAAACCTGCAGGAACTGCTCGAAAATCCCCATGTGGCGATACCAGCCATCACCGGTCCCACCTCGCGCGGGATGTTCCGCCGTGACAAGATGAAGGCCTGCATGAAAGAGATCGAGATGGTCGTTCGAAAGAGGGAGAACCGAAAGTGGTTGAAAAAGCGAATGGCACAGAAAGGAGGAGACATGGTTGCCCGCGCCCTTGCTGGCTCACTCATGGCTGCTCACGAAGACGAAATCAACACCGTCGCCATCTTCAAACACCCAGTCTATGGCATGGCCTCCTATGTCCGAAGAGGGACCGCCCGACCGAACCAACTAGTCGCCATTCAAATGCACTCAAACCCCCAACTCCGGCTCTTGGCCTGGGAGGAGTTGGCCAGAAGTGGCTACTACTTCTTTTCCTGGGGCGATGAGTTCGTCTGTACGGGAATGACCCCTGAAACACCTTTGGAGTGGCTCAACTCATGCCTGAAGGATTCATCTCTGAGGTTTGACGAACCGGGTGGAGATGGGACTGGCACATGGACTGCTGGTGAAGGTGAGCAATCTGTACTACTCAATTTCGACTGCGGGGTAGAAGTTCGTATCGGCTTGGACACGCTGAAGACGAGCAAGGTGCCTTTTCTCCAATCCATAGTTCTCTCGATGAGTCCCCCTCACCTAATTGAGATAGCCGAGGTCGAAGTCGGATACCGTCCCGATGGCTGGCCCGAAGACAAGGAAGTGTCTGAAGATGCAATGGATGCTATGGGCTCTGTTGTAGAGCATTGGCTGCGACTTGAAATAGAGGATTCACAATTGACGGGAAGGTTGCACGAAGCGTTTGCCGAGCAGTGTGATGAGGGGCTGATGATCGGCCACAGGTGGTATTCGTCAGACGACCGAGACTCCTTCCTCAACGACCTCCAAGGTGGTGCTCTTGAGAAGGATGCGATATCTGCGGTCCTCGATGTTATTGAGGGCGGAATCAGGGTTGACTCGGGCGGCGAAGGACATTGGCTCTCAAGCGACCTAATTCGAATGGAAGATGGTAGCACTCACACTCTCTTGAACGCGGTATGGGGAAAACATGGGATGGATGTCCTCGAAAACCTGTTTGACCTGACCGGCGAGGCTGCCGAAGATGCATTCGACAAGCAACTTAGCCGAGGTAAGGCGTTTGGCTCGTTCCTCCGAAAGGTGGACGAACAACAGAGCGGGGCGAGACTTCTGCGCAGGTTCCCTTGGGAAGAAGGTGCTTTGCCAGCCCCACTCGACTTCGCGGATTCACTGGTCAAGAAGGGGCGGGCCGACGGAATAGGCACCACCACAGGTATGGCTCGTAAGGCAAAGGGAGACGGTAATCTCGCAATGGGCTGGGCGTGGCTCTCCTCACACGGAAAGGGAGAGGGTGAGGCGTGGCACTTCGACCCTGACATTCGTGACAAGGGCGGCGACTGGGTGCCTTCCCTCGAGGTTCTATGGGCGGCCAGTGAGGTGGTAGCTGAGAGTGGAGAGACCGAAGCCTATGTCGAGGCGATGGAGAATCTGCGCAAGGCGAGCGGAACCATGCAGGAACTGCCCGACGCTTGAATCACACCGCTTCAAGGGCCTTCTCGATATCTCGCCAAAGATCCTCTGCATCCTCAATGCCCACGGAGAGACGGATTAGTCCGGGTGTCACACCAACCTCAAGACGACGCTCCTCAGGAGTCGCAGCGTGGGTCATCGACCAAGGGTGGTTGACAAGGCTTTCGACGCTTCCTAGACTCTCGGCGATTGCGAACAACTTGCTAGCCGCGGCGAAGCGGCGAGCACCAGCCTCGCCGCCCTCGACCTCAAGCGATATCATTCCACCAAAGCGGCGCATCTGGGATGCGGCCGTCTCGTGGCCGGGGTGGGTCTTGAGACCGGGGTAGAGAAGTCGAGTCACCTTGGGGTGTGAGGCCAATCTGTCGGCAATCAGCTCAGCATTGTCACAATGGCGCTCCATTCGTATGGCTAAGGTGCGAATCCCGCGCAGGGTGAGAAAGCAGTCGAGCGGGGAGGGGACGGCGCCTATCGTGTTCTGGATAAAGCGAATCTGCTCGTTGAGCAATTCGTCACGCGTGACTACACATCCGCCGACCAGGTCGGAGTGTCCTGCCACATACTTCGTGGTACTGTGAAGTGAAATGTCAGCTCCGAGTTCAAGAGGACGTTGCAACACAGGAGAGGCAAAGGTGTTGTCGCATACTACCAGCCACCCTCTCTCGTGTGCCAACGCCGAAAGGGCCTCGATATCCAGAATATTCAATGTGGGATTTGTGGGTGTCTCCAACCAAAGCATCCGAGTATTTTCTTGCGCACACTCCTCCAACTCGCCCGGCCCGAGATTGCTGTAGGTCGTCTCGACACCGAACTTCGATAGAACATCGTCGAATAGTCGAGCGGTCCCCCCGTAGAGATCTGATGCAGCAACTATGTGGCTACCAGACTCTAGTAGTTGGGTCACCGCGGAAATTGCTGCCATGCCGCTGGCAAAGGCGCTACCGAACGCCGGAATGCCGGGTGACTCCAAGTCGGCCACTGCAGCCTCCAACGCATCACGGGTCGGGTTCTGGGTCCGAGAGTACTCGTAGCCGGTGTGGTCTGCGAAGTCCCTCTGAACATAGGTAGAAGTCTGGAAGATGGGCGTCTGGACCGAGCCTGTCCTCTCGTCCGGGTCTGCTGCGGTGTGCACTGATCGAGTTGACTCGCCCATCTCCGGGCGCTCTTCAGTATCGTCAACCATCGAATCACACCCACCCGTCGGGTTCGAACCCGTTCTCGCGAAGCCAGTCATCATTGTAGAGTTTTGAGAGGTAAGGATTGCCGGCATCCGGTAAAATAACCACTATTTTCGCCTTCTCACCCCGAGCATCGGCCTCCTCGGCCAACTGTAGTGACACAAGTATCGCACCGCCTGCAGAACCGCCGCAGAACAGCCCCTCCTTGCGAGCCAGAGCGCGTGTGTAGCGGAAGCAATCCTCATCATCGACCTGGCGAATCTCGTCGATGTGGGTGAAGTCGGTTGCGGGGGGGATGAAGTCCTCTCCGAAGCCCTCGACAAGATATGTGTGAGGCTCTCCCATGGTGCCTTGCTCGAAGTACTCCTTGAGTATCGAACCTACCGGATCAACGCCGACTATTTGGGGTGCCTCCTTGCCCTCCTTCTCCGCTGCATTATGTAGAGCAGTAGCACACCCAGTGATGGTACCCCCGGTCCCCATGGTGGCCACGAAGTGGGTGATTCCCGGACATTGACGCCAAATCTCGGGGCCTGTGGAGAGTTCATGGGCGAGTGGGTTTGCCAAATGTGAATACTGATCAGGATACCATGCTCCAGGTATCTCACTGGCCAGGCGAGCCGCCACCTCGTAGTAGGAGCGGGGGTCTTCCTTCGCAACTGCGGTCGGGCAGACATGAACCTCGGCTCCGATGGCACGCAGTAGGTCGATTTTTTCGTCACTCATCTTGTCTGGAATAGTGAAGATGCAACGGTATCCTCGACTGGCCGCCACCATGGCCAGACCGATTCCGGTGTTGCCGCTGGTCGCCTCGATGATGGTTCCGCCGGGCTTCAACAGCCCCTTTTCCTCTCCATCGAGAACCATCTGCAGGCCTATTCGATCTTTGATGGAACCACCAACATTGCATCTCTCCAACTTAACCCAGACCTCTGAGCCTTGAAGGTGGGAGGTGATTCTGTTGAGGCGAATCAGTGGCGTGTTGCCGATAGCGGCGACCGCGTCCTCGTAGGCGCCTGCGGGCAGGTCCATGCGAGCCGATTCCATCGGCTCGATATGATGATTCGTATCGAGCAGGCAGCACTCAAGGCAGGATGTGAAAGCCGTATACCCAGTAACTCCGGTAATGAGTGTCGGAAGCTGTTCCTGCCTCCCTCATCTTTCTGAGGACCTCTGCGATGGCGGACCGGATGGCTGCATCACGCCCCTCGCCTTCGATTAGAGGTGCGGCGATTTCCGCAAGGCGCGGCACGAGGATGAAGCGCTCGGCATCCTCGTTTGAAAAGTCAACGACATGGTCGCTGATTCGGCTCAACAATCCGGCTGAACTGATGGCTCTCATCAGTACTTCAATCGAGAATGGTACGGGAAATATTCGGTCCACCCTTCGCTCGGCTCTAGCAGCGTCCTCCACCTCCATCTCGGAGAGAAGTGTCTTGCGAGCCTCGTCATCCCTGAGATATTCACGAACTGCCCTGTACGGGTCATGCAGACCGGCGGCGGAGCTCGGCTTCAACG
>CAZPJQ010000062.1:0-9057 GCA_964586945.1 uncultured Candidatus Poseidoniales archaeon
GTGAACGGCCGTTGCGCCGGTCTGGTAGGCGGCGTCGAGAATGCGCTCGATGTTTGCAGCGAGGATCTGCTTGTAGTCGAAGGTGGGGTCACTGAACCTTGGATGCGGTAGGATGATGTCCAAGTCGAGTTCTCTGTCCCCACTCACCTTTGCAATGTAGACGGTCGAATCCGAACCGGCAGGAATCAGGAAGCGTCCGACCTCGTCGAGCGGCTCCATAGTGGCTGATATGCCGATTCTCTGGACAGGCGTCTCAATTATGGAATCCAAGAGTGTGAGTGCAAGTGAGAGAAGTGTGCCCCGTTTGGTGGGGACGATGCTGTGCAACTCGTCGAGTACGAGCCACCTCAGTTTGGTCATCAACGGGCGAAATCGCTTGGCCCCGAGAGCCAATGACATGCTCTCAGGAGTGGTGATGAGGATGTGAGGTGGTTTCCTCAGCATCTTCTGCCTGTCAGACTGACTGGTGTCGCCAGTCCTCAGCCCCACACGAATTTCCTGAGCCCTGCCGGGGAGGAAGCGTTCCTTTATTTCGTTCAGGGGTCCAATCAGATTCTTCTGAATATCGTTGGCCAGCGCTTTGATTGGTGAAATGTAGACGCAGTAAACCTGCTTCTCCAACTCTCCATTGAGGGACTTCACCACTAGTTCATCGATGATTGACAAGAATGCCGTCAGAGTTTTACCGCTACCCGTCGGGCTACAGAGCAACATATGCTCCCGATTGATGATTGATGGAATCGCCATTTTCTGGGGGTCTGTAAAATCGGGGAATTTGTCCTTGAACCAGTTCCGAACCGGCTCACTAAGGGATTCCAAAATGACTTCCGAATCCTCGAGGGAATCAAGGTATACTATCTCAGGCATTTTCTCGTCGACCTGTCTTAACAGTGGTCAGCGCGAAGATACGCTATATCAACAATTCGCTTTACACATTGTCTTGAACAATAAGTGAAAACTTTCCAAAGTCTCGGAATCCCGACAATCCTCAATACTTCGCAAGCGCGGACATGGGAACTTGGCAGGGAAAATGGACGGTTTCGTAAAATGTCGATAATAGTCGATTTTACATTTTGAAAAACGGGCCGCGCCAGCAAATTCAGAGATCGCCTTCAATTTCAGGCCCAACCCTTTCCGCCCTTCCCCCACCGGAGGATTGAGGTCACCGCCGGGTCTGTCGAGCGTGAGATGACGAGAGGCGTGATTTCGGCATTGGGGGGCACCACAATCTCGTACAGCGCGTCCGTGGGACAAGAACCGATACAGGATAGGCAACCGACACAATTCTCGTTCAACACGACAACTGGGCGCTTTTTTCGATCAGGAGGACATTCTGAGAGCGGCAACAACGCCTCAAACGGACAATGATGGATGCAGAGGTCGCAACCGGTGCACTTCGGCTCATCTATGGCAACCATCGCCTGTCCCATGACTAATCGTAGACAGTTGGCTCTCTTGACCCCTTTCCCGCCGAAGGCTTGAGAACCCTACGGCGTTCGACGGAGTCGAAGGGAGTGCTGTGAGCGGTAACGAAGAGAGAGTCAACACGCTGATGTCGCTACTCAAGCGACGCGGCGTCATCTTCCCTGCCTTCGAGATTCATGGCGGGGTCGCTGGTCTCTTCGACTACGGCCCTGTCGGAGGCCGTCTGTTGCGAAAAGTACAGCAGGCATGGCGTGAGCACTGGCTCTCCCTTGGCAATGTAGTGGAAATCGACAGTCCGACTCTGACACCTCATTCCGTCCTAGAGGCTAGTGGTCATGTCGGGGCCTTCAACGACCATGCATCAGAGTGCGCAGCCTGTGGTGCTGTGTTCCGAAGCGACCACCTTCTAGAGGCGCACCATCCCAACCCGGATCCACTAACAGCAGAGCAGTTGGATTCTCTGATTGCATCGCACGGTGTCGCGTGCCCCTCTTGTGGCAAGACAGAATGGCTGGCCGCCCGGCCGATGAATCTGATGTTCGCTACTCAAATCGGTGCGGTCGGTGGGGGCAGACGGGCCTACATGCGACCCGAAACCGCGCAGGGGATGTTCCTAACCTTCCCGAATGTCAAGCGGCACTTCAGAGAGCGACTGCCATTCGGCGTCATTCAGGTCGGGAAGGGGTACCGTAACGAGATTAGTCCCCGACAGGGAGTGATTCGCCAGCGAGAGTTCAACATGGCTGAGTTGGAGTACTTCGTGGACCCCGAATCGCCAACCGTTCACGACCTCTCTCCTTGGGATAGCCAACCGTTCAACCTCGTGCCAGACCCCGCAGGGCCACACCCAGAGCCAACCTCGATGACGATTGGGGACGCGATAACAAAACAGCTCGTCCGTGACCATACCGTTGGCCTCTTCATGGCCCTCACACACGACTTCCTCACCTCGATAGGGGCCGACCCCGCCAAGATTCGCTTTCGCCAACACGAGGCAGATGAGATGGCACACTACGCCTCAGACTGCTGGGACTTGGAGATGCACGGCGGCTACGGCTGGATTGAATGCGTAGGAATCGCCCACCGGGGTTGCTACGACTTGGCCGCCCACGAAACCGCTACCTCGAGTGGCGAACTGCGTGCGTGGCGAGAATTTGGTGAGCCGAAGGAGATTGACATGGAGGTTCTCGCTCCTGTCGGAGCGGTGATCGGCCCAGCCTTCAGAGCGCAGGCGGCGCTCGTCAATGAGGCGCTCGCTGCGTTGCAGCAGTTGCCAGAATCCGTGCCGTTCGAACTGACTCTTTCCAACGAGGATGTCGTCACCATCGAGGAGGGGATGGTAGAGCGGAAGCGGGTACAAGAGACGATTCGTGGGGAATGGTATCTGCCGCATGTGATTGAGCCAGCATTTGGCTTGGACCGCATCATCTGGCATCTTTTAGACCACTCATTCGAGAAGACTGAGAAAGAGGGTGAAGAATATGTCATTCTGCATCTTTCAGAGAATGTGGCGCCATACGAGACTGTCGTCCTTCCACTGTTCGAGAAGGATGGAATGGGGGAGTTGGCTGGTCTGGTCCAGAAGCGAATCCTGGGTTTGCGCGGCATCAGTGCATATTACGACGGCTCACGAAGCATCGGCAGGCGATATGCTAGGGCTGACGAGATAGGTGTACCGTGGGCGGTGACGGTTGACCATCAAAGCGTAGAGGATGGAACCGTTACCATTCGCCGGCGGGATGACCAGAAGCAGGTTCGCACTTCGGTCGATGAACTCCTTGGACACCTGAATGCAGGAACTCTCTCAGGCCTCTTTTGAGAGCTGTACATGGTCGCTGCTTACTCACAAATGTGAACCTTCAAAGGGCGTCGACGCTCGCTAGGGCGTGATGAGCGGTGACGAGCCTGTTCTCTCGGACTGGACCGAACGGTATCGGCCCAAATCTGAGAAGGAATTGGAGGGCAATGATGCTGTTCGCAAGCGGATCAAGAACTGGCTCAACTCCTGGAGCAACGGAATTCCAGATCGGCGGGGGATTCTCCTCACTGGGCCACCCGGCATAGGAAAGACGAGCATCGTGCGGGCCATCGCTAATGACAACGGCTGGAATGTAATCGAATTGAACGCCTCCGATGCGCGCAACGCAGCCTCAATTCGCCGGGCCGCACTTGGCGGAGCCACCAACTTCACCTTCGGAATGGATGGCAGCTACAACCCGGATGCAAGTGTCCGGAGCCTCATTCTTCTAGACGAAGTGGACCACCTCCACGGTGGATTGCGTGGTGTTTCTGAAACGAGGATTTCCGACTCCATCTCCGCCCGCCAAGGGGAGGAAATCTCACGAGAGGGGCTGAAGGGAGATTCCGGTGGCAAGGCTGAACTGCTCAAATTGCTGAAAGTCAGTAAACAACCCATAATCATGACCTGCAATGACCCTATGGGACTGTGGGGGCGGCGCAACACCAATTGGCGAACAGCACGAGACCGATTCCTAAAGGAGGCGGAGTTGATCCAATTCCGTAGAGTCACAGACGCAGCACTCAAACGAATTGCGAGACGGGTCATCGAAGGGGAGAAGATAACCGCTGACCCCGGGGCGATTGAACTCCTAATCTCAGCAAACCCGGGAGACATCAGGGCCCTTGTCAGGGATTTACAGATGATTGTCGAGGGTAACACATCACACATCGACATCGCTGCGGTTGAAGCGCAACTAAGCCGAGGTCTGAGAGACCAGCAGGTGGACCTGTTTCCAGGCCTTGAGGAACTCTATCGGTGCGGCAGCGCAAAGGAAGCGAGTCGGTTGAGTAGGGAGATGGAGAAGACCCCGAAGGAATTGGTAGGTTGGATTTCCTGGAACAATGGATCAGTCCTTCGAGGGCGTGATGAACTACGCCGGGCGGCTGAGACCTCGAGCAGGGCCGACCAAGCTCTGCATGTCACCTACACGAACCTCGCCTACCGAAGTTGGTACTGGGCGGGTCAACTCTCAGCCCTCTCTGCCAGTATAACTGCTGACGAAATCCCACAAGGACGGTTCTCACTCTCCTATCCAGACTTCATGAGAAGGGGGAACGAACCATGGCGCCGAGTGACATTGATTGAGAAGATGGCCGCACTTTCAGGCTCAAGCAAACAAGCAGCGAGAGAAGAATTGTGGCCTGCCCTCGCTGCCATCCACCAAGAGGCGGAGTCAATCGACCCCGAGGATTTCAGCATCAGTCTTGAACTAGGTTTGGAAGCGGAGGAGCACCTGCTACTCCACAAACTGCCGAGCAACCGTGTCTCCTCGAAGAAACTGGTCGAGCGCTACAACGAGCGCCGAACAGAAGTGGCTGAGGAGGAGGAACCGGAACTCGAAGTCGAAGAGAAAGGGGTCGAAGAGCAGCATCCCGGACAGAAGCGTCTGGACTTCTTTTGAGGGAAGTTCACTTCTTCCAAACCCGTGGAGAAATCAGCACCAGCACTGTCAGCAACTCCAACCTTCCAAGCCACATCAGTCCCGAGGTCAAGATGAGTGAGCCCCAATGCAGACCCGCCCAAGTCTGGGTCGGTCCGAAGGAGCCGAGCGTTGGGCCAGTGTTGCCGAGTGATGAGACTACGAGCCCAATAATCGATTCTAGATCTAGGTCGACCTCTATGAGCGAGAGCATCAGTAGCCCCATCATTGCGATGACGGCCCACCACGAGAGCATCCCTACGATAATCCACAACTTGTCGTCATCGACCACTTCCCCATCCATTCTGACCACATGTACCTTACGTGGCGAAGATATTCTGGAAATTTCGCGCCTAGCGAGTAGGAATGCTATCCGTAACCTCAGAATCTTCAACCCACCACTGGTAGAACCTGCACATGCGCCGACTATCATGAGCAACAATAGTATCACCTTGGACAGTATTGGCCAAGCGGCGAAGTCTGCTGTTGCATATCCTGTCGAGGTGCCAATCGATGCTGCCTGAAAGGCAGCGAGCCGGAATGAGTCCGTCGAGCTGACATCTGCAGCCATGACCAGATTGACCGTCATGATTGTCCACGACCCAAGCAACACCGCCAGATAGACCTGGAGTTCGCTGTTAGTGACCACATTGAACCACTCTTTCAACCAGAGGAAGTGGTAGAGGGTGAAGTTGATGCCAGTGGCGACCATGAAGAAGATGATGATCCACTCTACGGTTGCACTCTCAAAATGCATTATTCCTGCATCGTAGGTGCTGTAGCCTCCGCTCGGCATGGTTGTTAGCGCATGGTTCACTGAATCGAACAAACTGAGTTTACCCACATACCTCAGCAACGCCATCTCAGCAAATGTCAGAGCGATGTAAATCGTCCAGAGCACCTTAGCTGTCTGCGCAAGTCGGGGACGGAGACGAGAAAGTGATGGCCCAGTTAGTTCCGCTCTTGCCACGCTCATCCCCCCACCAAGAAACCGGGATATTATCAGTATCCCGAGCATGATAATGCCCATGCCCCCAAGCCATTGCGTCAGGCTACGCCATAGCAACAGGCCGCGCGGCTGGGCAGCAATGCAGTCTGTAACTGCTGCAGTGCATATCGGACTTGTACTAGGGTCGATTACAGTCGCTCCGGTTGTTGTGAATCCTGACATCGATTCGAACCAGGAATGAATGTAGCCGACAGCCGCGGTGCTTAGGTCAACATTGCCAGCAAGAAACTCATTTGGCCCGTTGAACATCCCACCTAGCCAGAAAGGAAGGGCGCCAATTGCGACAACCACTGGCCAACCCAATGCGACAGCGGCGAATGCTTCACGGTCGCGTAATCGCTCGTTGGAATCGTCGCGCGTCCCCCAACGTTTTAGCAGGAAACCCAGAACTCCAGAAACGAGAACCGGGGGCAGGAATGCGCGAACGGCGAATTCCTGTCCGTCACCAAGAAATGGGGTCGCAAGTCCAACCACCGCCAGTGGAGCGCACAGCAGGATGAGAGTCCATCCCACAACGAGAGCGAGAATGTCCGTGCGCATTCGGTCAACTTCCCGAGAGGAGCCGTTCCTCCACCTTTCCGATATCCTCAACCCGGGCAAACAGCATCAGCCGGTCACCCTCCTTGAAGACCTGGTCTGCAGAGGCGCGCAGCATACTTTCCTTCCCACCCCTGACCGGACGCAGGATGAATGCGACTCGACACAGTGCACCCCCCTTCTCAAGAACTGACACCTCCTTGTCCAACATCTTGTGTCCCGGGCCGATGGTTGCTGACATGCCGACAAGATCTGGGACGCTAGAGAGAAGGTGGTAGTTGCCTTCGACTCGGCTGTGAACTCTACGGAGGATGCTGTTGATGGCGACTCTGCGCCGGCTGATGGCGAACGATTGTCCGATTCTTCGTGCAACAGTGGCCATGCCGCTGTCGTCGAGCACCAAACCGGTTCTTTCGACACCCATCTCGGCGGCTTGCATCGAGACGGCCATGTTTGTATGATCATCAGACAACACAGCGATTGAGATGTCGTGGTCTTCGATGTCAATCTCCGTGAGCAGGTCAACATCCTTCGCATCGCCATGCATTACATCGAGATTCTCGTTTTCACCGATCTTACTTCCTGCGAGCTCGTTCGCAGACTCCAGACTCTCGCTGATCACTGTGACTCTGCTGCCATCCTTGAGATATGAGGCCGCAATCTGGCGGCCTAACCTCGTGGCGCCGAAAATTAGTACCCGCGGCTTCTCTGGATACTCGGGGGGTGAGTGACCGGCAGCCTGGAGGATTCTCTTGAAGGAATGTTGGCCGATGGTTGCAAAGGCCAGCAGGTCACCCGAAGTTATCGGTTCGTCCCAGCCGGGAATCTTGCTGCGTTCGGTTTTCCGCTTCATGCCGAAAATACGCGGCAGGCCATCGATTTCATCCTCGGCCTCTTGCAGCGTCTTGTGAACCATCTGATCAGCAGTAGGCTGAACCTCAACGACAGCGACCCAAGCATCATTCCCTAGTGAAAGCACTTCGTGCATGGAAGAAGCCTTCAGTCCCGCCTTGAGGTCCTTGATTACTAAGAGGTCAGAACAGACCGCGTAGTCTACGCCAGACCAGCGCTTGAACGCCTCTGGTTTTTCGGTGTGAACAAGTTCAGCTGCGTGAACTCGAGCGATGGTCATCAGCTTGACACCATTTCCCTCATGTTCGTTGATGTCTCGAGCCAGAGCGCAGGCAATCAGATTCTTCTCATCTCTGTCAGTGGCGGCGATGAACACCTCCGCCTTGTGGACCTCAGCCTCCTTCAGATCCTTCCGTCGATTGACATCACCCTGTACAATCATCACATCGAGGGCTTGCGCTTCCTTGATGGCAATTGGGTCGGGATCGATGAGAACAACATCTCGGCCCTCCGAGCGTAGCGCCTTCGCTACACCTCTTCCGACTTCGCCGGCGCCGCCGATTACGATCCTCAATGAATCACCCCTGGGCAATTATTCTGCCAAGCCACCAACATATGAGCATTCACCCTCCTAAAGGAACGACACCTTGTAGGTCCCACCGGAGTTATGTGGGCCATCAACTGTTTCCAACTCCTCGTATAAATTGTATTGGTTAGCATATATGGTCGCTATTCTATAGAATTCACTCGACGCTTCCCCGTCCGGACTTGCAGGTTCTATGAACTCTGAAAAGGCTGTTGGCGTGTGCAATAGCCACTTGTTGTTCACGACATCGACCGAACCCTCGAGATAGCAGGTCTCAGGTTCGATGCCTTGCTCATCGCACCAATCGAGACTGTATGGGATCAAAATGTTCGACCAGGCGTGGGGTTCCCAACGCTGATGCTCGAGATCAGTCAAAGCACCGAATTCGTACCAAGTCGGAACTTGTTTTACTCTCAAGATGCTCATCCAGGCATTCGACTGCTCATCACAATCACCTATCCCCTGAGCCAAACAGGTAGGGCCATTTCTAGGTGGGCCGAACTGGTTGCCTTGAGCATACTCGACATTTTCCCGCATGTAGTCGAAGGCGGCGCGTGAAAATGCAAACACATTGTCCTGTTGCGAAGCGGGCAGACTGGCGAGAATGTTGTCAGCAGCCGAGATTACCAAACCATTCGTTCCATCGATTGCCCAATCGGGGTTACCGTTTCCATATGTTCGATCATACCACAGTGGTTGTTCTCCGATTAGTTGGGTGGTCGAGCGAATCCAACCATTGCGCTGCAGGTCAGCAAAGGTCCCAGAATTGCTGACATCCATGCCCACGGCCTTGCCGTTCACCAGACTATCGACATCGGAACTCTTCCACCAGGTGTATGAGTATGATGTGATGTCGTAACTGATGATGAGGCGGGCAAAGCTCTGAGATGGAATCGAGCCTTCCCACAGCAGACAGCGTGTGTATTCACAGCGGTCGTTGCCGACACCCAAGGAGGGCCAATGAACTGAAGTCCTGCCATCCTCAAGAGGCAACGCATCCTGAGCTTCGAGATACGCCACCGTAACTACTGGGACGCTGATATGAGGTGTCGAAGCACCCACACTCATCGAAGTGACGGTCTGTAAGGTATAGGCGGTGTCTTGGAAGCCGCCTCTGTCGAAGGTGGTGTCCCAAGTGCCACGGCTGGTGCGCTGGATTGGGATGTTTAGCCAGTAGGTGAACTCTCTTTCGATGTTGTCGTGATTCT
>CAZPJQ010000062.1:9067-9928 GCA_964586945.1 uncultured Candidatus Poseidoniales archaeon
TTCTCAACCGTGACCGTCCTCTCAAGCGTGTAGGAAGACTCAACCGGATATTCGTGGTACGGACCTATCGCCTTCCAAAGTTCACCCAACCAGGTGTTCAGTTGCTTGTTCACATGCTCTTGTGCAGGGGTGAAGAGAAAGATGAATGCGATGACTAGGACAATTACGAGGTTGCGATACTGCTTGCCAGACTTCTTCCGCCTGCGTGCTACCGCCGCCCGCTTAGCTCTCGCACGGGGAGTAGGGCCGCTGCGTACACCCCCATAGGTCGCCCCGGAGGGCGGGAATGCGGTCACCCGACCGGCCATTCCTGATGCGCCGCTGATGATTCTGCCACAATCATAGCAGAGCGGTTGACCCGTCACCGTAGGCGACATGCAGTAGGGGCAACGAGTCATCGGTCAATTTGTGTGCATCAGCGCCCCATAACGGTTCTCCAACATATCGCCCTTGGAGCGACACCCCGGGCCTTTTCGATTTTCCCGTGGATACCCGAGCTAGTTCCATTTTATTCAGACCAAGGGATGTAGATTCCCGCTGGCTGCGGTTCTGCTCAACTCATTCTTCTTCGCCGCTGACAATTTCGCCACGGATTCTCTCCGACTGCTCCTGGCGGCGACGAGTGGAGGCTCGCGAGGTCCGGTCAAATTCCTGTCTGATGGCAGGCAGCAAGGCGCTTGGCAACCATCGTTCTCCTGCAATATTGAAGCCGTAGATTGCTGCTGGAAGCATAACGATGAGCAACACCGGCTGTGATGTGATTCCGATGGTCGCGATGATGAGGATGAATCCTCGTAGCACACCCGTTCTCCAGAGAACTCCCCATGGCCGTTTTTCGATGATTGAGGCGCCCTGCCAACT
>CAZPJQ010000063.1:0-9917 GCA_964586945.1 uncultured Candidatus Poseidoniales archaeon
GGGGCGGTCGCCGCCGTTCTCGTCTTGCTGGCCACACTCGTGATGGTTGCGATGTGGAGAAGAAACCGGGACGACGAGGGAGAGTGGGCAACCGATGAGCTGGAGCCGGAGCACTCGGCAGGCAGCGACCAGCAGATGGACGCAGACCAGATGTTCAGCGCTCCGGGTTGGCCCGCACCTAGCGTGCAGGGCCACATGCAGGATGGCTACGAGGTCATCGAGCATCCAGAAGGGAGTGGCGCTTGGTACTACCGCGAGCAATCGACCGGGGAATGGATGGAGTGGGGCTGAACTTCCAATTCATCGAACAGTTCCCGGTGAATACACGCGTTTACAGCCTGTCGCAAGCCTAGCAATTGGCGCGTTGCGACACTCGTAGAGTGTCGTGATTTCGCCATAGACGACGAAAACAATGATTCATGCTGCCGCCGGAGCCATCACCATGGACCCTAGATGGGCTCGCCAATCACTGCTGTTGCTGCTGTTGGCCTGTTCGGCTCTGCTGCTTGCCTTTCCGGTCTCGCCGGTGCTGTCGAGCGAGGTCATTTTCGACGATGAGGTTGTTCAGCGAGTCAACGCGGATTCGATGGACAATCGGCACTCCCAACTCGTCCTGATGATTAGTCACGACGATGGCGCTAGGCTGACGAATAACTTGAGCAGGGTCCAGAGTCTGATGCAACTCGAACAGGAAGCGTGGGATGGCTCGAACCCTGCCACTTCTTGGGAGGCTGAGCACATCATCTTCGAAAGAATCGAAACCCCATTCGCAATCTGGTCCGAGGCCTTCGCTTCTCGAAACCGTTCCTTGGAGAACGCCACACAGTGGGCAGATGTCCTCCAGCCAACGATGGAGGACGGATGGTGTGGTCTGAACTCCACGAATGAGGAGAAGGCGGCGTTTCAGGCGACCATCCTCTTCCTTCCAGACGAGGCCAACTTCAACCTCGCTTGTCCAGCATTTCCCGGCGCATCGGCAGACCAGGCACCCGAGGCGAATGAACTGCTTTGGATAATTTGGCTCGACAGTGGTGATGGGGACATGGACTGGGCGCAACTCAAGATATGGGCGGAGAAGATTAGCGAATCGACAGAGTTCCAGGTTACCCCAGTCGGCGCCAACATGCTGTTTTCCGAAGCCCGTCAAGTCGCTGAGAATGATCTTCAGGTCTTCATGCTGCCCGCAGTGGTACTTCTAGGCGCCATATTGGTCATCGGACTTAGGGACCCACTCGTGGTCGCTGCAACCCTAGCCGGGACAGGGCTTGTGGTATTTGCAGAGATGGGTGCACTCTCAGCACTAGGTTACACATTCTCGGTTCTCGATGGGATTGCGTTGCCCATCATCATGGGGGTGGCGGTTGATGGGGCGTTCTGGTACTGCAGGTCGTCACGTGAAAAGGAGCAGGTTCGCTCAATGCTCTTCATCGCAATGCTGACCACCGTTGCCGCGGTCTCGCTTGCCATCTTCTCACCGGTAAAGGCTCAGAAGACACTTGCCATCGTCATAGCCGTGGGTATTATCCTCGACTGGCTGGTTACCCGCTTCATCCTTGAGGAATTCTACCTCCGCCGCCGCACCAAGATAGAATTCACCTCCCACGACAGACTTCTAACCCAGGAGGCCCGAGCCACATGGTCTTGGCCAGCTCTTCTGCTGGTACTCGCTGCCATCGTCTTGGTCTCGCCATCTGGTGTCGAGGTGCTCGACTTCACTCAAGTTCTTCCCGAGAACCATCCAGAGATAGACAAGATGGAGGATTTGCAGTCAAAGTACATGCTCGCCTCAAGTTCGGTTGCTTGGATTGTAATTGATGTGGATGGCGACTCAACTGAGGACCTTCTCAAGGTGCAGGACTTGCAACGACAACTCGGTCAACATCCGAGTGTCATCACCTATGAAACCGGGATGACTCGCTCCCCGATGGTGCTGGGGGTGCCCTTCCATGACAGTGACACTGAAGGAGCGACAATAGACGGGCTTAGCGCCACTGAGGTCGGCTCGATTCTCGTGCGGGATACAAGGCTTCAGCGAGACGGCGTCACCACGGGGGTGGCGATAGCGGCACTCGTAGACATTAGGAATCCAAATGCTGTACTGCTCTTCGCCGAAGATGTCGAGGGCTTGCTGGCCCAGAACGAACTCTCGGGAGGGGTTGGTGGTGATCTAGTCACCGGAGCGACTCTCGCGAAGGCGTTCGACGATGCGAGGGTGGGCCAAATCCTCGCTGCGGGAATAGCGGTCTTCTTCGTCTCGATGTTCGTCCTTCGCTCCAAGACACGCGCCGCGAGGATTGCCATAGGAGCTGTCGCCATAGGTGCAGCAGTCGACGGGTTGGCCAGCATGGTCGGAGGCCGGGGAGTCCACACCGCGCCGGTCGTTCTCTTGGGAATGGGATTCGCCGCAGACTACCTCTCACACGCCAGTTCTGACCATCCTCCCACGCGCAGTGACACCTCTGCTAGATGGGGGGCTGCCCTCACCTCCGCCTCAGTCTTCGTACTGTTGGGCTTCGCCGAGTTTCCGCCGGCGAAATACACAGGTCAACTGCTCGGCATCAGCATCATTCTCTCCGTGCTGCTAGCCACCGCACTCTCACTCACCCATGTGAAGCGACCGAACTCTGATTGCGAAGAATGATTCGACAGGTAGCCGATGGTTCAACTCGTTTTTCTGTTGGGCCTGCTCTCAGCCCCAGTATCTCCTCGTCCTAGCGTATGTCAACTCTGCATCGTGGATGGTTCGAAGCAAAACCTCTCGGTGATTCTTCGGGACTCTGCGCAGAATGCGGGTCGCGGTGTCTTCGCCTACACCTCGCGCCATCAGGCAGATGAGTGCCTCAATGCCTCGCTGTTGCACGATTTGGGCGTTCCGCTCCATGCGGACCCTTGTCGGCTCTTCCTCTGATTTCACCCACTCCACCAGCCGTTCCTCAAGTCCTTCCCGAGCCGCGGCTAGCATCCTACCACCACAGTCACAAGTCGTGTGTTTGGCACCGTACATCGCCACGCGCGTGCGTATTCGGGAGCCGCAGGCGAGGCAGATGAGAACTGCTCGCTCGTTCATAAGTCGCTCCTCAAGTCGAACTCTAACCTCTTCATCGGACCAGTTCGGGAGCAGCAGGTCGCGCTCTGAACGGGGCGATATTCCGAGTGGGCCAGAGGCAGTGTGCTCGATTGTGACGGCGCCCGCTTGAATTGCCCGTAGCAGGTCCGCGGCGCCATCCACATCCATTCTCTCGTGGAACAGCTTGTCCAGCGCCTCGTCGAGGAGGGGTGTCCCTCTGTAGCGATTGATGATGCCGTTGAGATTGACCTTTCGCGGGTCTATTCCCCTACTCAGCACTCCGAATGTCTTGCAGACATGAACCAGCCTCGCCCTCAGTTGCCGGCCGTTTGGAATGGTCATTCGCATAATGCCGTCAAGTGCCTCAGGAGGGGTATCCTGCAACCAGCGGACCATCGATTCCGGAGTCAATCCCGGGACATTGAATGAGATTCGGTAGGGGTCGATCACCACCATTCCGACCTTCCCATCGATGGTGCTCGCCATCGCTTGGAGGAAGTGCGCCAGCGCCGAGTTGATCTTGCTGCCGTGACAGCAGTTGAGAACCACCGCCTCCCTGCGGTCCTCGATGGTCAGGAGCCGGGAATGCGGTATAGAGCCGGTCGCTTCCAGATGGCCGGCGATGCTCTCGGTCAATGTTCCAAGAGAGGCATCACTCAGAGGGTAGTCGGATACTTGGAGGGGCGGTGGAAGTTCAGCCAACCACGCTTCGGTCACCAGATCGAACTTCGTCTCATCCTCGGGCGGCAGAAACCACTCGTTTTCGCGGGCGATTGTGAGTCTCAGCCCACCTACTTCGCGAGCTACTTCGGCAGGCACTGGGGGAAGTTCACCCATCCATTGCGGGGCGGAGCCCTGATCGGTCACCGGGGCGACCAGCAACTCACTCCTGTCGGGGTCTGCTTCGACCACCACCCAGGTTCGGCCGGCCATAACGAAGCGTCCGGGAGCCCCATCCTCGGAGCCTCCGGCGTTGTCCAGCGAGAGCACGAAGGTCTCGTCGAGGTTGCCGATGATTCGGCGTGTTACAGCGTCCCTCACTGAGTAGCGAGTCTCGTCTGCAATCATGCTCAGATGTTCAATCATGTAGGTCCGGGCGCGGCCGCCAGCGCTGAACCATCCAGCCTTCAGGTGTTCCGGCAGACCAGCCTTCAGTGCACCACTCCAGCGCTTCTTCTCCGCCTCGCTCGCCAACTCCAACTCCTCCAGTTTCGGCCGCTTCTCGGGTAGGGCAGGGTTGCCCACTCCAATCTGTTCCCAGAGTACGGGAGGCCATTTTAGAGGGTCGGATTCAGTCGGTTTTTCGACCAGTTTCAAGAGGTAGCGGTCCGCGAGGATTCGCAGGATGTGCAGGACTTCCCTGTCATCGAGTTCGTCGAACAGCCGGACTCTCCTAAGGAGTTCTGCCGCTGCGTTGAGCGGAACAATCCTCTCCGCGAGGGCGGTCAGGACCAGTTGGTTGGCGGCGACTGAGCGGGGCATTGTTCTCCACTCGACAGGTTCGAGTTCCGCGTTCATCGCTCTGCGGGCGATGACCGCTGCCTCGCTGACATCGTCTGTCTCCCAACAGAGCAGCATCCCGCGGCTGGTTCCCTCAAGAGTGTGCTCGGCGCGGCCTACTCGCTGCAGCATTCTGTCCACGGCGCGCGGGCTCCGCAACTGGTGAACCTGTTTTATTGAGCCGACATCGATACCGAGTTCAAGACTGCTGGTGCAGACTAGACCGTGTAAATCCCCCGCCTGTAGGGCTGCCTCCATTTCTTGTCTGGTGTCGGCGGCGAGCGAGCCGTGATGGACTCCGATGCGAAGCTCTTCATCGAGGGTTGCGATCCGCTGCGACACCGTTTCTGCTGCGTTCCTTGAGTTGACGAAGATGAGGCAGGGTGCAGTCTCTCTCACCTTGGTAGTGAGCCGGCGGAGGGCGGCGAGACCACGCGGCTTCACCCGAAGTTCCAGTGATAGCGCTCTATCCTCTGCAGTAGTAGGTTCTGTAACAACCTCAAGGTCAATCGGGCGTGGCGCTGCTGCCACACAAGGGCGAGCGGTGGGTGAAAGCCAACGGGCCACCTCATCGGGATTTCCGACAGTCGCTGAAAGTCCGATTCGCTGCACACGCCTGCCGCACAGCTCGTCGATTCGCTCGAGCGCCACCAAGAGTTGTGAGCCACGCTCTGAAGCCGCGAGGTCGTGGACTTCGTCTATTACCACTGCCTGTAGGTTGGCCAGCCCTTCGCGGAGCCGACTTCCGAGCAGCAGAAGTTGGCAGGTTTCCGGTGTGGTGACCAGAAGGTGAGGCGGATTCCTTGACTGTCGAGTGCGAGCTGACTGTGGGGTGTCACCGTGTCTCACATCGGTGCGGAGTCCAGCGGCGGTACCCAACTCTGAGAGCCGCCGCTCGACATCCCGATTAAGGGCTCGCAGCGGAGTGATGTAGAGAATGCAGAGTGGAGTCCAATCCAGTTCAACCGCGTTTGAGAGCAGCGGCAGCGCCACCGCTTCGGTCTTACCGCTGCCGGTGGGAGCGACCAACAGCATATCGTGGCCATGTTGGAGGTCGTCGTGAGAAGCTGCCTGAATCGGAGTGGGTGTCCATCCTCGAGAGTCGGTAAGATTTCGGAGAGTCGGGGTCAGATGGCCGAATCCGGGAGCCGAGTCCTCATCCTTGCCCAAGTGCCCCTCTCCAACAGCCGATGCGAATCGCCGTCGCTGAAAAGCCCGCCGCTCCAAATGCCGCCCTAACTAATGTGGCTCACATCAAGGTTCAGAGAGCTTCAGCGACGAGATGGCAACGGGTATCATTCACCGTCGTAGTCATCATCCTCGTCATCTTCGTCGTAGTCGTCGTCGTCCTCGTAATCGTCGTCGTCCTCGAAAAGCATGTCATCTTCAAACAGCTCCGAGCGACCGGTTATGGCACCCTTCATGCTGACGAATGCGACAATCGGTAGCACGAGCATTGCGATGATGATTCCAATCACCGCGAGCATGTTCTGACGGGCGTTCTCAACCCATCCCATGCCCCACATGTACTCTACGGAGATTCCCACCGAGGCACTGTTGTCAGTCTCATCAACTTCGGTGATGTCGTTGTTGGCATCGACCACAACTCGAACTCTATCGACTCCCTCGACAGCTTCCCAAGTGGCCGAAATTGGAATCGATTCGTCGCTGATTCCGGTGAGGGTCTGTGTTGCGAACGGCTCCTCAGAATCGCCGGAGTAGAAGGCGACCTCAAAGGTGGTTGATGTGTCTCCACCGAGATTCGCTATCCAGGCGGTCACCTCTACAGACGCCCCATCAGCGACCCGTTCCTTGTCAGCCGAGATACGCTCAATCGTCAGTTGGGCACCAAGTGCTCCAAACCTGATCCACTGCAATTCGTTGTCATCGTCGAGCGCCACCGGCTCCCTAACCGGGTCACTCTTCGAGTTGCCCTCGGTTGCCAGCGGGTTGCCCGCAGCATCCCACCCCTCGATCCAGAAGCCGACGACATAGTCCTGCAGTGGCGGGTTCAAGCCGTCACCAATCAGGTCGACAGTTCCTGTCCAAGTGATGGCGTGTCCCTCTTGCAGCATGCCGAGTTCCTCAGAACCCGATGCAATCTGCCTCTGATTCTCGTCACGCATCAGCCAGTGCACCCATTGTGGGCTGCCGGACAGGTCAGCATCCTCCGAGCCGATGAATTTGACTGGGACAGCGGTGAGTTCGCTCTGGTTCGCGATGTCGATGATATCGATTGGTGCAAGCCGTTCAAGCACTCTAGGTGGTGCGTGGTCGACATGCACCTGCAAGGTGGTCGAAACGGTGTTCATCGTCATGTCCTCGCCTCTACCTGGAATGTTTCTGATACCGGCGAGGAAGGTCCGCGTCTCGCTGGAAGCGAGTGCCGGTGCAGCATCGAGCGGCACCTCGATGCTGAATCCACCATCTTCGGTGAGACTGCCGTCAGACCAGTATTGAACTCCATCAAACACCTCGATGGTGATGCCGAGATTGCGAGGCGCCGGCACATCCGAACCCTCGTAGACAATCCTACCCGACCAGCGCAATCGGTCGGTGGGAACGACCCTGCTTCCATCGAACACAGGCCCGGTGCGAGGCACCTGCACATCATTGACGACATAAGTGTCAGCATCTAGAACGAGGTCATTCTCGACACGGAAAGTGTGCTCGGTGAAAATCCACTGAGTGATGTCGGGAGAACCCAGTTGCTTGTACTCAAGTGCCACATCACCAAGGTCAGCGTCGGGCCAATCCCAAGAGAACTTGAAGCCGAAGGTGACCATTATCCACGGCAGGCCGGTTTCGTTGGTTGAGACGGATGCACCGCAGGTGGAGTCCTCTTCGTCGTTGCAGGCAGGGTCGATGACGAGGTATGCATCATCAGTCCAGAAGGTGTTGTTCTGTCCGCTGTAGGACAACTTCTGCTGGTCTCGCTCGGGGTCTGGACCCTCAAAGTCGAAGATTAGTGAGATGTCCTCAAAGTCAATCAGACCATTCGCGTCCACCAATCCGAGGGTGAGGTATTGAGTGGTTCCGGCGAAGGCCCGTTCCCCATCATCGTGGCCAGACCAATGCAGTCCGGTAAAGACCGCATCCATGTCTACACGGGAGCGGTAGGTGACGAGGTCATACTCAAACCCGGGCCCATCATTTCTGTTGAGCGCGTTGCCCGCAGGGTCGGTTCCGGTGACATAGTAGGATACTCTGGCCATGTTCGGATTTCCGGTATCATCAATCGTCGAGAAGAACAACTTATCTTCATCAAGAGTCGCATTGACCATCGTCCGATTCAGGTATTCTGAAGCATCAGGGTAGCCATTCCGGTTACTGTCGTGGTCCGCCTCAACCCAATAGTGCAGCGTCAGTTCTTCCGGGCTTCCCACGGGGTCGAGGATTCTGATTCTAATCTGCTTGTTCCACTCGCCTGCTTCGTAGGCGTTGTCTGCAGGTGATGCACTAATCAGCTCTGGCGGGCTTGCATCGATTCGGACGATTCGCTGCCAACTCGAGTTGATTGGGAGGACCTTGAGAGGGTCGCGTGGGTTGTCAATCTGCACCTCGTAGAAGACCCCATCAGGTCTGTCGATCGAGTCCATCGGCACAGAGATGAAGAACTCTCCATACGCATTGGAGCGGTCCTTGGCCTGACTGAAATCGCCTTCAGGAGTTCGCTTGATGACCTCTACGTCAAAGGTCGAGTCGAGTGGCGCATCCTCTGTGCCGGCGTACCAAACCGCACCTTGGAAGTGGAGGGTTTCTGCCACCCAGTCGTAATCCTGTACATCGTCACTCAACACAAAGCCATCGTTGTCTCGCACCTTCATCCATCCCAGTCCGTAGGACTGGTTGACCAAGATTCCAGCAGGTCCGGTGCTGAGGGTCATCGGTGAGTAGCCGGTGTCGTCCGTGCAGGAGACGCGGAATCCGACATTGTTCTGCTCTGGGAACTCGGAGGTCACTGAGAAGGCCCAATGAATCTCAAGGATGCCGTTGCTGTTGTTGACCCAAGTGGAAGCAGCATTCGGTGTGATCCAATCATCGGGGTCATCGTCGACAAGAGTTCCATCATTCTGCCAAGTGAGGCTGGGCGCACCAGAGGAGGGTTGAGCGATGAAAGTCAACTGCGCCTGAGATATTTCGATGGCATTCTCCCCGATGACATGTCGGGTAACGACTTCGTAGGTGTCAATCGTCTCATGGAGGACGATGTCCTCATCCCAACTGATGTCCAGATTAACAGTCTGCATCGTGTAGGTGATGCTGAAAGAGTCGATGGTCACGGTTCCCGCAGCCTCTGAGGAGATGTGTATTGGAATCATGATGGTTCCACTGCCCATGTCGGGAATCAGAAAATTGAAGGCATTGACGAGAGAATTGCCGGCGGCTGTCGTCGAGCCGAGCAGCGAGTTTGTATGGGTCCATTCATTGCTGCCGTCTCCACCGATGTCCAACTTGACATTCTTTGGAGCGTTGGAGTAGATGGCGACATTGAAATCAGTCAGAATGGGACTGTAGGCGTTGTTGGTCCCGCCTGCGTAGAGATAGAAGCAGAGCGTGAGGTAGGTGATAGACGACGGGAAGGAGATGGTATGACCGGGATAATTTACGTTGTAGGTGGTGCTGCTGCAGGAGGTGGTGCCGGTCACCCACTTGACCACCATTGAGGAGCCACCCGCCGTGCTGGCGTTCCACCATACCGTGGCAGCGACAGGAGCGACAGAGCCGCCGAAGTAGGAATACAGCCGCATGTATCCACTGCTGACATACGAACCCCGATAGAGCAGTGAAACGGTGTCTATGAGGGGGGTGTTGGAACTGTTGGTACTGTTGAGGTATGCGCGCCAGCCCAGTTGTGAGCCGGCGTTCGCGAATGTGATCTTGGTGCCCAGTTGAGCCCGTTTCCAGGTGAGGCCGCCGTCGTTGGTTGCCTCCAATTCGACGCTGGTGCCGCTGGGCTTCCAGGTAATCGCCGTGGAAAGCGTGATTTCGTCGGTTGGCGCAGTGGAGCTGATGGCAGATGAGGTGACAATGCTGTTCGAGGTGGTAGGCGTCCCAACTGAGTAAGCCACCGACCGACCTGTGACGTATATCTTGTGAGTCGAGCCGCTCGGGCAGTTTGCTAGCCGGTAGCAGGCCCAGCCCAAGGTGCTGTCATCCATCGACTCGAGTCCGAAGTGCGCGCGGTCAGGGAACAGGACATCTCCCTGATGCTCTGGCCAGGCGTTCGTCTTGAGGAAGATGGAGTGCCAATTCTTCGCCTTGCAGTTGACATTGGTAGTTGCGTAGGTGCAGTAGATGTTGACGGTCACCCTGTCTCCCGAGACATCGAGACCTGCAGGTTGGCCCT
>CAZPJQ010000064.1:0-8640 GCA_964586945.1 uncultured Candidatus Poseidoniales archaeon
TCGGAGGCGATCGAGGCGCGGCTGGCAAAGGCTGGGCTCTCCAACCCGGTGGTCGTTCTAACCGGTCCTACCATCGCTCCCGAGGTCGCGCGCGGTGTACTCACAAATGCTCTAGTGGCTTCCCACGACCGCTCAGTAGCAGAGAGAATCGCCGACAGGCTCTCGACGGATTCCCTGATTCTAAAGCCGGCTGACGACCCTGCCGGGGCTGAACTTTGGGGCGCTTTCAAAAACACCATTGCAATCTCTTGCGGTATAGTTGACGGGTTGCGCGGTGAGCCGAGTGAGAAAGAGGCTGGCCAAAGCGCGCGCGGCGGTTTCCGCGGAATCGGCGGTGACAACCTGAAGGCTGCGCTGGTGCCAATCGGATTTGCCGAAGGGCGTAGGCTGCTGGTCGAGTTGGGTGCTGAGATGGACACCTCGCTCGGGCCTGCCGGTCTTGGAGACCTCTATGTGACCTCAACCAGCCCACGAAGCCGGAATCGGACGCTTGGCGAGATGTTGGGCCGGGGCAGCACTCTCGATGAGGCGTTGGGCGAGATGCACATGGTCGCCGAGGGTGTTCGGGCGGCTCGGATGTTCAAGGCTAAGGCTGAACAGGTCAACTGTGAGGTCCCATTCATCGAGGCGTTGAACTCATTGCTCGACGGGGACATCTCCGCTGAGGAATGCGTCCGCAAGATGGTCGAGAACGCCGAGTGAGCCCAAGTTTACCCTATGGGGGGGTTGAAGTGGTTCGCCACTGTGCGAGTGAGTGATGGCGCTTGAGGACCTCACCAACTTGGAGCGACGACTCTACGAGTGGCTCAAAAAGTCTGATTTCGAGAAGGTACCCTGGTCGAGCCAGCGGGCTGCAGAGGCATTCGATGTCGATGAGGATGATATTCGAGAGGCCCTAGCTGCATTGACCGCCAAGATTCCTCACAACATCTACGTTCACTACAAAGACGGCGCAATCCGTGTCGCTGCCGAGTGAAATTCTCACACGGATGCTACGCAGTACCTCCAAGACTCACTTTTGGGGAAGGAAGACATCTCGCCACCTCGGCTTGCGAATCTCCTCGGATTCGATGAACCGATGACGGATTCTGAGGCTGATGAAATCGATTATTACAACTGTGAAATAGAGCACGATCAAGAGAGCGAGAACGCGGTCGTAGAGTTTGAACGGGGCGATGTAGTACTGCATGTACCAGCCGATTCCGCCGGCACCGACCAGTCCGACGACCGAGCCGTGGCGGACATTGTACTCGAACATGAAGAGAATCTGGCTAATCAGCGCGTTTGACGCCTCGGGGATTGCGAAGTATCGGGCCACCACCGGACGTGAGAGACCCATCGCTCGGGCCACCTCCAATGGGTGCTTTCCGACACCCTCCAATGCCTCGTACTGGAGCTTCCCAAGATATCCGATGGTGTACAATGTCATGGCCAAGACTCCGGCCAGCGGGCCGATTCCCACCACGATGACGAAGAGAAGTGCCCAGATCAGTGAGGGTAGGACTCTCAGTCCGGCGAGCAGGTTTCGAGTCGCTGTAGAGAGCCAGAGCGGGCTTAGGTTGTGGGCTGCCATCGTCGCTAGTGGAAGTGATATCAAGGCACCGAAAAGGGTCGCTAGGAATGCGATTTCAAGCGTTTGAACCAGACCGATGAAGGCTGGACTGCAAAGCATGTCAGACTCGAAGTTGCAGGCCGGGTTCGCCCACGAGGCGCGGTTGGTGAGGACGCTGAAGTCAGGTGGCCACGCCTCGGAGAGGATGATGAGCAGGTTCTCCCAGCCTTGAGAGAGGCTCGGGCCAGAGATTTGCAAATGTTCTGCGGTGAGAACTGCAAGGATTGCGAGCCCGGCCATGACTACTAATCGTGGCCGCTTCCGCAAGAGATGCAAGATGTCGCCCATCGAATTTGCCATTCTTCATCCTCCTTCCGTCATCTCATCCTTCACCGTTCAGGCCATCGGCAACCGCAGATGGTCCGGCTCATCTTCCCGAATCGTGCCCTGCCGTAGTTCGAACACCCGGTCGCAGAGCACCTTCAGTCGGACCGGGCTGTGGTCGACCAAAATCACGCAGGTTCCCTGTTCGTGGGCGAGGTGGATCAACTGCTCTGCAACCACCTCGCTGGTCGTGATGTCGAGTTCACCCAAACACTCGTCAGCCAATAGCAGGCGCGGGCCTTGGACCAGTGAACGGGCAACTGCAACCCTACGCTGCTGACCACCTGAGAGTTGGGAAATCGGCTCGAGAATCTTGTCTTCAAGGTCTACCGCGGCAACCGCAGCGCGTGTCGCCTGTCGCATCTCACTACTTGGGAGTGCGAGCAGGGTCTGCCAGCGGCTTGCTCTTGGAAGAGCACCCATCAGGACGTTGTAACCGACGGTTTGGTGGTGCACGAGACCGAGTCTTTGGGGGATGTAGCCGATTGAGCCGCGCGGCGCAGAGCGGATGTCGTCGAAGCCGAAGATTTCCACATCCCCTGCCATTAGTGGAACTTGGCCCGCCAGCGTTCTGAGAAAGGTGGTCTTGCCAATTCCCGAAACTCCGACCAGCCCGATGACCTCGCCAGCGTATGCCTCGAAGTCAATACCAGTGAGCAGTGGCAATTCCCCAGGAAACCCTATGGAGACTTGGGAGAGGGTCAGGATGGGGGTGGATTCGGACATCCGGCTCCTGACTCCACATCATCTCACGAGGTCTGCTCGTACTGCCCCTGATACTCCGTCACAAGCCCCGGGATGTGATTGAGCGCCGCCGAAAACGAGCCGAGATGGTCTTGGCTGTTCAGCGCGGCGAGGCCGGGTGTGTTGAGCACGCCTTCGAGGATGGCATCGCCGCCCTCAGCGCCGTTCAGCGCCAGCAGGGCGGCTGTGATCGCAGCGATTTTGGCGTCGTTTGAATGACTCGGATTGACCATCACGGCGTGGCTAGGGACCTGCCCGAAAGAGGGCTCCAGTTGGCGGTATTCACTGCGGACGAGGCACCAGTCGTTGGACTCGCAGTGCTCTTCGTAGGAGGTCGCCTTGACGAATGCAACATCGCCTAACCCCTCTGTCATGCAGCGAAACGCCCCATCATAGCCGTAGTAGGGGTCGCCCTTTTCGGGAATGGTCGGTGTACCGAAGTGGTTCTCGATGGTGCTGCGAAGTGAATCGATTTCATTCTCATCACCCGAGACTTCGATGATGCCCTCACCAATCATGTAACCCATCGGCATCAGCATGCCAGCAGACTTCAGCCATCCGGTGTGACAGGAATCCACTCCCGCCAAGTCATCCAAGGTTTGGATTGTCGAGTTGTTGCGGACCCACGCTTGGGGGACATAGTAGGTTGAGCCGTCCTCCTTCTGGTCGGCGGCGATCACGTCGAGCCCGTACTGCTGCCAGCCGAGCCAAGCTGAGCCGCCGTCAAGAAAGGCGATGTCAGCGTGGCCGAAGCGCAGCGCCTCAAGCGCCATCCCATCAGAGGTGATGGCGTAGAGTTCGACCTCAAGGCCGGTCTGTGCGGAGATGAAGTCAGCCAAAACCTGTGGATTTGAATCGGCATTGTCGTAGTCATCTTTCACAGAATAGGCGATTTTGATTTTCCCCTCATCGTCTCCATCTCCACCTATGCAGCCGGACAGCGCGGTGCCTGCCAGAAGCAGGGTAAACAGCAGCGAAATCAGTTTCATTCGGGCAATTTCAATCATTGTGCATCCCTCAGTTTTAGGTTACCCTAAACCGCCCGACCCGAGGCCCATACATAAGGTTTAGGTCACCCTAAACATTGTTCGATTGAGAGCCTTTTTCCTCGATTCCGACCTCTCACGACAGATGTTGGTTGCATCTCTCGATTCAATTCGCAGAGAGCCAATCGAGAGCATAGGTCTGCGCACCCGGATTTCCGACGAATGGTCCGCTCCCAGGCTTGATGACGCTGAGCATCTGAACTTCTCCGCCCCAAGTTGGACGGAAGACGGTGATCATCTCTCCAGAAGAACGGGACCCGAACAGGTCGAGGGCGATTTTGTCGTGGGTGTAGAGTAGGCTTTGGCCGTTGTAATCGAGCCGAACGCCGGTGTGAATGGGTTCCAACCGGAAGGCATCTTCGCCTATCCAGTCGTCCATCAGTGCCACCGACTCTTGGAACCGGGCTTCCTTCGCCCCACTCGCCTTCCCAATTCCGTTCACTGCCTCTCCGACAAGCCATGGGTTGAGGGTCCCGGGTGCTTGCATGTGAGTCACCACCACGATGGTGCCATCACCCAACAGCCAGGTGTACTGTGCCGAAGCGGGCCAAGCGGCGGAACCTTCTGATTCGGTGAGCAGCGGTTGGCCCCACTCCGTAGCGCCGACTGGCTCACTCGTAGGAGAGAATCCTGCGACGAGGTGGAGTGAGAGTAGCAGGGCGATTGCGAGGGCCCGTGGTGCGGCTCGCTGTTTCCATTCGGTGCGCTGCTCTTCAAGATAAGTTGCGGCAACCAGTGAAAAAATTGTGAAGCCTACGAAAACTCCCCATATTCCGAATGGAATTATCCAAAGGACTGCTTGAGCGCCGAGGAGCCCTGCGATGTGCGGGTCGGCGCGCAGCCAATCTTGGAATTCCGACTCTGGATGATTCTGCTTCCATGAGCCCCACTGATAGACGAGTAGCCCCGCCAACGGAGCTATCCAAAACATCACAATTGAGAGTGTGGTCATCTCGCTCGTGTGGGCGGAGGGCGGTCCTGCTGAAAGGTGCGCGCTTGCGGAGGTGGTCGTCGCCACCTTTGTGAACGCAACCGGTGAACCCCGGTTATGGGCGGGAAGTGGCCGTTGCTCTCACTCGAGGGTGTGACCTATCGCCATCCGGTCAGGATGAAGGGACGTCCGTGGCGATTTCGGCCGGGTGCAGGCATCCATTCGATCGACTTGGAAGTCGAGGCTGGAACCATCTTCGGACTCATAGGACCGAACGGTTCTGGAAAGACTACTCTGATGCACACAATCGCTGGACTGAATCCTCATCGTAGCGGTGCGATCCGAATCGCTGGCAGGCGTCGCCGCAAGTCGAGTTGGGCGGATTATCAGCGCCGTATCGGGCTGATGCCCGAGCGTGTGAACTGGAGCGGAAGTGCAACTCCGAAACAGGTTCTCGAACGGCTCGTGGCGATGCGAGGGGAGGGTAATGTCGCCGACATGTTGGCACTAGTCGGCCTGAGCGGCCGAGCCGACTCTCAACTCGATGCGATGAGCCAAGGAATGAGACAGCGACTTTCACTCGCAGCAGCCCTTCTTGGCAATCCAGACGTTCTCATTCTCGACGAGCCGATGAACGGACTGGACCCTGTCGCACAGGCCGCTTTCAGAGGGATGCTCCGCTCACTTGCCGACAGAGGGGTCGCAATCATCGTCAGCAGTCACAACTTGAACGAGATGGAAAGGCTGGTCGACTCGGTCGCGATTCTCTACCGCGGGCAGATGGTCGCAGCAGGCCGCATCGAAGAGGTTGAACGGGCTCTTGGCTGTGAAAAGTTGCTTCTCGTCGCTGGTAATGGCTGGGTGCCGCCCTCAGCCGCCTCGTTCGGGCGAGGCGTCGAGATGCGCCACATCGAGCCGAAGAGCGACGAAGAGTGGAGAATCGAACTGCGCACCGATACTGGTTGGAGCTCAGAAGCGCGCCACAGCCTGCTCACCTCAATCCAATCCTCCGGCGGGCGCGTTCACCTCATCCAGACCGTATCTCCTTCTTTGGAGGAGCTCTTGGCGGCGGCGACCGGGGAGGACCCGGAAATTGTCGGCTTAGAGGTCGGTGGAGATGCGATGGTGCCGGTGCGTACTTGGGGGGTCGGCGAAGATGAGTGACTCGCAGGCTCAGCAGGTCCGAGGGACACATGTGACTAGGCGGGCTGGGCGAGTTAGGCAGGCTGGTCGAATCCAGACTGTCATGCGACTTTCGTGGCTTGAGGCGAAACGGCACTTCGCAAGTCCCCGCATGGTCGTAGTAGTCACTCTGCTCCTCCTTTTCATCGCCGGCGGAAGTTGGGGGTTGGCGGACCCCGACAACGAGATATCTTCCCAAATCCAGACTGAGACCGCCTACGAGGTACTCTTCCTCGTGAGCGTCTTCGTCCTCTTTACAGCCACTCTCGGAGTCGTTCTGCTAGGCTTCGATGGCATCAGCAGGAAGCGGCTAACAGGTGAGTTGGCAATCGAGTTGGCTCAACCAATCAGCCGCCTTGACCTAGCAGCCTCACATCTGTTCGGCCTATGGCTAGGGGCATTCATCCCCACCACCATCGCTTCGCTCGGCGGCATGATCCTCATCGAGGCTCAGATGGGGCAATATCCGAGCGCCGTTGATGCAGCCTACTTCCTAATGGCAACTGGATTGGTCCTCTTCTGGTACGCCAGCATTCAACTGCTCGCCTCGAGCATCGCCAAGGATGTCGGCTCAGCGGTTACACTCGGTGTGGGCGCCTGGCTGTTGTTCACGCTGGTCTGGCTACTCGTCACCGCGGTACTTGCCACGCTGATGGGAGTCGATGTCACAAATCTGGAGAGCGACGCCTATGGGAGGTTCTCAGAATTGGTCGACCTCTTCTCGCCGAACGGCGTCTACCAACTACTTCTCGAGAACCGGCTCGACGGTGATGCCGCGCCATATCTTCCCAGCACGGTGATTTGGCTGTCGGCGATTGGCTGGACCCTCATCCCCGCTGGACTCTTTTTCTCTAGGTTCCAGCGACTCAAACCGTGAGTCTGAGAGGGCACTAGGGCTCTTCGGAAGTGATGCTGATTTCACCCGAATTCGGAAGGGACTCGCCTAATATCGGGGCTAGTGTAATCTAACTCACCAAGTGCGCCAAGGCAAACTCTCTTTCATTGCCGCTGCCGTCGCGCACGCATGGAGAGAGACGACCAGCGGTTTACCGCTGCAATTTGGATGGCTGTTTTGGCGATTTTTGCAGCATTTACTGGACTTTTGAGCCCGGAAGCCCTTACCGCACCAGGAAGCGAACAGAATGATGATGGCGATGCCGAATTTACCAGCGCAAGGCAGGCCCCTGAGGCGGATTGTGAGGGCATCTCATTCGAGGACATGTTCTACTATGACTACGCAGAATTCTTAGTCGACTTGGATGATGATTGGGACGGCGCAGATGTCCGCGCCGAGGCTTTTGTCAACGGCACCAACGGCGACATCGTCAGGACCGATTTGGAGGAGCTCTTCGATGGGCTGCCAAACGGCAACAACTCATGGCTCTCGACAGATGAGCGAGACGGCGTCCGAACCGTCGGTCTGGAATGCGTCGTAGAGACCTACACCCGCATCGGACTTCGTGACGGGCCCTCGCACCGAGGCGGCCAGGGAGTCGATTGGAACAACTTGACTTGGATCAGCGACGGCATGACGCTAGAAGAGTGGAATCTGATTCCAGAGGAGCATCCTGAGCGCCAAGACTGTCAAGACGAGTGGGGCGCGCCGGCCGGCAGCCCGACCTGCGAGGAAATACCGGTCGTCCCGACCAACAGTTGCGGACCTAGTTCATGTTCCATCGTCATTTGGTTGAACGGATCCGTTGTCTTTGATCAATTGACGGACACCGATAATTTCACCCTGGCAATGGTTGGAAGGAACCTCACAAACGCCCACTTCTCGTACACCTTCCCCGAAATTCCCGGTAAGACGCTGCGTATGGCCAACACCTACGAGGAGAAGGATTGCACCGCGACCTACACCGAGGACGATGATGAAGATCCCGACTACGGAGTAACCTACACCACGAGAGATGAGTGTGTTTCATACATCGCGGAAGAGGGTCGAGAGTACGACCTGCGCGCAGTCACCGGCGGCACGGAGTTCTCCACCCATTTCACCTACAATCTGCTAGACTGGCCTGCATACAAGGTCTACTTTTTCGACTTCACCACGGCACCACCAGAGATTGACAATCCCCCTCTATGGACCGCTAACGCACCTGCGGAAGGTGACCTGCTCCCGGTAGCTTCCCTATCTGTGGCGCAGACCGTCATCGGCAGCGAACAGGTTGACAGTTGGTTCACTGATGAGTTGGGAGCCGGCCTGTTGACCATAGACTGCACCGGCGGTTCTGGATGGGCTCTGAATGAAGTCCAGGCAAACACATGGGATGTGACTCCTCCGGCGTCCGGAGACGCAGGCTCGATTAGTTGCGAGGCAGTTGACAGTGCTGGGCAGAGCAGTGGAGTGAGAAGCTTCACCGTCGCCTCACCACTGACCCTCAGCCTAGATGTCACCTCTTCCCTGAGTTCGGTCGAACTGACCGTCTCCTCTACCGACCATACCCCTGCGAACATGCAGGTTGATGTTGAATTGGTGCAGGTTGGAGCAAGCATCAGCGGAGGTTCTGCCTTGGCACAGGCCGGCTCGAGTGCAATCACCTTTGACCTCGCAGAACTGTCACCTGGGCATATCATGGTTGAAGTCACAGCAAACGGCGATGGGATGGCAGAGATGAGTTACGAATATGACCTCGGACTCTCAAAGCTGAGCATTCCCCCAACTGTTGAGGTCACTGGATTCGAATGGTTGGAAGCGAACTACATCCTGTTCGGAAACTTCAACGACGCAGACGGTGATTATGTCGCCTTCACGCTCTCACTCGACGGAGTCCAGCAAGGACAGATCGTAATCAACGGAA
>CAZPJQ010000064.1:8650-9894 GCA_964586945.1 uncultured Candidatus Poseidoniales archaeon
GACCTGCTGGTTGAGGGCGTCCATCCGGTCACGGTTCAGGCGTGCGACACCTCTGGAGAGTGCACCTCAGTAACCGAAGAAGTCGACAACACCTTCCTGTTCGAAGAGGTGGACACCAGCGTCCCATTACCGACCACCACCACAGACGATGGTGGGGGGCTTCCCGGACCTGGACTCGGAATTGCCGTGATGGCATTGATTGGGGCTGGCCTAGCAAGTAGGCGAAAGCGAGAGTGAGAGTGCATCGAGACGCTGCCGCAATTCAATCCCAAGACTCAAAGCGAGGCGGCTTCCGGCGAATACCATGGAGTTCCGTGGCAAAGTGGCGAGCGAGAGCCACGAAGGTGGCCTTCTCCTCTCCTTCAGAGGCACAGTCCCACACTTGGGAACTGCCCTTCAGACAGTTGACGGCACTTACCTCGGCCGAGTTGACAGCGTGATTGGGACTGTTGATGATGCTCTCGTTCATCTTCATCCGATTGCGAGAGAACTCGAGTTCGATTCTGTGAAAGATTCGGTAGCCACAATCCAGCAGAGGCGGGAACGCAGATACGACCGTCGAGACTCAGGCAGAGACAACTCGATGCCGGGTGATTGGGATTGCCCCAAATGTCACAATCACAATTTCGCTCGACGAAATAAGTGCAATCGATGTGAAGAAAAACGCCCAAAGGATGGCGGCTCCTCAAGCCGAGGCTCTCGAGGTAATTACGGGGGCGGCAGAGGTGGCGGTGGCTACCGAGGTGGCGGTGACAGGCGCAGCGGTGGTGGAGGCTACCGTGGCGGTGGAGGCGGCCAAAGAGGCGGCGACCGCAGAGGGGGCGGTGGTGACCGACGCAGCGGTGGTGGAGGCTACCGTGGTGGCGGTGACAAGCGCAGCGGTGGCGGTGGCTACCGAGGCGGTGGAGGCCGTCAAGGAGATTCACGCGGAGGTGACCGTCGTGGAGGCGGTGATCGACGCAGTGGTGGCGGTGGCTACCGTGGCGGCGGAGGCCGACAAGGAAATTCACGCGGAGGTGACCGTCGAGGAGATTCACGAGGCGGCGACCGTCGTGGAGGCGGTGACAGGCGCAGCGGCGGCGGTGGCTACCGTGGCGGCGGAGGCCGACAAGGAAATTCACGCGGAGGTGACCGTCGAGGAGATTCACGAGGCGGCGACCGTCGTGGAGGCGGTGACAGGCGCAGCGGCGGCGGTGGCTACCGTGGCGGCGGAGGCCGACAAGGAAATTCACGCGGAGGTGACC
>CAZPJQ010000065.1:0-9739 GCA_964586945.1 uncultured Candidatus Poseidoniales archaeon
TACCGGCTCAACACCAGGATGGCGACGGAATCATCGACGACTTCGATGTCTGCGCGAACACGACCATCGGCGACTCGGTTGACACCTCCGGCGCTTGGCTCGGCTGCTCTGAGAATCAGAAGGACGACGACGGCGATGGCGTGGCAAACGCGCAGGACAGATGCGCCAACACGACGGCGGGTGCGATTGTTGACGAATTCGGCTGCAGCGACGAGCAGTTGACTGTTGACAGCGACTTGGACGGAGTGCCGGACATCGATGATGAGTGTGCTGACACGCCGACGGGTTTGGCGGTCAACGCGGTCGGCTGTGCGCCAGAACAACTCGACGAAGATGGTGATGGTGTCTCAAATGCACTCGACGAATGTCCCGGTACGGCGGGCGGTGCAGTAGTCGACGAGGTTGGCTGCCCACGCAGCGACATGGATAGCGATGGCGACGGTCACACTGACGACATCGATGATTTCCCCACAGATCCATCGCAGTGGGGCGATTACGACAACGATGGATACGGCGACAACGCCAGTGGTACCGACGGAGACGCCTGTGTCGCCATCTTCGGCAATTCAACGGAGGACCGACTTGGTTGCCCTGACAACGACGGCGACGGTTACAGCAATCCCGACGGCATATGGCTGGCCCATCCACTGGGTCTGGCAGACGCCTTCATCGACGAAGTGACCCAATGGCGAGATACCGACCAAGATGGATTCGGTGACGACAGGGATGGCTTCCAAGCGGACCAATGTCCGACCGATGCTGGAATCATAGATGGCGTGAACGGAATCGGCTGTCCTGCGGCGACCGGCGAAGGTGGAGGCTCGGCCGACGACTGCTCTCTCGCAATGTCAATCTACAACCCCGATTCTTGGACCGGCGACTCCTCAGACATACCCACCGCCTACCGCGATTGCGATTGGTACGAGACTTGGTATGGCGAGGCTGAATCATCTGGGCCGGACTTGATGATGATTGGAGGCATTGGCGGCGCCCTCCTGCTCATGCTCCTTCTCACACTTCTTGCGGTCCGCATCCTACGCGGTGGTGACGAATGGGATGACGATGTCGAGGACGACTTCTTCGATGCCGGACCAACTCAGGCTCGAACAGGCAGTTCAGCTTGGAGCGTGCCCGGTTCAGTCCAAGACTTCGGCGACGGCTTCGAAGACACACCGAGTCCGACCCGCGGAACTGGTGGACGTCCCGGCAGACAGGGACCGACCCCTGGAATGGGTGCAGGAACTCGCCCCGGTGGCGCTCCTCCCAGCAGAGGTGGCAGCCCACCTAGTCGCGCCGACCCACCCCGTGCAGGTGGTGCTCCTCCTAGCAGAGGTGGCAGCCCACCCGGTCGCGCCGGCCCACCCGGTGGAGGCAGCGGCGGACCCCCCAGTGCTGGAGGACCTCGCACGCGTGCGCCAGCAGGAGCAGCGAAGGTCGCTCGCCGGAAGGTGGTAAGTGCACCAGAACAGGAAGGCACTCCAACTCGCAAGGTTCGCAAGACGAAGACGGCCGAAGAACCTCCACAGAGAGCGACTCGGAAGAGCAAGGCGAAGAAGGCGGCTCCGAGCAGTTGGGAGGACCTGTTCACCGGTGCAGACTCAGCCAACTACACACGCTCGCTTGGACTCACAAAGGAGGCAATCACCTCAGGCGATGACGACAGGACTCTGCTCCGAGCTCTTCAGACCGAAGGGTGGTCGGCAAAGCAATCTCGCTGGATTTTGGATGATGCACTCAACTCTTGATGCTCCGCGTATCCCTGTTTGTCGGCGGAGGATTGATGACGGGTGGACAGTCGCACACAGGCCGAGAAGCACTTCATCAAGAAGGCCAAGACACGGAAGTTCCCTGCATGAGTGACGAAGGAGATGAACTTGAGGGTGCGAGTCTACCCGAGGGAATCGATGTCGATGATGCAGCGGCATACTTCGGAATCACCAGCAGTTCCGACATCGCGGTGCAACTTAGCCAAACCGACCCTGTGAACGGAATGGGGCAGTTCTTCTCACTCACCATCGATCTGGTCTTGAGAGAGGAATTCGATTTCGAGGCAGCTGCACAGAGGCTTGGATGCGAGGGTGGAGAAATCTACTACATTCTCACCGGGCCCTTCGGACTGACCACGCTGACTGACCCACTTCGCAGGTATTTGGGACAGGAGGACTCAGAGGGAGAAACAGGCCCTCCCCCAGAAATTTCAGAGCACGAAATCGCTGCCCTCGACACCCTGAACGATGTCTTCACCCTGATGCGGATGTTCGGCATCGCCCATCTGGTAGGCGGACTGCCACTGCTCGGCCACTACCTCTCCACTTTCCGTGCTTGGGTCTCAGAACCTGCAGTCTCAAAACAACAACTGCTCACTCTCTCGGTCGAGCTCTCAAAGGCCATCGAGGAGGCAAAGAGTGGTTCGATCAGTCCGCTCACTGTGCTTGGGTCCCCTACCGCGGTCCAGCAACCGCCTCAACCGCCTGCCGTCTCGCCACCACCGGCGGTGCAACCACAGGTTCCGCCACAACAATCGCCTCCAGCCCCACAGCCTACGGCACCAGCGGCACCTCCTCAAGCCCCACCACCGGCGCCCGCAGCGGCACCACCTCCGGCTGGTCCATCTCATGTGATGGCGGCAGGACTCTCTCCCGAACCGGTCGCTGTCGAGCCAGAGGTGGAGGAGCCGTTTCCCGAGGTAAAGCCGGACCCAACACCTGCACCCGCTCCAGCGCCCCAGCCAGCAACTGCGTCTCCACCACACCACACAGAGCCAGTAGCACCCCCGGAATCAGTGGTTCAGCCACCACCATCAGTTGAGCCAACTCCCGCCCCCGCGCCTGAATCTGTCCCTGTGGCAGAACCAGTCCCAGAGCCAGAGGATCCACTCGCTTCCGCCTTTGAGGAGGCTGGACCCCCAGTTACGCCTAAGCGGGCACCAATCGTACATTCTGTACCCGAGCCCGCAAATGCCCCAGTGAAGCCCCCTACAGCAATGGATTCGATTGCCAACCTCATCGGCGAGGAGGTTGCACCTGCGGTCTCCCCTCCTGCCGGCGGTGTTCATCACAATGTTCAGAGCGGCAAGAATTGCTCACGCTGTGGAATAGGTGTGGAGCACTCCTGGCGCCACTGTCCTGTTTGTAGCGTGTCGCTCTGACTTCAGTCGGCGAGGTCGCCACCGTCGAGCAGCAACATCTCATCGAGGTGGATGGTCGGTTCGGTTAGAACACCCGTGACATGGATTCCGACATGGGCGGAACCACCCAGCGTCGAGTTGTCTCCGATGGCGAAATAGCAAGTTCCCCGTACCTTCTCGTCTTCGAGAACATTTCCAGTGAGGCGGGCCTTCGGATTCATCCCGAAACCGAATTCAGCCACAGTCCAAACAGACTCTCTGTCCTTCGGTTTCATTCCAGCGGCTGCAGCTTCGTAGGACTCCTTCACCAATTCTGCAATCTCCCCTCCTTCGACCTCGGTCACAAGGCCATTTTCCACATGGAGGGTCAGCGGGCTTTCCAAGAGGTTGGAATCCCAGGAGCCGTCGATGACTATCTTGCCGTTCATCTTCCCTTGACGGGGCATCGTGAACACCTTTCCGGCTGGAAGGTTGGTCACGAGTCCGGGCCGATTGCAGATTCCGTTGTCCTCAAGCTTCCAGCGACGTGGTTCGACTTCGAATTCGACCTCAGTTCCCGCAGCGCTTGTGATTCTGACGCTGCGACGCCGTTTCAGCCGCCCGCCGACTTCGGTGATTGAGGCCCTCAGTGCGTCGAAGTCGGCGGTCATCCCCCCCTCGGTGAACACATCGAGTGTGATTCCGGGCATAGTCGCGATGCGGGCCCCATCATTTCTCGCAATGCGCGTGGCGCGCGTGTGAGTGAGCGAGTATTTGGTGGGAGCTAGCACAATCTGCTGTTTTCGCATCAGTTCGGCGACCGCGCCCGCGGGTTCGTCACCATGTTGGCGGGTTGAGGGCATCATCAGCATGAGGACCCTGTCGGAGACCAGTGAGGCTGCCTCGTAGAGCGCTTGGCCGATCTTTTTCGTCGATGGGTCAGTGAGAATGAGCACATTTTCGTAGGGGCGAATCTGCATGCAGGTGCGAACGACAGTCTTCGCAGAGGCGCGCAACCGCTTCTGCAACTTGTCATCGTCGAGCATCGGGCCACCATCGGATTTTTCCGCCGACTTCGGCTTTCTCTTCTTCTTCGCCATCGCCGCCCCCAACCGACCATTACCGGCTGTCGTTCTTCAACAAATCGCCGGCAGCCTCGTCTTTCCTTCCGTCAAATCGATGAACCAACCCGGTTATGTTCGCCATCCCGTTCTCGCAAGACGCCATGGACCGGGTGACAGGCTATCGCGCCCTCGCGCTGCTCGCTCTGATAGGCCTCGCACTGACCGCCTACAACAGTTCAGTCCTAATCGACCACTTCAGCGTTGATGATGCGGCGGCGACCGGCGATGAGGATGCCGCCAAGGTAGCGAATGATGCCGCGGCCGAGGACGACTCTGGTGATTCGAGTGGAGGCCAGGAGTTCGCCGCTGCACCCGGAAGTGATGAAGACCCCGGAGGTGCGGATGAGGTTGATTTGGCGCGTGGTGCCACAGGAATTCTCGCGGCCCTGCTATTGGCATTGATGACCGTTGGACTGGTCGGCAGTTTGGGGGTCGGTGTCCTCGTCAGTGAGGGGGTTAAGACCGGCCTATTCTTGGCATTGGCAGGCCCACTTCTCGCAAAGTTGCACAGCAGGGAGGGAGATGTCCAGACCCGCGGCCGAATCCTCGGATATGTTGAGGCACATCCCGGAATCCACTTCTCCGCCCTGCGCGACGGGCTCAGCCTCGCAAATGGGGTGACGGCCCACCACCTGCACCAGTTGGAGAAGAAGGGAGAGGCGATTTCATGGCAGGACGGCAGACGCCGCCGCTACGCTGCCTCGGGTGTCGACCCGAAGCGGCTCCACGAACTCGAACACCCGGTTACTGGAATGCAGAGGGCAATTCTCGAAATTCTCTCTAACGCAGGGGGACTTGGAATCACCTCCACCGAACTCGGAGTCAAGTTGGAGGCGTCACGCCAACTGATGTCCTACCATCTCAAGCAGTTGACGGAGAGAGAACTGATCGCCAAGGATGGCCGCGGAAGAAAGGCGACTTGGAGGCTGTCTGACCATGGTGTCGGGCAACTCAATGCGGTCCGCGAGTCAGCTCTTACGTAGGAAGAACCACCTTATGGGGGTGCGGAAGTATTGGCCTTCGCGCAGGCGCCCCGCGACAAAGTTTGAATTGAACGTAAAAACGGTGAACCAACTCGCTTAATGTAGTAACCACAGTCGCACAACCATGACACGAAGACCGACGATGGTGCTTTTTGTTCTCGCCTCGATGCTGCTTGCAGGCTGCCTAGGCGGGGTAAAAGAATGGACAGAAGACGAAGAAAATCACCCCGTAATGGACTGGATAGCGCCAGAATTGGACCTTGGATATAGGGTCCGCTCATCACCGGTGCTCGACACCTACGACAACTGTGGGGCGCTCGAAGAGGACCTGCGAAACTCGCTTGCAGAGGAGATGCTAGTCTCCCTCGACCAAGCCTCATACTGGCATTGGTATTCCTATGGATGGCGCGGCGGTATGGACGATGACTTCGCTGAAATGGACGGTGGAGCGCCAGTCGGAGCGGATTCAGCCCAGGCGGGCGGAGCGGAGGCGTCGACAGGTTCGGACAGTTCAGCACCACCAAGCAGTTCTGGAACGGGTGACCGTGAGGGGCAGTATTCAGAGACCAACAATCAGGAGGAAGGAGTCGATGAGGCGGATTTCCTCAAGACCGACGGCTACCACATCTACATGATCAACAACGGCCAACTTGTGATTCTCGGCGTGCCTGAATTCGGAGAGATTGAACTTGAGTCCAACATCACTCTCGAAGGCAGCCCGATGCAGATGCTTCTCGCAGGTGACCAACTTGTAATCATCTCCTATGTCAGTTATTGGAACTTGGAAGTGGATGACCCAATCAGGCAAGCGATGCTCGTCGATGGTGATTCAAGTGACGGCGGAGGTGCTTCCGATGGAATGTCGGCGGATATGGCGATGTCCTACTACCCATACTACCGATACACAAACATGGTGAAATTCACAGTAATCGATGTCAGCAACCGTTCCGCTCCCGAAATCAACCGTGAGCTCTTCCTCGACGGTTCCTACCAGACCTCACGATTGGTCGGAAACAGCCTGCGTGCGGTGAGTCACTCATACGCCGATATCTATGGGCTGCAGAACTACCCGGTTCTGCCTGCCAACTACTACCAAATCGACTACGATGACCCGCAGAGGCAGAACATCTGGAACCAGAGTGTCAATTCGACCATTGAGACTAATCTTGAGATCATCGCTGACCTGACGCTCTCCGACTTCGCTCCTCGCATGCACGAGCGGCTGGCTGATGGAAGCGTCACGGAACTGTCGACTGTCAGTGCCACTTGCGAAGAATTCGCTGCAGCGACCGACTCTGTCGGGCGCGGCTTCACCACCATCATGACGCTCGAGTTGTTCGGTAATGACATTGAGTACGAACTCGACCACATCTCATCGAGTTGGGTCGAGGTCTATGCAAGCCAGGACATGCTGGTCCTTGCAGAGCCTGCAAACGACTGGTGGTGGTACTGGCGGAACACCGATTATGAGGAGGCGACCAACATCCACGCCTTCGACATCAGTGAGGTCGGACTGACCACTTACATCGGCTCAGGCCGAGTCACCGGCTCGGTCAACGACCAGTTCTCGCTATCTGAGTACAACGGCACCATCCGAGTAGCCACCACGACCGACAACAGCTGGGGACGCTGGTGGTTCGAGGATGGCGAAGAGTGGACAGGACCGACAAACGACGTCCATGTGCTCGCACCCGACGAGCAGGGTGGCGAAGAGTTGCTCACAATCGGCCACATCGGTGACATCGCCGAGGGCGAGCGCATCTGGTCGAGCCGATTCATCGGTGAGAAGGGGTATCTGGTCACCTTCCGCAATGTAGACCCACTTTGGACAATCGACCTCTCGAACCCGAGTGACCCACAGGTCATCGGTGAGTTGGAGGTTCCTGGAGTCTCCACCTACATCCACCCGCTAGGTGACGACCACCTACTGACCATCGGCATGGCCGGTGGTGAAGGTGGAGTCGGGCTCGACTGGGGCAACACCCAGATTTCGATGTTCGATGTGTCCGACTTCGCCAACCCCAACTTGGCGGCAGCCCAGCAACTCTCCCCTGTGGACGAGGGAGGAGAGGACGGTTGGGGATGGAACTGGGCCTACTCAGAGGCCTCGTACGAGCACAAGGCGTTCACCTATTGGGCACCGGCAGAACTGCTTGCAATTCCGCTCTCGACCTATCGCTACACCTACGACACAGTTGTGATCGACGGCAAGACCTACACCCACTACGGCTACGAATATGTCTCGCAACTGATTCTTCTTGACGTCGACGTCGAAAATGAGACGCTCAGCATCTATGGAACGATTGATCATTCCAACTTCTATAACGGTGAATCCGGCATCCGTGAGTACTACTATTCCGGCAACACGAACATCCGCCGCTCCATCTTCATGGGTGACTATGTCTACGCCTTCTCAAGTGAGGGAGTTACCGTGACCAATTACTCGAACATGGAGCTCAGTGACTCTCTCCAACTTCCCGAGATGGTTCAGCCGGACTACTACTACACCGAGTACTACTACGAAGATGACGCTGTCAGCGCCGATGGCGAGGAGACTTCAGGCAGTAGCGGTGAGAGCGACCCGGATGAACCGGCTGAAGAGCCTACTGATGACTCTTGAAGATTTCAGGATTCTTCGTCTGAGTCCTCTTCGTTATCCTCGACCATAGTGTCGCGGATCTCTTGCAGTGCCGCGACAAGGTCGAACACCTCATCGAGCCCCTCGACGTTCTCCGAGCCGTCGCCAGTTACTCTCATTCCGAGTAGCAGCAACAGCGCGCCCAGCATTCCCGCTGCGAGTGCCAAGGCCATCGCCGCGGTTTCCACATGTCCAAGATAGTTGAGCACCGCCAACCCAACACTTACCAACATTAGGGCAGCGCCGACGAGGCTCTGTTTGTCATTCCACAGGTCTTCCATGGACAGGCCGAAGGTGGTCTGGCTTGATGACACTTCTCACGGGCAATAATCCCTAAATTGCCAGTAAAACGGTCATAATCAGCTAGGAACTTCAAGCGAACTTGAGAGCCGAGCCGGCCCCACCCGGTTCAGTGAGAGACTCGCCGCGCAGACTTCCACTAGTGGACCGCCCATGCACCGGGAGGCCGCCGACAACAGTCATCCGAGCAAATCCGGTAAGTTCCATGCCGGCCAGTGGAGTCCAGCCGACCGTAGTCCAGGTGTCGCCATCCGAAATCGTTCGCCTGCCCTCCATGTCGATCAACGCCAAGTCGCCATCAAAGCCCTCCTCAAGACGCCCCTTCCCAACCATTCCGTAGACCTTGGCCGGTCCTTCGCACATCCACCGCACGACATCCGAAATCGAGCATTTTCCATCCGCTGCATGGGTCAGCATGAGGGGGAGAGAAGTCTCTACTCCGGGCATGCCCGAGTGTGCGATTGGGAAGCCGAGAGCCTTGTTCTCGAGGGTGTGAGGGGCGTGGTCAGTAGCGATGCAGTCGATGGTACCGTCGAGCAGCCGACGCCACAGCGTCTCTCGGTCTTGTGAGTAGCGAATAGGCGGGTTCATCTGCAGCCGGGTTCCGATGCGCTCAACATCATCTTGGTCGAATGTCAAGTGCTGTGGGCAGACTTCAGTCGTCACCAGATTCCCTTTGTTCTGGGCTAGCCAATCCGCTTCCACACCTGAGGTCAAATGAAGGACATGGAGCCTATGGTTGAATTCCTTGGCAAGTGAGGTGGCCCGTTTTGTGGCGATGAGCGCGCACTCGTCATCACGCCATTCCGCGTGGGCTGCGATGTCAGTTCGATTAGAGAAATCAGGCTTGCGAGCGTTGAGCCGGTCTTCATCTTCCGCGTGGGTTGCGATGATTCCGCCAGTCCCTCCAAATATCGTCTCAAGATGCTCTTGTTGGTGAACTAGCAGGTCGCCGGTCGATGAGCCCATGAAGACCTTGATTCCGCAGACTCCCGGGGTTTGAACAGGCTCGTCGAGAGTGCCAATCACCTCGACGAGGTCGGAGATGTTGGTTGGAGTCGCCCCGATGAAGAAGCCGTAGTTGGTGACAGCAGTTCTGGCCGCCGAGTCAATCTTTGCCTGCATTGCGGCCATGCTTGTCGCTGCGGGAACATTGTTCGGCATGTCGAGAAAAGAGGTCACGCCGCCAGCCGCAGCGGCTCTGGATCCAGAGCCAATCGTCTCCTTATCCGGTTGGCCCGGTTCACGAAAGTGGACTTGCGGGTCAATCGCTCCCGGCATCAGCAGGTAACCCTCGCCATCGATGACCGTCTCGCCTGCAAGAGGCTCCAAACCACCATCTGGGGCGACCGTTGAAATCACTCCGGAAGCAACACGCAAATCGCCTACGACAATCCGGTCAGGCAGCACCATCTCAGCGCCTTTTACCAACAGGTCACCTGCACCCATCTGCTCCCTCTCCCCCGTCCTCCGGGTGAGCACCCATTGATGGTTCCGTCGGTGATAGTTTGGTAGCGCCTGGTAGATTTGAACTACCGGTCTCCGGGTTATGAGCCCGACGAGATGACCTGACTACTCCAAAGCGCTG
>CAZPJQ010000066.1:0-9682 GCA_964586945.1 uncultured Candidatus Poseidoniales archaeon
TGGGAAAGAGAAAATAAAAAGTTGTAGAGATAATTATTGTGAGGATTGCTGTTGGAAGAAATGTTCGACTTATGGTCGTCGCCCTTGCACGAGGCGAAAACATGAACAACAAAGACATGATGATTTTGTCCATAGACACGCCGATGGATGGAAATGATGAGATAATCTGTCTTTACTCACTTGAACACAAGGGACCCCTCGTAGTCGTATGGGGGCACAAGGGTACCGTATGCTTCAAAATGAGCGCGTGGGGGCCCTCTGCTTCACGCAGGTTCCCACGCCTCACCATTCCAGCGGAGCAATGCCCCATCTGGCTGGCGGCACCAGTTGACTCCGTTTTCGTCGGTCCACTGCTCGGGTTCGGTTGTGAGGATGGCTGCCGCCTCGGCAGTGTCGGTGGTGGCAGGTTGCAATCCGAGCTCGACGGCTGCCTCAGTGGGCATCGCCATCTCCGAGAGAGACTCTGCCGATTGCACGGCCAGTCCACCGGAGAACTGGTCGTCCTCCTCTTGCTTGCTAGAACGCATCTTGATCGCAATCACCGTGATGGCGGCAACTGCGAAGAGTGCGAACATCGCCACTAGGATGAGGGCGAGAGAGGAGAATCCACCCTCTTCCTCAGCATCGGCAGCGGTCTGCTTGCTGGCGTCGTTGGGGAAGACGTCGCTGTTGTCACCAACCCCATCTCCATCAGAGTCCGCCCACTCAGTCGCATCCAGCGGGAATGCATCGAGCGAGTCGACCACTCCGTCGTTGTCAGAGTCCCACTGTGAGGCGGAGCAGCCGTAACTGTTAGCATCCTCATCGGTCGGAGTGCCTGTGCAAGTATCTACTGAGTCGTTGATGCCGTCATTGTCGGTGTCGCGCTGATTGTCTCCGCAGCCGAACACATCGACCTCAAGTTCGCTGTCAGTGTCGGGGCAATTGTCGTCAGCGTCGACCACATCGTCACCGTCAGTGTCCCGCTGGTTGGCGGAACAACCGTTCAAGTCGACCTGTTGGAGCGCGAGTGTGCCTGGGCATATGTCACTGAAGTCCTTGACCGTGTCACCGTCGGTGTCCCTTTGGTGGTCGGAACAGCCGTCGAGGTCGGTGGTGGAGAAGTCTAGGGTGTTGGGGCAGAGGTCGTCAGGGTCCTTGATTGAGTCATGATCGGTGTCGTCGATGCAGCCATCCATGTCGTCGTCATAACCGCTAGCATTCTCGTATCGGCAGTCGTCGATATCATCCTTGATGTTGTCACCGTCGCTGTCGTCGATGCAACCATCGCCATCACTGTCGTAACCGAGCGCACTCACATATCTGCAGAGGTCGACATCGTCTGGAATGTTGTCACCGTCGCTGTCGTCGATGCAACCGTCGCTGTCGGCATCGAAGCCGGAGGCGTCGACTGTTCTGCACTGGTCGATGTCGTCCTTGACGCCGTCCGCGTCACTGTCATCGATGCAACCATCCTGATTGGTGTCCCAGCCACTCGCATCCTCGTTGATGCAGTTGTCCTCGTTGTCGAGTATGCCATCTCCGTCGGTGTCGTCTATGCAGCCGTCGCCGTCATCGTCAAATCCGCTGGCGTCAATGTTCACGCAGTCGTCGTAGGCGTCCATCACACCGTCGTTGTCGGTGTCCCTCTCGGTGGCAGAACAGCCGTTCGAGTCAACAATCTCACCGGAAGGAGTGTCCGGGCAGAGATCTGGATAGTTGCCGTTAGGGTTGTCACCGTAGCCATCGCCGTCACGGTCGGCCCACTGAGTGCCATCACTTGGGAAGACGTCGGGGTTGTTGCCCTGCTGGTTGTCACCCCAGCCATCACCGTCACCGTCCTCCCATTGCGTCCCATCCTGAGGGAAGGCATCCGAGTTGTTGCCGTTCGGATTGTCACCGTAGCCGTCACCGTCCTGGTCTGACCATTGAGTTCCGTCTGTTGGGAAGGCGTCAGGGTTGTTGCCGTTCGGATTGTCTCCGTAGCCGTCTCCGTCCTGGTCGGACCACTGCGTCGAGTCGGTCGGGAAGGCGTCAGGGTTGTTTCCAGAGGCGTTGTCACCATATCCATCACCGTCTTGGTCTGACCACTGGGTGCCATCCTGCGGGAATGCGTCACCGTTGGTGCCGCTGATGTTGTCACCATATCCGTCGCCATCACTGTCAGCCCACTGGCTGCCGTCGTTCGGCCACAAGTCACCGTTGTCTCCGACACCGTCACCGTCGCTGTCTACCCACTCGGTGGGGTCATTCGGGAAAGCGTCGGGAGTGGTTCCGTTCGGGTTGTCACCGTAGCCGTCTCCGTCAATGTCGGACCATTGCGTTGAGTCGGTCGGGAAGGCGTCCGGATTGTTGCCAGAGGCATTGTCACCGTAGCCATCAGCATCCGAATCCTGCCATTGAGTGCTGTCGAATGGGAAGGCGTCGAAGGCGTCGTTGATTCCGTCACCATCGGTGTCACGCTGGGTGGAGGCGCAACCGTATTGGTCGACGGTCGCATTGGCCGGAGTGTTTGCACAGAGGTCGTTCTCATTCCACACGCCGTCGTCGTCATCGTCGTGAACTATCAGGAAGCAGGTCGACGAGCTGTTGAGGGTGATGTTGTCGAGCACCCCACCTGCGCCGTCCCAGAGAGTTCCGATTACGCAGTAGTATCCGCTGGTCGTTGGAGTCGAGTAGTTCCAGTAGAACGACATGGTTGAGCTGGTTGCTGTGAAGTTGGTCAAAATCGAACTTGATGAGGTGTTGCCTGTACTGTATTGTACCACACTAATCTGCACACCGTAGTTGCTACCAGAAGTCAATGTTGTCGTATCGAAGTAGATGGTGTTGAGGCTGGCGTTGGAATCAGCGGTGTAGCCGGTGATGTTGAGCGACGGCCAGGTCGGGAAGAAGCAGTCCTCGTGCCCACCAATCTGACTGTTGTTGTAGTACAACTCCACCCAGAAGCAACGCTCAGCACCGCTGTTGGGCTGATTCCAACCGGCGCTGTTGCTCCAGGTGGAACCGGTCGCGGTGAAGTTTCCGCTGCCCGATTGCAGATAGGTCGGGCCGCCACCGATGTAGAGGTACCACTGGTAGGAGTACGCATTGCCCGAGGTCAGGTTCTGGGCATCGATGGTTCCAGAGGTGTCCGATGTCACAGACGACTCGAGCATCTCATGGTAGAGGCAATCTATGTCGTCATCGAGGTATGTTCCTGCGGTGCTGGTCGAGGTGTCGTACAACTCCCCATACAGGCAGAACCAACTCTCGAAGCCCAAAGTGGTGTAGGCTGGTGACATGCTGTTTGAACCGTTGGAGGTCCAAGAGTCGGTGAAGGAGCCCAGCGAGGTGAAGTTGGTGCCATTCCAATTGAGCAGGTAGATGTCGATATCGTAGGACGCTCCGTTGCTGAGGTTTTTGGATGTGAACTCACCGTAGGTTTCGTTGAAGAAAATGACCTCGAGATCTCCGGTGGGGGTGGTGACATTGGTAACCGCGAATGTCCAGATGTCCAGAGTGTAGGGCCCAGACCCGGTGTATGCATCGATGACGATGTAGACGTTCGAGCCACCTACCGCTGTGCCGTTGCTCGTAACCGTTTCAGGGTTCGAATAGTAACTCGAATTGATGATGGTGGTGGCTTGGGAATCGACCATATACAGGTCGAAGTCGTTGGCGGCGTTGAACGATATGTTCGCGGATATGCCATATCCAGTGGGAACCGAGATGTTGTACCAATCTTGAATGTCAGTCTGGTCTACATATCCGGTGTACTGTTGGTGATTCCCTGGAGTTAAGGTGTAGGCCATCGAGGCGTTGTCGCCTACATCACCTCCCGAACCGGCGTCGTTCTGTGCACTCCAGTTGACGGCGGTGGTCGTCAGGTTGTACGTATTGGTGTCACCAAGAAATCCGTAGACATAGATGTAGTATGGTCCAGCAGTAGAGTTGAGTACCGTGAAACTCTCATCATCCGAGACGGAAGACGAAGCACCAACATAGGTGGATGCGTTCACCCCGCGGTAGATCTCCATGTCGAGGTCACCGGCGGAATCGGTGAAGGTGATGTCAAATTGGAGGCGTTGGCCACCGGTTGAGTTGAAGGTGAAATAATCTTCATCCGTCGTGTTGTGAATCGTCAGATTCCCTATCGATGACTGGACGGCAATCGTGCTGGCAGTTGCAGGAGTCTCATTCGGTTCGTAAGGATCAGCTGTCAATACCGCTGGTCCGCTTCCACCACCAATCGTGAAGTAAGCAGTGGTATTCGCCAATGTGTTCGCTGAACTGTCGCTCAGTTCACCGTTAATCGAGTAGTTTCCATTGAGGAGAGGAGTAATCCAACTGGCACCATAGCTCATGCTTCCGGATACATTGCTGATGCTTCCGTAGTCAAAGGTGTACAGAATGCCGGATGGATAGTAGACGAAAGTCCACCAGTAGTACGAGTTGCTCGCATTGAGGTTCGCTAAATCCACACTAACCGAATTGTTCGTCACGCTTGAGAGTGCGATGGTCTCGTTCAATGCGGTACCGCCGCCTCCGCCTATCGTGAAGTAGTTGGTATTACTTGTTATCAGGCTATTGTTATTGTTGGCGTCCAACAATTGGGAGACTAGGGAGTAGTTTCCCGCAGTCGTAGGTGCAGTCCATGACGCCAAATAGGTCATGTTAGCGCTGCTCGGAGTGAATAGAGCCGAATCATAGTCATGGAGATTATTAGCGCTGTCATAAACCATGGCTACCCAAGTGTAGTTTGTGGTGGTGTCAAGTCCGGTCAGCGTCAAGGTGCATCCACTACTACTCACGTTGCTGGATGTGATTTCCGTGGCGTTGGTCATTACGAAGTAGGTTGTGTAGTTGTCATATTCCTGGAACTGACTTCCTGTTATTCTGGCGTAGACGGTATAGTTCCCATTCACTGTTGGCTTAGTCCAAGTGAAGTTGAACGAGCCATTGACGGTGTTTGTGATGGATCTGTATCCGCTAGTTGCGTAGGTGCTACCATCGGGATTGTAGATGTAGCCCCACCAGTAGTATGTGTTGGTAACATTCAGATTTGCAACATCCACGGTAGCTGACTCGTTGGTCACGCTTGAGACTGAGACGGTCTCAGTTCCGTGCGCTGCGGTGGCAGTCGGAACTCCTGCTGAAAGAACTCCTAGCATCATCACGACTACTAGCATCAGCGCCCTGCCGGGCCCATTAGTCCGAGGCTCCATGGTGGATTTCACGGATTGCAGGAGGAGTGAGGAGCACTTGAACCCACCCCCGACCGTTCAGATGGGGGCTGTTCCGAGCCCTAAGGGCTCGTCACCATCGATTGACCACTCCGACCCAACCCGATTCATTCATGAAGGGAGGGTCAGTGGGCGGGCCGTTGCCGTGTTAGCTTAGCTGGTGGAGCGGCGGACTGTTAATCCGCAGGTCGCAGGTTCAAACCCTGCACACGGCGCTTACGAACCATGACTCGCCGCGCTTTTGTTAAAACCACATGTTCGGACGAATCCGTAGCATCCTGCAATAGTGGTTATCACCCCAAGCGGCAGTCCGACCAACATGGTAGGGTCGCTGATCAGACCAACTTCTCTTGCCGGCTTGACAGCACTGCTCTTCCTGCTTCCCCTTCTATCTGGTTGCCTTCACATCAGTGACGACCAGACTCAAAGTGACGATACTGTCGACTTGATTGCCGGCTGCACTGACCCATTCGCACTGAACCACGAGCCGAGCGCCGAGTTGAACGACGGCTCGTGCCAATACGAGGAGACATCCGAACCCGAGGGCGACGGGGAGCCAGATGCACCCCAGGGGAATCAGACGGAGTTGGAGGAGCAAGCCCAAGCGACCGTGGACCTTTGGGAGGGTGAGAACAAGATCCTGCTCATTCTTGTCCACCCGGTGGATTCGTCTCCCAACTTGACGACTGACGAGGTTGAATCCATCACCGCAGATGTCGGAGCGTGGTTCGAAGAGGTGTCATACGGCAGGGTGTGGATCAATTGGACAATCACTGGTTGGTACGCCCTCGATGAGGCGGCACATGCTAGACAGAGCGTCTATCAGGCGGTCGTCGCAGATGGCTACGACATCACAGAGTATGACAGGATGGTAGTCGGCCTTCAGGACTACACCGCTCGCAGCAGTTCGACTCAAGGCGTCCAGTACTACAATGTCACCACCGAAGACGAGACAATCCAGATTCTCGCATCTCGCTGTGATGTCAAACGGTTCGCAAACACGACGTCGACCCGTAATACGATGAGCCACGAATTGGGCCATAGTTTCGGTCTCTCTCACGCTGAGTTCGACGGTAGCGACAGCGGCGAAGTGGACCCCTACGGAAACCAGTATGACACGATGGGCTCCTCGCCACTTTGGCGCCACTTTGGAGCCGTCTACAAACACCAGTTAGGTTGGTTGGATGACCAGCAGGTGGAACTGGTCACCACCAGCGGAGAGTACACACTCAGACCCCTTGAGGGAGAATCACCCCACGCCCTGCGCATTTCCATGGGAATTGTGGAGGAGGAGGTGAACGGCCTTCTCATCAGCACAGAACACTTCCAGTACCTCGAGGTCCGCGAGGTTTTGGATATCGAACTCTCTAACAAGCTTGGTGAGCAAAACATGTCAACTGAGGCTCTGAACGGGGTCATCATCAACCACGCGGCACCCCAAGACCAGTACGGCTATCACAAGTGGTTGGCGAAGGCACAAGACGCCACCCCGGAGACTCCTTCGGCGAGCAGCAGCGACTTCCTACTTCTCCAAGGCAGAACATACAGCAATAGTGAGGTTGGAATCCATGTCACCGCCCTCAATGTTACCGACAACTCCACCACCGTCCGAATCGTGCTAGGTGAGCAGCCGGGCAACACACCTCCAGTCATCTCTGATATCGTAGCCACCGCCGGCAATGCCGGATTCCTGTTCAGTATCGAGGCCGACGACGCTGATGGCGATGAACTATCCATCTTCTGGAACTTTGAGGTCGGCATGAACACATTCTATGCCCCCGAACGGTTTGGGAGCGGCACACCAGTTCAGCACACCTTTCCCGACACAGAGGGTATGAGGGTGCATGTGCTGGTGTCCGACATGCGGGGTGGAGTGGCGACAGGTTGGGTCGATGTCTGGGATTATGTCAACGAGGCACCGATTATCGAGGAACTTACTACAATGCCAGTAGATGAGGGGATTTTCGAATTCAGGCCCATAGTTACAGACCAAGAGCTACTAGCCTATCTTTGGGACTTTGGGGACGGCAATAGCTCTACTTTTCCACAACCGGTGCACGAGTACGCTGAAGCAGGAATCTACTCGATATCCTTGACCATCTCCGATGGGGAATTCAGCGCCACCGCGACGGGCTCAGTAGATACACAGGACTCAGAGAATGTCGCACCCATTGCCAACGCCGGGTCAGACATCACAGCAGCGGCGGGTGAAATCATCACCTTGGATGGCTCTCAGAGCACCGACCCGGACGGCTTTCCACTCTCGTCCCTGCGCTACACTTGGTCTTCGACCGCTAACTTGGACATCTCAGACCGAAGTGAGGCCATAGCAACGGTGGTCGCACCTAATGAGCCGGGTACATACGAGATTGAACTCTTGGTGAACGACGGTGACATCTCGGTCACTGATACGATGATTCTCACAGTAACAGACACTTGATGGAAAAATCTGGCATCAGTCTGAAATTTCGGGATATTGTGGGGGGTCATTCCCACTCGATGGTACCAGGCGGCTTGTGGGTGATGTCGTAGACCACCCGGTTTATGTCGCCCTTCAGGGTGTTCGTGATTCTGATTGAAATTTTCTCGAGCACCTCGTTTGGAATCTCCGAATAGCGGGCGCTCATTCCGTCAAGGCTCTGCACCGCTCGCACGACTACAGTCTCACCGTGAACCCGCACATCACCATGCACGCCAACGCTTCGAACAGGCAGTAATGCTGCGAAATACTGCCAAGGGATTTCCATCAACCCCGCCGCTGCAGCCGCCTCCAACTCCTCTTCGACGATCGCACACGCCTCGCGGCAGACCTCCGTCCTCTTCGGTGTTATCTCTCCAAGCACCCGTACGGCTAGACCGGGCCCGGGGAAGGGTTGCCTTTCGGAGGAGGAGATTTTGAGGGAGCGTGCCATTTCGCGCACCTCATCCTTGTAGAAATCACGGAGCGGTTCGACGATTATCAAGTCAACATCGTCTGGTAGTCCGCCAACATTGTGATGGCTCTTGATGACATCTCGCTCGCCGCCACCGGACTCAATCCAGTCAGGAGCAATGGTCCCTTGAACGAGGTACTTCGCGCCGACTTTCTTCTGCTCATCCTCAAATATTCTAATGAATAGTTCACCGATGATGTGGCGTTTTTCCTCCGGTTCCGTGACTCCTGCAAGCGCTTCGAAGTAGCGATCTGCCGCGTGTACTGTGGTGAGCTTGATTCCCAGTTCAGCGAGCATTCTCTCGACCTCTTCGGTCTCGTTCTTTCGCATCAAGCCGGTGTCGACATAGACGCAGTGGAGTAGGTCGCCAACAGCGCGGCTTGCGAGAACTGCTGCAACCGATGAGTCGATTCCACCCGAGCAGGCGATTATTGCCGTGTCATCGATTTGGTTCTGCAACTTCTCGATAGCCTCGTCAATCAGATGGGTCGTCTCCAACATGCTCACTCCCCCCTCAGGGACTCATCATCTGCGATGACGCCGGCTGTCCGAGCAGCCCGCCACGCCGAAAAGCGTGCGGCCAACTCCTCATCGCCAAGCGCCAGCATCTGGACCGCGAGAACAGCAGCGTTGTCACCGCGGTCTACGCCAACACACGCAACCGGCATTCCCGGCGGCATCTGGACGATTGACAGCAAACTGTCGAGCGGCACCTTGCCGCCGACCGGGACTCCGATGACTGGCAGTGAAGTCATCGAAGCGACCACGCCGGGAAGAGCTGCTGCCATACCCGCCATGCCAATGAATATCTTGCAGCCATCTGAGAGTGCTGCTGCAACGACCTCTTCGAGATATTTGGGTGCGCGGTGTGCGCTCGCCACACGAACCTCGTGGTCGATTCCGAACTCCTCAAGCACCGCTGTGCACTTGTTGGCAACCGGCAGGTCGGACTTGCTGCCCAGCACGATGCAGATGTCCATTGAGCCGTTCGACCCGAGGGGGGTTCAAAGCCCTGCCGTCTATGAGATGAGAGACTTCTAGGGGTAGCCGGGTGACCACCTCACCCAGCCCAGACTTGTCAAACTTCCAATGCCAACGCCCCGGTGAGAGACGGTCGCCAGCGCTGACGACCTCATACTCGCGCCGGCCTCGTAGCCACTGGCGATGGCGCACCACCACGGGGACGACACCAGCTGGAAAGTCCTCCAAGTTGAGAACTCCCTGCGGCCACTCCCGCTCCCGCACAATCCCGTTGCGAAAGCGACGATTCAGCATCCTGACCATCAGCCGAGCCCGCCCCTCCAATCGGGTAGGCCAGCGCTCGTTGCACCACGCATCCAACAGTCCCATCGCCAGACCGGGTGCGCCGAGGCTAGCGGCGGCGACAAATCCGCGGGCGCACCACGGCCCGAGTTGAGGGCGTATTGCAGCCACCTGCTCGCTGAGTCGGAGCAGCCTCGTTTGCAGTGGAACTGGCAATTCGATTAACTCTCGAGGGGAGAGCAGGCCGGTCAGCGGATCTGCTCCGGGCAGCCAGCGGGGAGG
>CAZPJQ010000067.1:0-9619 GCA_964586945.1 uncultured Candidatus Poseidoniales archaeon
CTTGGCCTTGACCTTGGCCTTGACCTTGGCCCTGACCTTGGCCTTGACCTTGGCCTTGACCTTGGCCCTGACCTTCGCCTTGGCCTTGGTCTTCGGACTCGCCGCCACCACTGGTGCCGCCGTCGCCCGAGCCTGTCTCAGCTTCTTGGTAGTCCGGGTCGTAGGCGTCGGGGATTCCGTCGCCGTCCGAGTCCGAATACTCACCATCGTTAGGGTCGTTCGGGAACGGGTCTGTCGAGTCAGGCCTTCCGTCGCCGTCTGTGTCCGCGCTGTTAGGGTTGGTACCCTTTGCGTACTCTTGGGCGTTCGTTAGACCGTCACCGTCAGGGTCGGCGTTGGCGTCACCGGCGGAGTTTGGGTTGAGGCCGTGGGCCACCTCCCATCCGTCAGGTAGACCATCGCCGTCTGTGTCGGCTTTCGTCATGTCCGTTCCGTGCGTCTGCTCTTCTGCGTTAGTCAATCCATCGCCGTCCCAGTCGGCCCCTCCGTCGGAGGGGTCTAGGGGGTCGGTTCCGTCACCGGATGCAGCTGCTGCTGACATCAGGATCATCAATAGTGCGACCAACACACTCAGGTTCTTTCGATTCATTTTTTTCGTGTCTCCTTTATTTCACATTGTTTCAGAGAACCCGCCGTTCTCTCTTACCAGGCGCTCGCCCGCGGGTGCGGGCGCAGAACACTGGGAGGTGCGGGGGCGTGAGGGGGTTGCAAAGCCGAGGCTCAAGGTATTCGCTCGGTCGGCTGGGGTGAGTGGGAACTCATCCATCAAATCGATGGACTGCGAGGCTATCTGCCTCCTCTCTGACCCACTCTTGCGACTCTGTTCGTCTACCCTCTCTATCACGCCGTCTCACTATTTTCTTTCAGGGAACCCCGTGTTCCCTCTAACTTGTCGGTTTGTTTGATACTATTTCAACGATTTGAACCGGAGCATCAGTCCAAAAGTCGTTGTTCAGGGCGATAGGCGGCGTAGATTTGCCTGAAATTTGGCACCATTGAGGAGATGGATGACCGGAATTCCGATCGTACTCAGGATGAGAACGGCGAGCGCAGCATTCCCCCACAGTGGGGTTCCGACGAAGAAGAGAGCCCACAATGTCCAACCGATGAGGAGCCAGAACCAGGGAGCGTAGCGGCGAGCGACGACGGTGTAGCGACCTAGCACCGTGGCGTCATCATAGAAGGTTGGAGTCTCATCAGCAGAAACATAGCCCTGCTCAACACCACAACGGTTGCAGACTAGGTAGCGGGGGCCATTTCCCGAGATGAACTGGTCTTGTGGGTAGACGCCTCGGCAGATGCGGCAGGTAGCCATCTGATTCCCTCACACCTTTCGACCTTGGGTGGGCACTTCAACGCTTTCCCCGACCGTCCAGATTGTAGGCGCGAGGAAGTTCTCGAGGATTCTCCAACCTCCCTGACTGCCACACGACTCCGGGTGGAACTGGACCCCCCACACCGGTAGGTTCGGGCTTCCCAAGGCCATCGGGATTTTTCCTGTGGCGGCATCGGTCGCCAACACCTGCAGGTCGTCATTGGTCTGGTGCAGCGCCAGTGAGTGGTAGCGCATCACGCGCCCCTGTTCTCCAAGTCCGGCGAACAGCTCGTCTTGGCTGAAGGATACCAGGTCATGGAATCCGTGGACCGCGCCTGAGGGAGTCGGCGAGAGGGACCAGCCGACTGCGACGCCAAGCGCTTGGTGTCCGAGGCAGAGTCCGAGGAGGGGAATTTGAGTACCGCTCTGGGAGTGGGTTTGGTCGGTCAGTTCGCCGTTGACCGCGAGTCCTGCGAAGGCGAGGGTGAGTGGTGCGTCGCTGGGCCTGCCGGGGCCGGGGCCGAGGATGATGTGAGTCGGTTTGACCGCTTGCAGGACTGATTGAGGGTTGGGTGGTACTGAGAGACCGCGCCCTTCGACGACGATGCATTCGACACCGAGTTGGCTACAGCAGTGGACTATGTTCCACGAAAAAGAGTCGAGATTGTCGATGAAGAGGAGGCGGCGCGTTCCTGGGGCTGGTGGAGCGAAGGGGGGTTGCTCGGGACTCCAGCGACGAGGTTCGGCAGGAGCGATGCAGGATGGGGGTTGTGAATCGAGGGAACTCAGCAGGGCGGAGACCTCCTCGTTGAGAGCAGGGATCGGGTGGATTGCCATCTCACCCATCGGCACCTCGGTGGCAGCACTACCCCATGCGGCATTGAGCAGCGCCTGCGCCTTCCACTTCGCCTCCTCGACCTCTTGTTCGGGGTCGGATTCGATTACCAGTCCACCCCCCGCCTGAACCTTCGCCTGCCAGCTCCCGTCAGACTGCCTCTCAGCCTCAAGCGTTCGAATCAACAGATTCCAACAGGCCGAGCCGGTGCGCGGGTCATGGTGACCAAACGAGCCGGTCCAGGCGCCTCTCGGCGCTCCCTCCAACTCATCGATGGCCGCGATGACGGCTGTCTTCGGACAGCCGGTTATGCTGCCGCCGGGGAAGAGCGCCTGTAGCGCATCCCAGCCATCCAAGTCCTCACGGAGCAGACCTCGGATGTCGCTCACCATGTGGTGAACTGTCGGGTGGCTCTCAATTCGCCAACCGTGCCACCGAACACTGCCTACACGGGAAACCCGACCAATGTCGTTGCGCTCGAGGTCAACCAGCATCATGTGCTCGGAAACCTCCTTCCGAGTGGCCGCCAACTCCCGCATGGAGGCCTCGTCCTCGTCACGGGTCCGCGCACGGGGGCGAGTTCCCTTGATGGGACGGGTAGAGAGTTCGTCACCGTCGATTGAAAGCATGAGTTCGGGGCTCGCTGAAGCGAGGGCGAAATCGAAATCCGGCACATGCAACCACCCTGAGTAAGGTGCTGGATTTGCCTCGGCAAGCCGCCTAAAAACTGGCCATGGGTGGTCGATTCTTCCCTGCCATATACGGCCGAAGTTGAGTTGATAGAACTGGCCCTGTTCGATGGCGGCTTGAACTTCCTCGACGAAATTGGTGTGCTCCTCATCACTGATGGTTGAGGAGGGGCTGTCCTGTCCTGCTGGCAGGCTGGCTTGAGTTGGCTGCGAGTGTATGGGACGGCCTGCTTGGTCGAGACCGTGTTGCTGTTCGGGGGTGGGCGAATGTTGGGCAGTGAGCCAATTGTCGACCAGTTCCTTACAGCCGTGCGACCAGTCATCCTCAGTTGTCGTCAGCAGAGAAAGCGTTCCTTGACTGCGGTTGTGGAGCAGCCAGCGGTCGCAGCGGAAGAGCACCCCCAAGAGCGCTCCCGGTTGGGGAAGATTACGGAGTTTCACCGGTTCAGTCCATTGAACCAAATCATAGCTGAGCAGACCGGCTAGTCCACCCGCTGAGATTCCACTCACCTCCTCGCCAACATCCGGGAGAAGAGGATTCATCGAGCGGAGCGCTGATGCAAGGTCGGGTTGTCTGATGTCGAGCCGCTTCTGCCAGCCCCCTGCCTGCCAAAACTCAACCAGCCAATTGCAACTTGTTGAGGGTGAGCTGAGATCTATTTTCCCCGCTAGAGCTGAGCCCTCTGCTGTCGATTCGGGCTGCAGAGCGCGGCTCGGTTGGGTCGATGTCATGCGCAGTGTGGGAGGGCCGGCTAGAAGGGTTACATCGGAATCCTCACCATCAGGGCCGCCTGAGAGCAGAATCAGTTCGTCAGGGCCGCCATGTCTCTCGGCGCCGTCGCCAAGGAGCCCCTCTTGACGAAGCGTTTCCGCGAGGTCGAGAAGTGCAAGACCATCATCAGACATGGGCCATGTCGCTCGAAGGGTCAGGCGTCCACCTCCAGAAGGTCGTGCCAAGATGTCTCGAACGCCTCATCGACCAGTGCTGAGCAAAGGGCGGGAAAATCGCTGTCGTCGCTACCCACTTGCTGCCCATCCAAGGTTGCGATCCTGAGGGCTCCAACTCCGCTTCCGACCGCGACGAGTGTGCGCGCCCGCGAGAGGAGGTTGGTGGTCAAGCGGCCTGCGATGAGTGGGACTCCCGCGGTCGCCAGACCTGGTCTGAGTGCCTCTAGAGTGACCGAGTCGAGTGAGCCCAGTGTTGGGTCAGGATACCACGCAGTACCATCATCGTCCAGAAGAATGGGGGTGGCCCGGCAGCAGTCGACTATCGTCTCGTCATGCACCAAGAGGGCTACATCTGCGCCCCTCTGCCCGGCTACTGACGCTGCGTCACTGTAAGGCTGCCAGTCGCCATGCTTCGTACCGGTCACACCCTCAACCCATCTGGGTGCGGTAACCGCGGTGGATGAGAGGGGATCTGGATATGCGTCGACCCAACTAGCCTTCGCCTTGAACGAGCCGTCTGGTAGTAGGCGCAGGCGCATCAATCCGACCGAGTCGTCGGCTGGAGCCGCCTCTGCATCCGCAAGAGCGTCACGCATCGAGTTCACTGCTGCAATATCTCCACCGTCAGGCCAGACAATACCGAGTCGCTCCGCGTGTCCTCTGAGGCGAGCGATGTGCAGGGCGAGTAGGGCGACCCTGCTGGCGCCGTCCCAACGCAAGGTAGTCCATGTCGAGGAGCGGGGGTCGACATCGTCAGCAGTCGCCATTGGTATTCACGCGCGTGCTGCTGAACAGCACCACAGCCATCAATGCTCACACGCGTGCGATGCGTGCTCAGAGGAGGTCGTCAATGAGCGAGTCGAGGTCGTCGTCACCGGTCATATCTCGCTCTTCTTTCGGCTCATCGAAGAGGTCGGCCGCCAACTCCTCCAACCTTGCACTCGCTGCCGTGGGTGCCGTTGAGACGGGACTGATGGTGCGCTCTGCCGTATCACTCGGCTCTGGAGCGGTCTGTGGGCTAAGTCCACCGGGCCTTTGAGGGGCGGTCGCCTGTTCCTTCTGAATCTCTGCGGCGGCGGGCATCAATGTGCCAGCAAGGTCGGCATCGGCACCGAGTCCAGACTCCTCCCAGTCATCCTGCGGCAATCCCCAAGCGGCAGTCGCAAGTTGCCACGCCTCGTCCTTCCGAGAGTTTCGGCGGGCGCGGAACGCCAACATCAGAACTGTCAGGATTGCAAGTGAGAGCAGAATAGTGAGAATGGTGTTCAAGTCTATCAATTCGAGGATTCCTGAGCGAGATTCGCCTTCATCGCTTCCGCCATCTCCGGTTGTAGGTGCGGTGTACGGTTTGACCTCCTTGGCTTGCATCGAATGCTTCCAAACCGAGCCGTCAAACGCCGAGACGGCGATGAACCAGTATGATGCGTTATCGTATGTGGTATTCTCGTCGACCATCTCTAGCGACCAGAAGCTGCCGACGATGCCGCCCTTGGCCAAGTTCGCCTCGTCACTGTTCTCAAAGCGCTGCTGGCTGACATAGATTCTGTAGTTGCGTATGTCGGTGCGGGTGAGTACCTCCCATTCGACCTCTATCGCGGTCCCCTCGTCATTCCACCCTGCCGTGAAGTCGACATATGGTAGGTGACCGCCGGGGTCCTCCCCCGAGTTGTCATACGCCTTTCCGGCGCCGACATTCAACTGGTCTCGATGGGCGTTTCCAGACGAATCCACTGCGACCACCGCGACATGAACCGGGATTCCTGCCATCACCGGTTCACCACCGCTGATGCTCTTGAGTGTCAACCGCTGTACCTCATCCCTCTCGACTATCATCACCGGCTCACGGTGTCCGACGCTGGTGAATGAGACGACATCGGCATAGATCTCGTAGAATGCGATGTCGCTCGCGTCACTCGGCAAGAACTCGACATAGACCGCGCTTCCGTTGTCACCGGGCACATCACTGACGAAAGGCATCTCAAGTCGGTCGGGCGCAAGAATGTCGTCGCGGTTGTCAATCGGTGTCACGACGACCGTGGGGAGTCGAGTCAGGAAGGCGAAGGTCTTCAGATCATGAATGGTGACTGTGATTGAGAGAGGAGTGTTCGGCCGGATTGGGAATGGATTGGAAGTCTCGACAGAATCGCCGTCGTACAGCGCGGTGTCAAGAGTGATCTCAATCTTCTCCGAATCGGAATCCAGCGGATACTGCAACTCGATTCTGGTTAGGCCGCACGAGTCCAAATCATCCAAGCAGCGAGCCCAAGCGGCGGCTAGGTCGACGACCGGCTGATTACTCGCCCAGACGACGTAGAACGAGAAGTCGTCGACAGTGCTCGGCGACCAAGAGACATCTATCGCCCCACCCATGTCATCTGCATGGTCCCACGCAGAGAGGTTCTCGACGCGGGGTGGGGGGTCTGAGCCGCGCAGGTTGCGCTCCGGCATCGCCTCGACAGAGGTCACATTGCCGAGGTCGCAGTTGCCCCAGAAGTCGCAAGCAACGACGGTCACCCAGTATAGGGAGTTGTCCTCAAGTGGCTGCCCACCCCAGTCCGTGATGATGGTTGAGTTGGTCGTGCAGTCGGGAACAATGGTCGCATTGAGGAAGTCTGAAGCGTCTGTTGGTGAAGCCTCGTCAGCCATCCTCGGACGTACTAGAATCACATGCCAACCGCAGTCATCCTCGCCATTCGGAGTCCATGATACTGTGATTCTGCCGCCTTCATCCTCTGGTGTATCCCAGGCAGCGATGTCCTCGATGGGCGCTGGAGCGATTCCGTCGTCGACTCCACCGGTCGGAACAACCGGTCCGATGATGGTGGCGTTGGCCGGGTCGTGCTGTCCACTCAAGTCAACGCAGGTGAGCGCGACCCAGTAGACTCGCCCTCGCTCCAAGGTGAGTACCGTGCTGTTGGCCAGTGGATGAATGTCGGGAATCTGCTGATTCAGGCCTATGGCGTCTGTAATCTCCTGAGTGACCGCCCAAACTCTGGTGCCTGCGTGGTCAATCGAAGTACATTTTCTCCACTCGACGTATAGGTCGCCATCCTCACCGCCCTCTGACGGCCCGGCTGTCGCCCACTCTGGAGGGGAAGGAACCTCGTCGCTCGCCGATGCCGGTCCCATGATGGGGGAGGGCTCGCCGAGCGTGCCGTCATCGTATTCGATGACCGCTATGGCATACAGGTCCACACCGTCTTGAATCAACTGTCCGTTCACCGTGTTGATTTCCGTCAGGGTCACTGACCAAACGGGGATTCGCACATCGTAGGGTCGCAATTCCAGTTCAGCGGAGGTTGGAGGGGTGCTCCAGTTACCCTCATTGAGGTAGATTCGGTAGGCTGCCCAGCCCGCGTCGGAACTCGGAGTCCACTCTGCGATGACAACTCCGCCGCCATCATCCGGCCTGTCGTAGAAGTCGAGCAGTTCGACAGGAGATTCGGAACGGGTCCAATCGTAGGTGATTCTCACTTCGAGGGAGCCGTTCAGTGGACTCAGCAACTGGATATGCAAATCCCTACCATCGGGAGTCAATGTGCCCCGGCGAGCGGCGAGTTCGAAGGCGATTGCCAGATTTGAATTGAGGGCTGTCAAGTTCCAAGTTCCGCTGTAGTTGAGATTGTGTGAATCTACCCAGACTGCGGCTCCATTAACAGGGCTGGAGAGCGTTAGTGGAATTTGGTGGGTGGGGATTCCGCCCGGCGCCGCGCTATTCGAGACCGAGGGCGTCCAAATGCTGCTGGCTGGGTCGACGAGTGTGGTTCTCTGACCGGGTCGAGTGCTGTTGGTGATGTCCCACGGGTTTCCCGAGAAGGTGACGGTTAGCGGATCGGCGCGGCGCATCGATTCCCGCTCGATGGCGAGATGACTCGGAGCGTGGCCGAAGCCATACAGTCCATCCCCACCAGTGCTCACCCAAATCCCCGTAGTCGAGATTGAGGCACCTGTCAAATGCAGTATGTTCTCTTGTCGCATTACCGCGTGGTGGGGGCCGGTGACATCGATGAAGTCGAGACCACCCTGGTTGATGGCGAGCAGAGTTGTTCCGTCACTCACCAACTTTCTGATGGGCCACGCCTGGAAGGACCATGAGGGGCTCCCCGACTCCATCTGGGTGCTTGAGGCATTCCAATGGACTAGGGGGTCCTTGTCGGTCGCGATGTGAACGCCCCACCAATCAGAGGCGACCGCTCGCACATCGTTGGAGGGCAGCATGTCGACCTGATCCTGTTGGGTCGGCTGCATCGGTGGCCCCCGGTCGGGTTTGGCCCTGTCCGTTATGTGAGAGGAAGAGTGTCCGAGGGTGGCTCACCACACTCCCGCCAACGGTGACGGTGGTCTGGGGAGCGTAGGCGATGCCTGAGACATAACTGCCCAACAGGCCGCTGCTCCGGTCGTAGGTGGCCGTGACTGAATTGCTGGCCACATTCCACCGAGTCAGTCCAGAGGGAGTGCCCAACATCAATTCTCCATTCTCAACCCACATGTGCTCGACAAAGCCGTGGAGAAGGCCATTCTGGGCGGTGCCTGCATCATCCGACGCCTGAGAGCTGAGATTCCAAACCCCGATACCGCCGTAGGTGGCTATCCAAATTCTGTTGTCATAGAGTGCGAAGTCACGCACGATGTTGCTCGGCAACCCAGCCAGTAGAGCGCCATCAGTCCAACTCTGCGTCGTAGTGTTGTAGACCTGCACTCCAGCCGCAGTGGACCCGGTTCCCATCAGACCGATGACCAGATCGCTGCCATGTTGGCTTATGCCATGCATCTGGTAGTGGAGTGGCGCGGAGGTGGTACTCACTTGGCCGGTCACTGTGTCAATCTTCCAGAGGCCAGCACCAGCGGTGGTTACCCAAAGATCGTTGTTAACAGGCAACATCTCGTTGATGATGTCCCAGACAAACGGATAGGCCTCGATCCAATGGATGCTCCCGTTTGAGAGTAGTTCGCCGTGGAGGATGGATGAGCCGAAGTATTGGTTGGCGTCATCGGCTGAGGTGATGTAAACCTCATTGCCTTGGAAGGTGATGTCCAGCATCCGACCGCTTGAGAGACCGGCTAGGACATCGAGACCCTTGTGTAGGCCGGTCGAGTTGATGACATCAACTCGATTGTAACCAGAATCGCCACCCGGTCTACCGATGAGCCATTCTGTCGAGGTTCCTCCATTGGGAATGATTTCCATGCTTGAGGCCTGAGTGCCGACGTCAAGTTTCACTCCAGTCCCGAGTTGGCCGCCATTAGCTGCAATTCGTGAGATTCCACCGGTTCCGCCATCATCGTCCGTGTGAGAGGCCATCAACACGCCATCATACCAGCGCAATCCGTCTGGGAAAATCTGGTCGGGCATGATTCCATTTGCAGTCGCCGAGATGGTGGAAAGGAACATCCCCGCACCGTAGGCGTAGCGTGAGATTCCTATGTCGTTCTCCTCGAATCCAATGTAGACGATGTCCGCAACCTCATCACAGGCTAGTGCGACCGCGTCATCGTCAGCCAGCCCGCGGTTCTGCGCGCTGCCTTGGGTCCACGCGGAGAGCCACTGGTTGTTGTTCAGATCGTACCTTGCGACTCCACCTTGAGTTCCGAATCCCTGATATCGTGACATGGCGACATGAAGGATGTCGTTGCACGCCTCCATCGAAAAGCCGAATCCTTGTGGGATGCTTCCACTGCCTGCCTGCCAACTCGTCCACTGTCCGGTGGTGCCATTCATCACGAAGATGCGGCTGTTGCGCTGCCATCCGCTGTCGGCCATCGTCGTGTACCAAAGGTCGTCGCCGACGATTTCGATATCGAAGATGGTGTCCTCAGAATTGGAGGGGAGGC
>CAZPJQ010000068.1:0-9383 GCA_964586945.1 uncultured Candidatus Poseidoniales archaeon
GCACGAGTGACCGACATGTTGGCGTTGACCATCCCGGCGAATAGTCGGGCGCCAAGCGCCATCAAGAGCGAGTTCGAGATTCCGAGGACAAAGAAGGCAATCGTGTTCCCGGCAAGACCAATCATCAGCACCGGTCGCCTGCCGATGCGGTCGGACAGTGCGCCCCAAAACGGTGAGAAGAGAAACATCATTCCGGCGTATGCTGCCATCAGACCCGCGACCCAGCGTCCGATTTGGACGCCGGGGTCAGAGAGGTGTTCCACCATGTAGGTGAGGAACGGGATGATTATTCCAAAGCCGATCATGTCGACAAGAACGACGAGAAACAGAATTCCCATCGAGGCGCGGTTAGTGCTCGCTTCTTGCTGCTCGACCACTTCATCACCCTCACCCAAGCGTGCACCTCCCCAAGCCTACCGCAACTTACCCCGTTCATCTCCTTTTGGCCCAACGAGGGCCGCGCAAGCCTCACACAACGCAGACTAGGGAAAGGCATCAAGGGCCACACAAGGCCGGTCTACGCCGATTTCGAGGGGCGGGACTTAGGGTCTTTCGTCAACCGGTCGACGACTTTGCCGAGCCTCTCGACGAGACTAACGCTCTCAGGTCCACTGACGAGGGCGCTTGCCAGAACTTCATCGAGAGTGTCCACCGGAATCACCTCGACCTGGTCCACGAATTCATCATCGATTAGGACATCCTTCATGTTGGCCCGTGGGATTATCACTCGCTTGATTCCGCTCTTGGCGGCGGCTTCTATCTTGGCGGTGACGCCGCCGATTGGAAGCACCTCTCCGCGTACCGATAGTGAACCGGTCATGGCGAGATCCTGTCCGATTGGAACATCTTCCAAGGCAGAGATGACGGCTGCTGCAATCGTGATGCTGGCACTGTCACCATCGACTCCATGCGTGTCAACGAATTGAATGTGGATATCGAAGTCAGAGACATCCTTGCCGGTCAACTTCTTGATGACGGCGCTGACATTTGTGACCGACTCCTTGGCAATCTCGGAAAGACCACCGGTGGCGAAGATTGAGCCTCCCTTCTTGTGAGAGGGTGTCACCAATGCCTCGACAGGGAGAACGATTCCGCTATAGTCGGACATTCCGCTGTCTGCGCCCAGGACGGCGAGTCCGTTCACTCGGCCGACACGGACTCCTTCGTTCACGATGAGTGAGTAATCCAGACGGTGCTCAATCATCCGGTCGGCCACCTGCTGTTCGAGTGGCTTGGCAATGTTGCGGGCATCCAACACGTGCTGTGAGGTGACAAACTTGGAGCCGTCTTCGACCGCCAAGTCCCCTGCGACGCGAACCAGACCACCCAACTCACGTAGTCGAAGGGTAAGTTTTCCTCGGCGACCAGCTCTTCGCTGGGACTCGCGCAGAATGGTCCCAATCGCTGACTTGTCGAAGTGAGGAATCGGCTGGCCGCTCTTCTTCTTCTTCTCGTTCGCAACCTCTTGGGCAATGAAGCGAATCAATCTGCGACGGTTGCGAGAGGTGTCCGGCATGTCTGAGTTGACATAGACCTCGTATCCATAGCCGCGAATCCTGCTGCGGAGTGCTGGATGCATCCCTTGCACAGCGTCTAGATTTCCAGCGGCGACGAGAATGAAATCACACGGCACTGGCTCGGTCTTGGTGATTGCCCCGCTGGAGCGCTCCGAGCGCCCCGAGATTGGCAACTCCTTCTCCTGCATCGCAACTAGGAGCGCTTGCTGCTCCTCCAATCGAAGTAGGTTGATCTCGTCGATGAACAATATGCCGCCGTGCGCCTTGTGAATCGCTCCCGGCTCAACTCGGTCGTGAGCAGGAGTCTCCATCCCTCCGGACTGGAACGGGTCGTGTCGAACATCACCCAGCAGGCTACCAGCCAAGGTGCCGGTGGCGTCAATGAATGGGGGGAGGTCGTCTCTCTCTCGTCTCACGAGCAACTTCGGTATTCGTGAGTCGTCGCCCGAAGTTAGCCGGTTTCTAAGGAACATGTAGGCAAATCCGAGAATTAGGAGTCCGAAGAACAGAGTGAATATCTCACCCGACATGATGGTTGCCCAAAGAAGAACCACACCGATGAAGACGGCGATGAAAAGAAGTGTCTTGTTTGTCTTATCACGAGCTGCACGCATCTGCGCTCGCCTGTCGGCAACTATCTTCTCGCCTCTGCCAGCCGGGACAGTTCTCACTCGCGGTTCGTTCTCGTCGTCCTCATTCGGATAGCAGAGAATGTCCTCCAACTTGTCGTTGGAAACCAACTCGGTCATCGCTCTCGCGAGCATCGACTTCCCGGTTCCTGGGTCACCAATCATCATCATGTGACGACGCTGTTCTGCTGCTTTGCGAATTACTATCGCTGAAGTTTCCTGCCCAATCACTTGGTCGACAACCCGCTTTGGCACAGGCACATCAGCGGTCGATTCCAAATCGATTCCTTCGAGCCACTCGGGGACTGGCATGGTCTCAAGAATCTGGCCATCGGCGGCGTGGATGTCACCGAAGTCGGACTCTTGGCCCCACTCCTCAGATGGCTCGACATCTGCCGCATCAGCCGACTCTTCGCTCATGGATACCCCTCTCTCAAAGAAGCCTCTCCGCCCAACGGTCATTAAACTGCGCACCCGATGAAAATCCACGCCCATAGGGCGTTATCGTGGTAAATTGGCGATTTTCGCGCGTTTTATCGCCAACAAATCACACAACTTACGCCGCAATCTTTGACAGCAGACCCCGGCTCGGCCCAATCCGGGAGTGACATGGAGGAAGGCACGGTGGCGGCGCTCCGCGAGGCGGATGGCAAGGTCCATCTGGTGCTGGTCGAGGACCGCGAAATCAAAGTCCGCGGAATCGGGCGAATCAACCCGATTAGACTTCTCATTGACGCTAAAATCGGAGAGACGCTGACCATCGGCCAGAAAGAATTCCTCCTGCTCCACCCCGGGCTTCCCGAGTTCACTTCCGGAATGCGCAGACGGGCGCAAATCATCACTCCAAAGGACGCCTCCTTGATTTGTAGTCGACTCGGTCTCGGCGCTGGCCATCGAGTGCTAGAAGCGGGTCTCGGCTCTGCGGGCATGGCGCTTCACATCGCCCATGCCATCGGCGGCTCGGGCGTCCTCGCATCTATCGAGTTGCGCCCCGAGCACGCCGCCGTCGCCCTCGAAAACATCGAGTTGGCACGCGCCGCGTGGGAGGGATTCCCGGACTTCCATCTCATCGAAGGCGACGCCACCGACGCCGCCTGCGCGGCTGCCGCAAACGAAGCCGCAGGCGGCAGTCGATTCAACGCTGTCATCATCGACCTGCCAGAGCCGTGGGACGCAGTTCCCCACCTCGCACCTCTCTTGCAAGTCGGCGGGCGTCTCTCCTGCTACTGCCCGGTCTCGAGCCAACTCGAGCGGGCGTGGGAAGCGTGTGAGGAAGCAGGATTGGCTGTCGAATGGGCGGGAGAGAGAATCGACCGCGGTTGGACCAAAGCGAGCAGAGGCGGAGTACGCCCCGGAAACGACCCGATGGGACACACCGCCTTTATCCTCGTAGCCCAGCGACTATCCTGAGCGGTTCAAGCCGATTCAGTATCCAGCGACCAGAACAGCAGTACCAATGTACCGCCATGAGCCCATTCAATCGAGTTGAGAATCAAGAACTTCCGAGGCGATTTCCTCAGCTTTCGACTTCGACACCGTGTGAACTTTTGTCAAGTGTCCGGCGAGGTTACTCTTTTTCACCGCAACGTCGCACCGCGGACAGGAGGTCATCCCGCCCAATTTCCCACCACCGCCGGCTGAGAATCTGCCATCGGAGCCGCGCACACCCTTTTTCCCCTTAGAAGAGGGAGATGAGCCTCTGGATTTGGAACGGAACTTCATCACGAAGTAGAGGCAGGGGGCGAGAATGGTCGCCAAGAATAGGAGGGCGATGACATAGGTCTGAGTCCTTGAGACATCGTGATCGAGGCTGAACTCGAGTTCGACCTCGCGGTCCTCTTCGGTAGGCTCACCATCGGGGCCGGTCAAGTCTAGAGTGTGATTGAACTGTTGACCATCGATTAACAACACTAGGAACTTCCCATCCTGACCGGCGTGGACATGCAATTCAAGGGTGAATTGCCCAGAGAGATCTGTCTTTTCAGATTCATCGGAGTTGTGGCCACAAAGGTCGGGGTCGGTAGCCCCTTCAGAACAGTCAACCTCCACCTTTACCCCGCTCGCCGGATCTCCACTCAATTCGGTCACCTCTCCATTGATGACGTATCGGTGGTCCCACTCGTGTTCTGCAACCGCCGGGTTTGACAATACTCCCACTAACAAGATGGCCAGCGCCAGAATCAGATGTGTTCGCTTCATGCTAATTATTGGCGGGTTGGACTCCTCCCTAAATTGGTTGCTTGAACCGGTTCTATCATCCCCTCCATTTTTTTCAACTCCACACCCTCATGCCAATTAGCAAACCGGGTAATGAACTCAAGAATATGTCAATAAATGCAGACACCACAGACGAACTGACAGGGATAGGCCCAATATAGGGGATTGGCCTGCGCTGAAATCATGCTACGCATGGCACAGACCAGAACCTCTCCGAATCGCTGTGGGACATTCGGAGCGACTCTCGTTCTGATGATGCTGCTGACAAGTGGGTTCCTCGCCTTGATTCCAACCACTGTTACTGCCGATTCCGGCCGCACTTCCCACAGCTATGTCGAGCAGTTCGGGGCCGGCTTTGATGAAACAATAATCGCCACTGCGAGTGATAATCTAAATCTCCCTCGTGACCTTGAATTCCACCCGAGCGCTTCCCGCCAGAACGAACTCTGGGTCATCAACCGCGCCTCAGACAGCATGACCATCATCCACAACGCGGGCCTATCGGGCCAGTCGAGCCAGAACAGACAGGACGCTTACGCTAACCACTTCATGGAGGAATCGAGCGCCTTCGCCTTTGGCCAGTACCATTCGGAATTCGACTATATTTTCGCTTCAGCGCAGGAAACTCGCAACACCTTCAACGGTCAAAGCGCGCCGAACAACTTCATGGGGCCCGCTCTCTGGCCATCCTCCCTCTCTCACTTCGCTATGGAAAACCAAGGACAGGGTGGTGGTTTGGGAAGCCACTTGGATATGTTGCACGAAAGCCCGAATGGCATGGGTATCGCGCACGACTCCGGGAACGCATACTGGTACAATGACGGATACTACGGCGAGTTGGTGTGGTATGACTTCGTAAACGACCACGACACTGGAGGTGAGGACCACGCTGACGGCAAGGTCCACCGCTACAGCGCCATCACTCTCACACGCAGAGCAAACGTCCCAGGCCACATGATTCTCGATAAGGCGAATGGAATCCTCTACATCGCCGATACCGGTGCTGGAAGAGTCGTCTGGGTCAACACCGACGACCCGACCACCACCAACACCAACATCTACAACGACCCCTCTCGGATGGAGACTCTTGCTGAATACAGAGAGATTACCAATGTGGAATGGGGCGTTCTCGCCAGTGGCCTCTCCGCCCCCTCCGGCATCGCCTTGTATGGCGACACGCTCTTCGTATCCCAAAACTACAACGGAAAAATCAGCGCCTACGACCTTGCAAGCAATGGCAAGAGCGCCACCCACCTGCAGACCGTCGACACCGACGCCAACTCGATCATGGGTCTTGAAGTCGGGCCGAATGGAAAACTCTGGTATGTTGACGCCGGGCTAAACCGTATCATCAGAATCGACCCCTTCCCCGACGCTGACTTGGACGGAACCCGCGACAGCCTCGACAACTGCCCCAACATCTCCAACCCCGGTCAAGAGAACCACGACGGCGACTCGATGGGCGATGTTTGCGACCCTGACGACGACAATGATGGCGTCACCTCAGCCGGGACCGGCGACGAATGCCCATTCGGCGAAATCGATTGGACTTCAAATTCAGAGACCGACCACGACTCGGACGGTTGCAAGGATGACCGCCCCGAGGACCTCGACGACGACAACGACGGCCTCACCGACGGAGTTGACGACTGCCCCCGAGGCGCCCTTGGGTGGACAAGTGACACCTCCTTGGACTACGACTCCGATGGCTGTCGGGACTCCGATGAGGACCTCGATGACGATGATGACAGCATCTGCGACGGCGCCAGCGCCGCGCCCGGTTGCATCGTCGGATGGTCACAATTCGACCGCTGTCCGGCCAGTCCACTCTCATTTACCTCAACGCTGGCAAGCGACGCTGATCGCGACGGCTGCCAAGATGTAGGAGAGGACACCGACGACGACGACGACGGATTCGAGGATGTACTGGACGGATGCCCCGGCATGGTCGGAACGGCTACGGAAGGCGCAAAGGTCGGATGTCCTGACGGTGACGGCGACGGTTGGGCTGACTTGGAGGACACCTATCCGAGCGACATCACCCAGTGGCGAGACTCAGACGAGGATGGCTACGGTGACAATCTCGAGGGCACCGATGGTGACGCCTGCCCACTGAGGGAAGGAACTTCCACAATCGACCGTCTCGGATGCCCTGACGCAGACGAGGATGGCTACTCCAACCCAACGGGTGCGTGGACACTAGCTAACGGCGCAGACGCATTCCCAGGCGATGAGTCGCAGTGGAGAGATTCGGATTCCGACGGATTCGGTGACAATGCCGAGTACGCGACAGGCCCAAGCACCACCGCCCCGGCAACCTCTCCAGACATCTGCCCGCAGGTAGCGGGCACCAGCACCGAAGACCGACTTGGCTGCCCAGATATGGACGCTGACGGCTACTCCAACCCAACGGCTGATTGGACGGTTGCAGATGGTGCGGACGCATTCGAATACGAAGCGACCCAATGGGCTGACACCGATGAGGATGGCTATGGAGACGAAGCGGCACCTGCAGTCACTCCCGACGACTGTGTGACAATCTGGGGGAACTCGACGCTAGACCGGCTAGGTTGTGTGGACAGTGATGGTGACGGTTGGTCAGACGCCGGGGATGCCTACCCCGACGACAAGCTGCTCTGGTCCGACGCTGATGGGGATGGTTACGCCGACCAGATGGGCACAAACCGCTCCGACGACTGCCCCGAGATGAACGGTACCTCAACTGAAGATTTGACTGGCTGTGTCGACACTGATGGCGACGGATGGTCAGATGAGGGGGATTACTACCCACTCGATGCTGAACAGCATGTCAAGAGCAGTCTCACATCCATACTGATGGTAGTTGGACTTCTCGTCGCACTACTCGCCGCCGGAGGAGTAGCCGCGGTAATGCTACGCAGAAAGTCTGACGGCGGCACAGACCTCGCACTCGGACAACTTGCTACGGCGCCGCCACCCTCTGCGTTTGATCCGAGCGGTGGCGGATACGGAGCACCACCCCCACCCGGAGATCCAAGCTTCGGAGCACTACCACCTCCGACGACCCCTACCGCATTTGCAGAACCGGCGCCACCTCCACCCGCAGCGGCGGAAATAGCACCACCAGAACCGATCGCTGTGCAGCAGGGCCCACAACTACCACCCAGTGGCCTACCCGAGGGTTGGACGATGGAGCAGTGGGAATTCTACGGCGAACAGTGGCTCAAAGACAACGGCTACTGATTCGATGACCAATGCAGATTCCACGCGATGAGACTGATTGCTCGAAGTGATGGTAGTTGGGATGTGCCTCTGAGTCTAGTCGACCACGCGCACCGATTCACTACACTTCGGACACTTGAACTTGAACGGCGGCTCTCGACCTGCTGGCATCTTGAGTGATGCTTCACAACCCGGGCACTCGACTCGCCCATCGACCATCTTCGCCTCTCCTGGCTTGCTCGCTGAACTGGGTTTCTCCGATGTATCGAGAACCGGCACGGGGTCGAGTGGTGGTGGCAGGTCGTTAGGAAGCGGTAGGTCGGCGAGCGGCAGCAGTTCATCCTCATCTCGACCCTTGCGTGCGCGTATCACGACCACGAGGATGAGGCTGGAGAGCATCGCTACGAGCCAGCCCGCGGCAAGTACGGTGATGGTCGCTTGGTTGTCTAATTCGGCGAAACCGAATGTGATGCCGTTGGGTGGAAGAGCCTGGGAGGCGACATTGATTGTGAACGACTCTGAGAGTACCTGATGGCCGGGGCCGGCAGCTTGCACCCGCATCGATTGTTCGCCACCGCTCGTGAGATAGGATGAGACGAGCGTCAATTCGTAACTCGCCTGCTCTCCCGGCCCAAGCATGTAAGTCGGACTCGAGGAGCCGCCCGAAGAAATCCAACCTGGAGAGAGGTCTGCTGCACCTTCGCCGACGAGTGCCAAAGTGCCGCTCAGCTGCTCGTTTCCATCGTTCCGCAGCAACACATTGAGCACCAGACTCCCCTCATGTGGAAGATTATTCTCAGCCGAGCCAGTCACCTCGATGACCAACCTCGGCTGACCGTTCACCCGGTCGGCTGGGACGGTGATGTTGATTGATGCACTCGCGGTAATCGCGGGGTCGTGAACCGATGTCGCAGACGCTGCCAAGGTCAGCACTCCTGCCGGAGTCGCCTGCGCGACCGAGCAATCGATGATGATCGGTGTGGCCGATGGTGAGGGCGAGAGAGTTTGAGTTGGCGAGATATTCGGGCAGTCGAGGCCGGTGACGGAGAGTTGGAAAGTCTGTTCGGCATTTCCTGTGTTCGTCAGCCAGAGCGTTGCAGAGACCGAATCCCCCACCCCTGCCGTCGTGACTGTGCTCGAGAGGGCGAGAGCGACTCCGAGCGACACCTCTGTCACTGTGAAGTCGAGTTGGCTCGTGACCGCCGGGTCGTTGGATGAGGTCGCGACAAGAGAGAATGACGAATCCCCGGTTGCCGTGGTTCTCCGCATGGTTACCGTGAGGCTGTCCTGAGCGCCGGCCTCCAAGGTCATCAGCAGTGGCTCGATTGTGACTTGGTAACCACTTGTAGAGGGTTGCAACTGGAAACTAAACTGGTCCTGCTGGTTGCCATCGTTGACGACGACGACTTCCATCACGCTGTCTGCAAACTCGCCGACAGGTAGGGTGTCTCCAGATGTCAGAAGTCTGACTGCGGGCGCGTGAGCGACCTCGACAGAGAGACTGGCCGAGGCCAAGACTGCCCCGCCAGCATAGGCATCCTTGGCGACCAAACTCACCGAGTGTGTGGCCGCGACTGAACCTGCGTCGGCGGTGACTGTCATCGCCAGTGCAAGGGTTTCTCCGACTCCGACCGTGACTGGTGAATCCGTTGAAAGAGAGATTGATGCAGGCAGACCGGACCAATCCATCTCGATGGAGAGATTCTTGGTTCCGGAGTTGGTCAGCGTCACTGAGAAGTTGGAACTGCTGCCGGCCGCCACCAACACGCTCCCGCCCTGTGGGGCTTGGAGCGACAACTCGCTGCGCGGCTGAATATCG
>CAZPJQ010000069.1:0-9224 GCA_964586945.1 uncultured Candidatus Poseidoniales archaeon
CGGCTATTGCGCTGATGGATGCAGCGGGTGACGACCAACCACCATGCACGGTCACCGCCTCCTACTCCATTCAACTCAGGCGTCCCACACCGGCCGGAGTTCCACTCCATGTGACCGCCAAGGTCGTCGAGTTGGGCGAGGGTCGGGCGCAGGTCGAAATGGAGCTTCATGCAGAAGGGAAGGTTTGCGCTCGAGGTGAAGGGTTGTTCGTCGCCGTGACGGAGGGGCATCCAGCCTTCCACAGATGGAATTGAGGTGTCGAAATGGCAGTCGACTCGGGTTTGGAAATACTCCGCTATCGGGTCTTGGCGACCATGGCGAGCATCGATGTCCTCGATGGTGAAGATCTGACGCCACTCTCGAAGATCCCCCTCGGAAAGTTGCGTAAGGATGCGACCCGCCTACACGCTGTCTGTCGCTACAACAAGGGAGTGCGCAAGAGTGATTCTGGTATTGGACCAACCGATGTCCGAAAGGTGGCACTACACCCCGTCGCCCTCTCTCCAGAGTGGGAGAGATATGCAGAATTTCTTCTCTATCATGAGTTCCTACACGCCTTGGGACATGCTGGGCATGACCGTAGTTTCCGGAAACTTGAGGCGGAGTGGCCCGACTTTGAGGCGACGCAGATGGGTGAACAGTTCGGCACTCATCTTAGAGAAAAGAACGCAAAGTGGCGCTGGCTATGTCCGGAATGTGGCTGGAACACCTCCCGTTCGGTGAAATCTCGAGGGCGCTATCTCTGCCGTTCATGCCGGGTAAAATTGGTCGATGAATCGATTGAAATGCCCACCGCGCTCATCTGACTGATGCTCTACTAATGCGTCGAACCACAATCCATTACTGATAGGGTGTGGTCCGCTCGCTCATGGAGCGAGCGCTCTCTCCGCGTGTGTGCGTGAGGTTGGCGCTGCTGTCAACGCTGCTCATGGTGGGCATGATTCCTGCAGATGTAGGCGCTGAACTCGGAGTTGGAGATACCACTTTGAATCTGACTTGCCTCTCATCATCGAGTTGTCTTCTCGACAACGATGCAATCGGCGTCGACAAGATGTCGAGGCAGGAATCGAGTGCTTCGCCAGCATCACCGGTTACGGTCAGCATCGAGTTTCTGATGAACCCCGAACAAGTCCAACTCGCACTTCTTCCGCCGACAATCGATGAATTGGTAATCGACCTTCAGATCCAAGAGGAGATTGGCGGACTGAACTCGCCGGACATAGTCGTAGACTTCTGGCTCGGCCCAAGCACCAATCAATGGACACTCGACGGCGGCAGCCCCTCTTCGCCGCGGCTTGGAGCCTATCGACTGCTCGACGCTGAACTCGATTTGAGTCGGGGACGGCTGCTCCGACCAGGCGACTCCGTCGGAATGCGAATCTCCTTTGAAATCGACCAACCGGTCACTTGGGAGTTGTATCTGCGGGGCGATTCGTGAATCGCCCTTCCCATCGAATGGAGCGTAGATGTCACATCAGCGAATGTCGACGAGCCGAGTTCGGCCGGTGACCCGGTGGAACTTTCTGATGTAGAGGAATTGAGCCATGGTGCACTGCTGGATGCAGACCAAGATTGTTTCAGATTCCAACTTCAGGACAACCTCAGAGCGATGACCATCATCGTTCACTGGACCAGTGTACCGTTGGAAATCGAGCAGCCTCACACCCCTCCCGAACTACTTCGGCAAGGCGGCGCAACACCGAGAAATCCGGCAGTGAAAACGACCTACGAGGCGGGTGAGCAGATTTCGGAGATTCGCTACGAGGAGCCGCCCGAGGGGACTTATCTCGCCTGTTGGAGCGGCAGTTCAAACCGATTTCAAGCCTACTCCTGGTTCGCCAGACTCTCTCACAAGGGGATTGGCTCCTCCAGCCCCTCCGAGTTCATGGGGGACGCAAACTGGCTTGCAGGGGAGGCATATGTCGGTGATTCCTCAGAGGTCACAGGAGTCACAGGCTCTGGGGCATTCACGGTGGGGATTGCTCTGTTAGGCACGGCGGCGGCATTCGCAGGATTTGCCGTGCCGACCAACTTTAGATGGTCAAAACGGCTGCTTCTGCCAGTCGCGCTGTTCCTGCTCATCGTCGGTGGTATCGCTTCGCCGGTTTGGGCGATGACTGACGAGGCGCCGCGCAGCGGTGAGATGACACTCGACGAAGTTCTGCAGGCTCGCTTGGCGGTCGTCGAAGAGGCTAGCCGGACCGGTGTCAAGGCTGGTGCTGCAAGTGGTTTCTTTGGGCTCGCACCGGGGGAGACCCTGAACTTGAGGTTACACGTTACAGGAGCGCATGAGACCGGAGACGGCAGGTGGCAGGTTCACACCGAGGAGTTGTCCGAGATCCGCTTGGACAGTTTTGTCTTCGGCTGGCTCTCCGACCATCCGATGGGTAGCGAAGAGGAAATTCGATTTATTCTGCAGTCCGGACGGGCACTGACTCTCGACCTGTTGATGCTCGAAGCCCTGCTTGTCGTCGATGAAAAGCCGGATGGTGAGCTGCTCCACATTGAATGGAGGATGGCGGCTACTGAACCGGCCGGCTCGGCAACAGAGCCGATTTGGGCGTCACGGCCTGACATGATTTCTCAAAGGGACTGGGAGGAGTTGCAGGAGGACCTCTACCCTGAACTGCTGACTATTTCCTACTGCGATTGCGGTACTGATGGAATGGAGGTGACCTGGCTGTCGAACTCCAAGATGGGAGCGAGCAGCATTCCTCAGAGCAGCGGAATTTCGATTGCCGACGGAATCGTGCCGAGGGAAAATCTCTGGGTGACTGGAGGATTCACACTCCTGCTACTCGCTGGCGGAATAGAGTGGTTGCGAATCCAAGGCGCAAAGAAACTCGCTGACCAATTCTTCTGAGCCATCTTGGGTCACTTCTACAGGGCATCAAGCACAGGCTGGTCGACTATTCTACCACCGTTACGCGGTAGGTGATCAGATTCTGCCGAGGATCTCGTCGAGCATCTTCTTCTCGTCGTCGTCGATGATGCCATCATCCAGCGCATCTCGAATCTTCTGCTTCTCTTCGTCGGTGAGTCCAGCAGAGTCCATCGCACCATCGATGAGAGCCATCTCGGCAACTGTCACAACGCCATCTTCAACAGCACAATTGATTGCAGCGCGGGTAGCGATTCTCGCCGCTTCGCGTGGCGGAATGTCCAGAATGTCAGTGAGGCGGGAGAGGTCACCCAACTCTTGGTCGGTCAGAACGCCATCTTCGTAGGCAACTCGGTAAGCGTCCAGCAGGAACTTGCCGTACTGGTCGGGGTGGAGGAGAACATCCCTGATGAGGCCGTAGTCAACCGTGCGCCGGCTGCCCGCAGACGCTCCTCCAAGGCTTTCCCGAATTTCCTTCACTGCCATGTCCTTGAGGCCGTGCCCAATCCATGAGAGTCCAAGAGCGACGACACCGGCCCCTAGCCACTGCATCGTCGGGGTGGCAAGAAGGGTACCCGGGTCGATTAATTGCTTGAGGCCGATGACAAGAAGTAGCGAGCCCCAGAATATCTCGAGCCAGTCGTTGACATCACGCTCATCGGCGTAGTCATCGAACTCGCCAGCGTCGCCCGCCTCCTCGCTCATCGCCTCCTCACGGCGCTCATCAGCCCTTCAAGGTTACCGACTCCTAAGTGAGGTACGCCCTGCCCTCGCCCTGTTCTGGGGTTCCGGGGAAACACCCGACTCGCCTCGCTGAAGAGCCAGGTAGAACACCCGTGCCAAGGCGACTGAGCGCCCGGCTGGACCGCTATCCTATTGAGCGGTGAGGCGCGGATGCCTACTCATGGCGGGAGTGGGGAGTTGCAATGTCGCAGACCTCGACCTGCCTGTCGAAGTGCGGGAGCATCTTTCGGGGGCGTGGGGAATCGAGGAGTTGTATCCGCCTCAGGCAGCGGCGATGCCGGCGGTGTTGGCCGGCGAAAGTGTGCTGCTAGCAGCTCCGACGGCGAGTGGAAAATCGTTGGTGGCATATCTCGCGATTCTGCGACGGCTTTTGGTGGATGAAATCGGCAGTAGGGCGATTTACATCGTGCCGTTGAAGGCGCTTGCGTCGGAGAAGGTCGACGAATTGAACGAGTTGTGTGGCGCGGTCGGACTTTCAGTTGGAATTGGGGTGGGCGACCGGAGCAGCGAGAGCAAGAAGTTGGACGAAGCGGATGTTCTGGTCTGCACTTCGGAGAAGTTTGACTCCCTGCTCCGTAATCGTGAGCGCTTCCTAGAGGGGGTCTCCGTTGTAATCGCTGACGAAATACATCTCGTCCACGATGTCGGCCGTGGGCCGACTCTCGAAGTCAATCTCGCCCGCATCATGCACGAGCGCCCCGACGCACAATTGGTGGCGCTATCGGCGACAGTGGGCAACGCTGAAGCCGTCGGCGACTGGCTCGGGGCAAAACTCATCACTTCGGATTGGAGGCCTGTTCCCCTAAGCTACGCAACCGAATCAGAACTTCTCGTCGAAGTGAGGAAGGAGGTTCACCCGGATGGTGGAGAACCCAAACTTCCGGCACCTAGGACACTCGACGGGCCGAAGACCGCCCCGGTTTGGGCGGTCCTGAAGGACACGCTGGAGGAGGGCGGGCAAATGCTCTGTTTCGTTGGAACAAGGCGTTCCGCCCAATCAGCCGCTAGAGACCTCGGAAAACGGAGGCTGAAAACTCTCATCGAGGCTGGCGAAGAGGAACTCATCAAGGAATTGGCTCTCCTTTCGGAACAGGTGAAGGGGGTTGAGGATGGATCCCACATGGCTGACATCCTGGCTGAGGTGATTACCGGCGGGGTCGCATTTCACCACGCCGGACTTACAAGTAGACAGCGGCGGCTAATCGAAACGGCGTTCAAGGAGCGGACATTGGTCGCTCTTTGCGCCACACCAACACTAGCAGCAGGAGTGAACCTGCCGGCGAGACGGGTCCTCGTCCGGGACCTCAGGCGATGGGATGGCAGCGGTAACCATCTGCTCTCTGTGATGGAAGTCCAACAGATGCTCGGCAGAGCCGGCAGACCCGGCTACGACCTGCGAGGGGATGCTTGGTTGCATTGCAAGACTCAGGAACAGGCTGACGCAATGGCGGAACTCTACTTCCTCAGCGAGCCGGAGGACATCGTCTCGAAACTGCACATGGAATCCCCGATGCGAATGCATGTTCTCGCCGCGGTGGCGACTGGCGGACAACGGAGCCGACACGCTCTCGGCCGTTTTTTCTCTCTCACCTTCCTCGCCCAAGACCTCCCACGGGAAATGCTCGCCGACAATGTCGATGGAATTCTCGACTGGTTGTGTGAACACGGCATGGTGGAGAGGCTTGGAATCGACGAGCGGCTGGCGGCTGACATCGAGGCGAGCGAGGAGGAGAGGCGGGCGCTCGCCGCCTCTGAAGCTGAGATCGAGGATTGGGACGATGAGATGCCACCATGGGCGAGCGCCGCTAAATCGACTCCCGGAGTCCAATTGAATGACTTGCTTCCAAAGGAGAAGAGGCAGAAACCTCTTCGCAAGGGGCCTGCAGTCATCGGATTCCAGTCGGCTGCTGATGTCATGCGTGGAAGCAGATTGGAACCAACCACACCAGAACAGGATGCGATGGCTTACGCTCCCACAGCATTCGGAGAGCGAGTCAGCAGACTCTACCTCGACCCGCTCAGCGGGCACATTCTGCGGAAGGGTGTTCGCCGGGCTACCGCGATATTGGCTGGGTTGGACGAAGAGACCACACTCTCGCCGTTCGGTTTGCTGCACCTGATCACGACCGTCCCCGACTTCATGCAACTCTGGCCGAGGAAAAACGAAATTGAGTTACTCCAAACTGTACATTCTGCAACAGAGGGGCAACGGTTGGTCAGCCGAGAAGATCTCCAAGAATCACATTTAGACCTCGATCCTCTCATCCATGCCAAGTCAGCGGCGGCGCTTGAGGCGTGGATTGACGAGTTGTCAAACCGCCGCATTGAATCGTCACTAGGGGTTGCACCAGGCGACCTGCGAGTGAGAACCGACCTCTGTGAGTGGCTGCTTTACGCCTGTCGAGAGATTGTGCGAAACGACGAGGGCGAAGATGAGTTGCTCGAGCCAGCCCGCGAGAAGTTGGTGGAATTGATTGATGAGGTGAGGCTCAGGGTTCGGCACGGATGCAGAACTGACCTGCTTCAGTTGGTATCGCTTCGCACTGTCGGGCGGGTCAGGGCGCGCAAGATGGCGGGGCTAGGTGTTAGGACACTGACTGATGTTGTAGAGATGACCGAGCGGGACCGGCGAAAACTTGCTGATGAGCGAGGTTGGAGCATCCAACTCGTTGAGGGTATCGTAACCCAGGCAAGACAACTCTCCGGGAGGAAAAAACGCCGCTGAAAGCCCTATGGCCAAGTCACGCTTCGTCCAATCTGATGGATGGGTCTGCTCCACCTTGGTTCCCCGCATGGTGCATCGAGTTCAATGAGCCTGTCAGTGACCCGAGGGCGGTTGCAAACACTCTAATCGAGCATAGGGAAGACCCTCGTTGGATGCTGTTGGGCCATCCGACCGTCCTCAGCGAGCGCCACCTTTGGGCCGCTTGGCTGGCGGTCAGTTCACGGTTTGAAGCGGGGACGATGGTCAGCAACTCGATCGATGGAGAATTTCTGAGGCTTCTTTCAGGGACACATCAGATGAAGGTCGCATTCACTAGGGCAGGACTCGCGGTCGGAGACAACAAGGCTTGGCTCGTACGACTGCCTGAATGGACTGACGGAGAATTGGTAGGTCATCAGGCTTCGATGGATGTCGTCGCCGACCGATTGATGGGATGGCTCGATGCAGAACTCTCGCCAGAACGGCCTTCGCCTAGTGATGAGGGGATTCGCAGGTTGGGCCTGTTCCAAGACGAACTGCCTGCGCGGGAAACCTGGGAAGCCGCATGTCTGACTCACATCTCGATGTCTGATCTTGGAATCTGATTCTGGTTGACAACTCGCACTGTACCGAACTGAACGATTCGGAAATGATTGCGAATTGCTCGCAGTTTTTTCCAGCGAGGGGTTCATAGAGCGGAGGTGGAAACCGATTTTCAATGCCCAAGTTCCACGGCTTCGGTACCTGCGTCGTCTGCAAGGCCGATTGTGTCTCCATGCACTTCCTAGATGTCGCCGGCGAAAGGCACTGCCTCGCCTGCTTCACTAGCCTTGCAAACCCTGACCACCCAGATATCGCCGATATGCGAGCAGCTGCCGAGGCGGCTCTGGCAGAATGGCGCTGCACCAAGTGGAACCGCAATGACACAAAGTTGCCCAACGGGCCCCAATCCGTCAACCACAACTGACTGGTTCTCAGTCTCGGATACCATCTGCGACGACGTTGAATATCGCCTCACCCTCTGGTAGGTTGGGGGAGTCGACCAGTCGCCCGATTCTACGACCGCCCTTCGACTTGCGCAGGTAGATTCTGAATGTTGATGCGTGACCGACGATGTGTCCACCGATCGGCTTGGTAGGGTCACCCCACATCGCATCCGGCTTGGAGTGAACTTGGTTTGTGACCAGGACGAGAGCGTTGCTGATATCAGCCAACTGCTTCAACTCCCTCAGGTGCTTGTTCAACTTCTGCTGGCGCTCGGCGAGCTTGCCTCGTCCGAGGTACTCAGAACGGAAGTGGCTGGTTAGCGAGTCGACGATGACCAGTTTGACCTCGATGTTCTTCGACATCCGCTTGATCTCATCGACCAGCAACATCTGATGTGCTGAGTTGTAGGCGCGTGCGACATGTATTCTCTCGAGAATCATCTCTGGATCAAGCCCGATACCGCGAGCCATCTGAGAGATTCGCTCTGGCCTAAAGGTGTCCTCAGTATCGATGTAGAATACCTCTCCACCGAATCCACCCTGTTCGACTGGCAGAATCGTGTTTACGGCCAATTGATGACCAATCTGGGTCTTGCCCGAGCCGAACTCGCCGTAGACCTCACAAATGGCCTGAGTCTCAAATCCGCCACCGAGCAATTCGTCGAGAGCCTTGCTCCCGCTGGTCAACTTCATGACATGACTTCGGCGCTCCAGTAGTTCGTTACCGCTTAGGAAGCCGCCGATGTTGGCCAGCTTCTTCGCCCCAGCGATGATCTTGGCTGAAACTGCTTCACCAAGTTCGGCGGCAGTAGCCAACTCACTCGGTGACATCACAGCGATTGAAAGCAACTCGTTGAAGCCCGCTTCAACCAACTTCTCAGCGGTCGCGGGCCCTACACCGGGTAGGTCATCAATCGTCGGTTCACCCTCAGGCACCTCAATCACGACCTCCTCAATTTCCTCATCCATCAAGTCGGTTTCCTCTGTGCTCTCATCATTCGTCTTCTTCTTTTCCGCCATTCATCTCACTCCTGCCGTGGTCGGTTCTCAACTGCCGGGGTATATCAACCAAAGATAGAGGGAGCCGAGCCGGTTGAAAGTGATTGGCAAGGTGAATTCGATTCACTGCGCGCAATTTTTCACTTTCAGTTCAGATATCAAGAATATGGAAACTGAACAGGGTCAACCACTCTCACCTACTCAAAAGCGGCCCTCTTCTCCCTTCTTCAATCCGAATATGACCGGAATCAAAGCGACCCCACCACAGACCATCCCTTGGCAGACCGCTCCCATGAATGCCCAGACCATGTCATCGCCAAGGAACTCTGTGCGACCAGAATTTCCGGGCAGGAAAGGTACCAAGAGTGCATTCAAGATGAGTACCCCAAGGACGACCCAAGAGGCCACTTTTACCCTCCTGAGAATCAGAATCCCACATACGAAGAGTGTGAGACTGACTGAAATTCCGACAAGAAATGTATCGTCGATGAAGGCGCCGAGGCCACCACCGACTGGGTCGGCATCAGTAACCCACATCATCCCGCTCAGCACCCCGAACAGGATGAGCAGCCAGCCGCTCACCTGCCACGGCACCTTCGGCTCGACCATGATTAGTGGATGCTCGATGGGCTCAATCCCCGGCCCGGTGCCGAGGGGAATCATCACGGTCACTCCTCTGCGGTAGGAGGGTCGGGGACGGGCGTCTCCATCGACTCATACTCAATCCAGATAGTGGTCTCAGTATCCACATTGTCACCGTCGACATCGATGTCCAGCCTCCAACCGCCAGCCAGAGGGTCGTTTGTACCCCAGCCGTACTGGTCTTCGCCGCCATCCTGAATCTCGCTCTGCTTCGCGTCAACCTCGGTGTCGCCCGGGTTGCGCACAGACCATGTCACGGTGGAAGGGC
>CAZPJQ010000070.1:0-544 GCA_964586945.1 uncultured Candidatus Poseidoniales archaeon
CCACCCTGTGCCCGAGCACTCAGTGAGTCTTTTATTTTCGTGAATTTGAGAAGAACATGACTCAACTTCCACTCGACGGCTTGAAAGAGGGGAGGCAGGTCGGCGAGGCCGATGGAAACGACCGTCAGAGTCCCGAAGGACCGAATCGCGGTTCTCATCGGAAGGAGTGGGGCGACTCGCAAGGCGCTTGAGGCGGGCTCGGGTGCCGCCATTGAGATTGACTCAAAGACCGGCGATGTCTCACTCTCATGGGCGGTTGAGGGCTCCGACCCGATTCTGATGATGAAACTGCCAGACATCGTCAAGGCGATAGGCCGTGGCATGGCGCCGAAGAAGGCGTTGCAGCTATTGGACGACAACTGCTACTTCCAAATCCACGACATGCGTGAGTGGGTTGGCAAGCAATCCACCCAGCAGTCGCGTATGCGTGGCCGACTTATCGGCCGCAATGGCCGCATTCGCCGGATGATCGAGGAGAACACCGGCTGTGAGATGTCGGTCTACGGCAGCACTGTCGTCCTCATCGGAGATGAGGAGGGGCTAC
>CAZPJQ010000070.1:554-9011 GCA_964586945.1 uncultured Candidatus Poseidoniales archaeon
GTGAGCGAGCTCGGGAGTGACCGGGAAGCGATCCTCGCCTGCCGGGCTGAGTTTGGCGGCAAGGGAGCGGGTCTGCATGCCCTCGCCGCCGCCGGTTACCGGGTCCCCCCGGGCTTCACGCTGTCGAGCGCATTCTGCGCGGCGCCGAGCACAGCACCGTCATCAAGATGCTCGAGCGTGAACGGCGTGATCGAAAGATGAGGGTCCGCCGCCTCGACAACATCGAGGAGCGCCGCCCAGAGACTTCTACTGGTTTTGAGGAACTGGTTCCCGGTCTCGCTGATGCCCGCCGCCGCCAACGCCGATTCACCAACTCTCAGGTCGACCCCGAAGATGAGGAGGAGATCGCCAAAATGATGGAACTCGCAGACGACGAGTCAATCACCTACGCTGAGGAATAGCGACTACAATCAGTCCTGTTCACCTTGCGCATCCTGTTTCTCTCTCCGAGAGAGGAGCCAGCCGATCCAGGCCCCCGCCACGCCAACTACGAGGAGAGATGGGCCGAAGGAGGGAACCGCACCGACTAGACGCTGTGAGGAGCCCTGCGCCACCATGTAGGCCTCATTGTTGCCCTCATCACGCTCGGATATCGCATCATCGGGGTCGACGACCAACCTGATGTCGTATTCTCCTTGATTCAGGATTGTAATCGACCAGAGCATCGTCTCAGTTTGATCGACTAATGCCGAAGCGGAGAGGGTTCTCGTCTCAAGCGTGGTCCAAGGGTCGTCATTGTCACGGTCGGCGGGAGCGGTTTGGAGGCGGACGCTGATGGAACCGGCGTAGGGCTCGTTGCTGACCAGAACAGAAGTCACATTGACGACTCCCTGTGCGCCCGCCCTGACGACCAACCTGTCGAGCGAGGCGGATTGCCAGGCGAGGTCAAGGCTTGGGAGGACGAGGAAGTGTTGGGTAGCACTGTTGGCCGTGTTGGTCGCATTATCGTAGAGAACCGCTCTCAGTGAGAGGTACTGCCCCTCCTTTGTCGACCAGTCGATGTTTGCCGAAAGTGACACACTGAGCCCCTGCGCCACATCTACCCACGCTCCAGTGAGGTCTGGCGTGTCGCCCGTCCCATCCGAGTCGAATCCGTACTGTACCTTCGATGTGACATAGTCGATACCCGAGAACTCGTCGCTCGCCTGCACCTCCACCGCCACTGCGCCGGAGATTCCTGTGGTCAGTTCCGGGACCAACCAGCCGCCGGCCTGCGGCGCATTCTGGTCTATTTTCAAGGTGACATTGAGTTCGCTTCCCCGGTTACCCACATTGTCAACGGCGCGGAACTGAATCGTTCGAATCCCCTCCTGGAGTGAGAGTGTTCCAGCGCCGCCGATTCCAACAGAGGTCCAACTCGCATCCGTGGAGTCTCTCACCTCGTAACCAGCGATTCCAGAGCCTCCACTGTCACTAGCTCCGTTGTAGAGGTTTGAGAATACGAGGGTGTTCGCATTCGACCATCCCGAGCCGACCGAGAGCGACGGGGTTCCGACGGAAGGCCCATCTGTGTCGATTCCGATGTAGCGCACCAGATTTGTCGACAGCCCAGCCTCGTCATAGACGGTCAACTTTGGACTCCAAGTGCCCGAAGAAGGGAATCCTCCGGAAGTCCAGTCCCAGCGTTGGGCTAGGAAGCCCGGGCCATCATTGGAGGGAGCGCCTGGTCCGGGTACATCGGTGAGCGTGGCGTAGTCTAGGTTGTCGTCGGTGGCATTCCATGTGAACGATAGGGTACCTGTGCTCGGAATGTTGTACCAGGCTCTGTCTGAGATCGAGGCGCCAGTGCCATAGTCTGGGGAAAGAAGAGAGAGCACTAGACTGCTAGGCGCGGTGTTGTCCACGGTGAAATTTCCACTTTCGCTGGTTCCGGTCGACGCGCCACTGAGCCAACCTTCCATCCGTATCCTGTAACCACCACCATCGGTGACTGTGGAGGAGTCCCAGCCGTAGAGCCATGAATCCGCCGAGGTGACATTGCTCAATCCGCTCCACGAAGCGCCATCCCAAAGGTCGAGTTGCACAGCATCGAGAGCCGATGCCCCAGATACGACCACGGTGAAGGAACCACCGATGACGTCACCTTCGTTTGGCCCAGTTCCAAAGGTCGGCGTCACACTCCTGCCAGAGGTGGCGGAAACCAACATCGTCGGTGCGACACTCAGTAGGAAGAGCGCAGCGATGAGGAGAGCCGAAGCCGAGCGACGCATGTTATCGCTACAATGACGGCTAACCTCGCCCTTCAACCCTTTGCACCGTGAAGGCCGACGCATCACAAGTGATGCGGGTTCAGTCGTGCGCAACACTCTGCGGCAGGGTTGAAGTGCATTGGGCTCCCTCCAAACTCCATGCGGAAGGTACCAGCCGTCGGCGTCGCCCTCGTTCTGTTGCTAACTCTGCTCCTTCCCCTCGGTTCCACAGCGCAGGCTGGCGATGTCACCTTCTCCACAGACAGTATTGCGCTGTCACCAACCTCACTGGTCGAGGGGGATGACCTCTCGGTCACAGTGACTCTGACGAACGGAGCGACGAGTGAGGCCACCGACATCGATGTCAGTCTTCACCCTGACGACATCGGAAATCTCGCCTTCCATCAGGAGACGGTCAGCATCGCTGCTGAGGGCTTCATCCAAGTCTCAGGAGTCTGGACAGACCTACCATTCGGCAGCCATTCAGTCGTTCTCGTTGTGACCCATTCGGGAGAGAGTGACAATGTCAGCAAATCCATCGAAGTTTCCGGATTGGCAGATCTGACCGCCACGGCGGTGATAGTGAGCCCGACAGCAGGTCTGCATCAAGGCGATGTGGTCAATCTTTCAGTGGAAGTCACAAACGCCGGTAATTTGGACGCAGGTGCGTCTCATCTGCTGTTGCAATTGGATGGCAACCTGCTGACCGAGATGCAAGTCCCTCCTCTTCCAATAGGACAGTCAACCACGATGCAGACCTCATTCAATGCGCCGACTGCGGGTGAGCATCAGGTGACCGCCTTCGTAAACTCACAATCATCGGCTGATGGAATCGTCGAGAGCGACATCGGGAACAATGAAGCGACCTCTTCCACCTTCTCCGTCCTCGCCGACCCAGACTACCTCCATCACGCACAACCGAACCCCCAAGTTTCGGTTTCCACTCCTGTTGAGGCCCTCTCTGGCCCGTGGACACTGAGTGGGGAAATTCTCCGCATGGGCGGTGAAGGTGACAGTTCGATAGATGTGGCAATATTGCGAGTCGAAGGGCAGACTGAGACCGTTGTTCGTTCCTTTTCGCTCTCATTTTCAGAGACATCTCCGCTGCAGGGTTGGGAGCAGGTACTGACATCCACCGAACTTCAGATTTCTGAGGCTGGTCAATACCTGCTGCGGGTGCGAATTGACCCGAGCCGTCAGGTTCCTCAGTCGATTCTATTCAACGACGACCTCGATGTGTCAATCTCCAATCACGCCGTGCCGAATGTGGCCGTGTCACCTCTCGCCGCCGCATCGAGTGACACTATCCTGCCGGGTGAATCTGTGACCTTTGAGGTGACGGTGACCAACATCGGGGTAATCGCGGTGATTGGTAGCCTTTCTGCGATCTTCGATGGACAGCCACTGACCCCCCAACTGGGACTCGGAATCCCAGCAGGAGAGGAGCGGACCTTCACCTTCTTGGCTCCCGCTTCCGGTGATGTCAACCGGCTAATTTCGTTTAGCGCCTCTTGGACCGCAAACGAAGGTAGTCACGACGCAAACCTCGATGACAACACCGCCTTCGGCTCCGTGACACTGCACAGCAGCCTGACATTGCGCTTCATGCAGGAAACTGAGAGTTGGACACCGAGCGACACTCCCCTAGTCTACGGAACCACCTACATCTACACCATCGAGGTGACGGCAACAGAAGGGAGCGGTGATGAGACATTCACCTGCTTGGACCATCTTGACAATCGGGTGCTCAGTTCAAACCAGTCCACTTTTACTGGGGCAGGTGATAGCCACTATGTCATCTGCACCTTCCTAGCCGAGGAGACCGGTCCCTTCGAGTTGTACATCGTGCCCGAGGGCGGTACGGTTGCCACTTGGACCTCCTCCTGGACGATATCAGCCACAGGACTGGGTGAGTACGAGTCCAACGACAACTCAGTCACTCAAGGGGCCATCCTCTTCATCGTGGCAGCAATCCTGCTAATCGCCGTTCTGGCAGCCGCCTGGGTGCTAACCCGCACCTCTGAGGAGGAGGCGGAACGAGAGACCTTCGACTACTGTCCAACCTGTGACGGTGAGATTGAAGGCGACGAGGAAATATGTCCACACTGCGACTTTGACCTCGCCGCCGGCCAGTCGCAGTTCCATGATTGCTCAAAGTGCAATTCCAACATTCCGGACCTGATGGACCATTGCCCATACTGCGGCGAAGTTCAGGATGTATCCTCATTCTACGAGCGAAGAGAGCGTAAGGAGCGGGCCATCCAAGAGGAGATTGAGGAGGAGGTCGATTGGGATGAGGTAGTGACCGGCACGGACAGTTTCGACGAAACTCTTGACGAGCTTGGCTTCGACTCCGACCAGTACGAGAGCGATTGGGATTCAAAGTTGCAGGCTGCTGAGAAGGACATCGACGAGGCGGAAGAGTGGCGATCCGAACAACAGATTGATCCAGAAGATGCAGAGTCGGGCGATCAAATCGCGGACACTCATCTGCGAGCTGCTGTGCGAGCCGACCAGGTTGACATCGACGACATCATCGGTGACAAAGAAGGGCGCCGTCACCTGTCTGATGAACAGGTCGAGTTGACCGCCTCAGATGCCAAGATTCGTTCAGACATCTTCGAATTGACCGGCGAAGAAGGGGTCCTACCCGGTGATAATGTCAGTGTCGACATAATTCCAGACCACACCGTTGTTGGAAACGAGTTGAAGGAGGCGAAGGATGTCACCGATTTCACGGTCGAAGAGGATAATGGCGGCGAATCCAAGAAGCACCGTGCTCCACGCCGAAAGAGCGACGACTCGACAGAGTAATCTTACTTGCCACGAGCGGGAGTTTCTTCTCCTCGGCAAAGTGAATCTTGAAGCGGTGTCGCTGCTTGGCCCTACTGCCTGAGTGATGACGAGAGGGTAGCCGAGTCTTCGTTGACGAACCCTGTGAGTGCTGACAGGCGCTAAACCACGGCGGGGTTCTCCTTTCGTTTCACGGGACTCCCTCGGACCTTCCCAAACGGTTGTTGACCAACACTACGCAGCGGGGTGTTGAAATGAGGGAGGCGCGCTTAGGGTATTGATGCGACAGGTCAAGCCCGTGGTGATGCTGATTCTCACGCTGTTGCTCTCGAGTAGTCTTTCAGGTTGCATCGGCTTGGTTGCCAGCCGGGAATTGATGGAGTGGACAAGGGGGGTACCCACCACTGATGACAGGGTCGAGGTGTACGGTTTCAACCATACCTTCGACTCAACGGAGTTAGAGGCAATTATCCTCAACCCCGCTCCAAAGGAAATTCAATTCGACTCTGAGGTGAAGGAAATTCGAATATTTTTCCGAGTTGTGATGGACTGCCCAGCCCTGATAATAGACTGTTCTAATCTAACCAGCGCAGTTCGCTATGTTCACGCCCGACTTTGGGAGCCCGGGGCCAACAAGAATGTTGACGAGCCATTTTGGCAAGACAATGCTACCTCAGATCGCTACCCGCCGTTGAAGAGGTTCTATCCTCCATTCAAGGCGGGAACATGGGAGTTGGAGGTAGAGGCACAGGCGTACGGCCTTACCACTCCAGTCGACCAAATATCCTTCCATGACGAGTTTGAAGTCTCGGTCTCGGTAGTTCGACCGTGCATTCTCTTCCCGGAGAGGGCCAACGAAGAAGACTGCGTCCCTGTCTAGACCAGTGATTCAGGGCAACGGTGCCGTCGCGAGCAGTTCCTGCACTTCCCCGGTCTCTCGTGATTGCGCGCCGCGCCACCTTCAACCATCAACCGCTGGACCTCCGAAATTTGCTCTAGCAGCATGCCCTTCCCTGCATCATCCCAGTCAATGCGATGGAGGGCCTCCTTGCCGTATCGTAGGATGCCGTACTCAGCAGGGGTGTTGGTCAGCTCTGAGACGAGTTTCAGGTAGGCCAGAACCTGTAGTTGATGGCTGAAATGGGGTTCAATAGGGATCTTCCCAGTCTTTTGTTCAACGGGGACGAACTTGTTCTCAATGACGATGATCTGGTCGGGCCGGCCTCGAAGGCCGGTCTTTTCGTCGACGAGTAGGTCAGATTGAGTGGAATCATCGGAGTAGGCAAGAATTCCTCCTTCGTCGATATCCACCTCCTCCCGCTGCTCCTCCGCCTCTGTAGTGGCGAGCAGACCACGGTGGAGTCGCCAAGCGGCGACGAGAGTCCAAGCGACCGTTGCTACGAGTAATACGAAGGTGGCGACCGAGCGGTCGCGAGCGGCGTAGAGCGCGAGTGAGTGAAGCGCGATTGTGAGGCTCCCCAACAGCAGCCAAAATTCGATTCTGCCACCCTCCAACCAGCCGCCATCTCCCTCGACCTTGACTCCGATATCCTCGAATTCCGAATCCAAGAGGTCGAACTCGACCGGATTTGGAGGTTGAGCGAGACCGAAGGGGGCACCAATCAGCCTGCGCCAGGGGATGACCAGAAGGAAGATTGCGAGGATTAGCCAAGTCAGGGAGAGCAGGGCAAGATAGCGGGCGAATCGAACCGTGACTTCCTCTTCTATCATTCCTTCACCGACGAAAAAGAAGGCGCCAGTATCCGCTGCGAAGGTTGCTACAATTGCGAACCACCAAGTCCAGATGACCATCTCGCGGCGGGCCCGCCGATCTTTTCCTTGGTAGTCCTCCATCGCCTTGTGGATTTCCTCATGTTTCCTCTTTCCTCGCTCAATCGCTTCACCCTCCCCAGCCACCCCGGTCTTGGAGAGATGCCATGAAAGTGGACAGTAGGCGTGTCTCTCGAGGTCGCTGGAAGAGACTCGAAGCGGCATACCCGCCTCAGCCCGCCAAATCTCGTCATCGTCCTTTGTGGCGACTGCGAGTTCAAGGGCGGTGGCGGAAGCCTCGGTGGAGTCGCCGTCGGCGGTCATCGGCCCTAAACAGGCTGCAACGCATCAAGAGGATTCCCCCGGCCTGCCCTGAACGGTGGGACGATTTCCTCATGATTTGAGAATGGTCACCCAAATGGATTCGGACTTGGTGAGCCAAGTCAGTTCAGAACGAGGACTCCCAGTCCTCGATGTCCTGAGTGTGGTTCCATGTGGCATCGTCGGTGACGCCGCGGGCCTTGAGAATCTCTCTTGAGAGGAGCCAGTAGATGAGTGCTAGACTGCGGCGACCCTTGTTGTTTGCAGGGATGCATAGGTCGACATTTCGGAGGGTGTTGTTTGTGTCGCATATGCCGACGACAGGTAGGCCTGTGTTTACTGCCTCAGAGAGTGCTTGACTGTCCGCCTGCGGGTCGGTCACGAAGATGAGTCGAGGTTCGATGTAGGTACGAAGTCTGGGGTTAGTGAGCGTGCCTGGGATGAAGCGGCCGACGATGTGGCGGGCGCCGATGGCCTGAGCGAACCTGCGAGCCGGGCGCTGCCCGAACTGACGAGCGCTGACTACGAGGATTTCCTGAGGCTCGTACAAAGTGAGGAAGTTGGCTGCGAGAGCGATGCGCTCGTCGGTCTTGCTGATGTTGAAAAGGTGGATTGGAGGACCCTCGGTGGTTACTTCCTGAATGAAGGGCTGCATGTCCCTGCTCTTGTTCTGGGTACCGATGTGAACGGCATTCAATTCACAGGTCTCAAAGGGCAGCGAAGGGGCACGCTCTTCCTCCGTGCGGCCCGCCCACCGGACAACCCTTCATAACCGCTTCTATGGGCTACCACGCCACCGTTTTCGCCCCGAACTTCTCAAGAGGTTGACCTGCTCGGCCAAGTGATGAGCGAGCAGCCTCCACCCGTCCCCCTCTTCCTCGCTCCGATGGCGGGTGTGAGCGACCTCGCATATCGCCTCTTGGCGCGGGAGTGTGGAGCTGATTTCACCATCACAGAATTCACCGCCGCCGCCGCATTGACGCGTAGGGATGCGAAGAGTTGGCACAAGGTGGCCAGCGACCCGCGAGAGAGCCCCTTCATCCCACAAATCTTCGGAGGAGATGCTGATGAGATGGTTCACTGCACTGAGATGTTGGCAGAGGTTGCCGACATGGTCGACCTCAATTTCGGTTGCCCAGCCCCCAAAGTAACTCGCCACTGTGCGGGTGCGGCGCTGATGGGCTACCCGGAGGAGTTGCTGGACATGGTCGAGCGTTGCATCGAGGTTTCAGATGTCCCAATCACGGTCAAGATGAGGCTTGGAACCGGCAAGGGGCCGGATACCGCGCTCGAACTGGCCGGCCACCTTGAGAGTCTTGGAGTGGCGAGGTTGTGCGTCCACGGTCGAACACTGCGACAACGGTATACAGGGGTGGCCGATTGG
>CAZPJQ010000071.1:0-8899 GCA_964586945.1 uncultured Candidatus Poseidoniales archaeon
ATGAGCCTCGCTCCAATCGTGGTTCTTGTGGGTCTGCACAACATCTGGTGAACCCGCTAGCCTGAAACCTCAATGGCGCGGCAGGTTCAAGCGATTGAATGCCAACCGAACCTCATGGAAGAGTTCAATGTCGAACTGAGCAACGAGCCCGGCTCTCTAGCCGCAAACTGTGAAGCCCTAGCCGAGGCGGGAGTGAACATTCTGGCTATCGCCGCGGTAGGAAACTCCCACGCCCGCGTTGCAATAGTGACCAATGACTCCGATGCGACCAGAGCCGCGCTGGATGCGAATGGTGCCACCTACTCTGTGAATGAGTTGCACACGGTCAGCCTTGCCCATGAGCCGGGATCGCTCGCCGCCTTCACCCGCTCGCTCGCCGAGAATGCAGTTAATCTCCGCTCGCTCTACATTCTCGCCTACAGCGTCGACTCCTGCGACATCGGTTACACCACCGCTTGAGAAGTTCCGCGCCGAGTGAAGACCGGCGGATTGGTTTTGTTTTGCGACGGGGATAATCATTTGTCGTCGAAAACTTCTACCTCAGCCCACCGCTTGATGAACTGAGTGAATTTGGAGTTGAATCGAGTGGCCCGGACAGTGTGGTTGTCCACCCAGTGGTAGTTTCCGCCCCTTGGTTTGTCGTACAGCACGCCATGGTAGCGAAAGCCGTTTTTGTCCAGCCAGCGCTCGGTCACCTCTGCCAAGTCTGAGGTTCGGCTCGTGAAGAAAGTGATTACATGGCCCTCGTCGTACCAGCCGTTGATGACCTCCACCACATCCTCGAAAACCTCCGCATCCTCCATCCGCTCAGGCTCCTCATTCGGGACATCCTCGCAAACCGTTCCGTCGATGTCAATCAGGTAGTTTTTGCAATCTTCTGGAAGCGATGGGCTCATCGCAAATCCCCGTGCGTCGACTTGGTCGACCATTTCCACCATGAGCCGGGCGGTCCGCGGCCCGTTCTTGAACTCGTCGATAAGGAAGGTGCCTTACTGTTCGGAGTCAAACGAGCGATGCCAGACCGCTCTCTCGACCCTGCTCTTCTGCATACGCCTTTTCGCCGGGCGTGACCAACATCACCCACACTACACCAGAGGTAATCTGCAACACCGCGAACAGTTTGACTGCGTCGTAGAGCCCGACATCAGTGAACTCCAACAACAGGGAGGCCGCCATCGTAGAGAATCCGTTGACTAGCGTCATCAGCAGGAAATCAGTGGAGAACATTCTGCCGCGCCACTCATCCTCGCTCCGCTCTTGAAGCAGAACTGTAGAGAGCACCCAGTTTACTCCGCTCGCAGCGTGTGCCAGCACCACGAAAAGGACGAACGCAGCCTGCCATTGGAGGAAGCCGATGAGAGCGTAGCCAAGCCCGCAGGTGGAGACCAGCCAACCGAGCATGTAGGGCCATTTCGAACGGTCTGTGAAGGCGTATCTCGCAAGCACGGGGCCAAGCCCAGTACCCAACCCACGCGCCGCGAAGAGGATTCCCAATCCAGCCGCGAAGTCACCCATCCCGACATCACCTCCGATGAGTACGAGCATGTAGACCAGCCCGCCGCCAAAGAGCCCCCAAAGCGCCTTCGCCGTGATGACCCTCCGCACTCTCGGGGTCTTCCAAATGATGACCAGTCCTTCCTTCACCTGTCCCAGACTTGAGGCGATGAACGAGCCCTCTTTCCCCTTCACTTTTGTCTGTGGAATGTCGATTGTGGCGATGACTGCCGCGGCCACTAGAAATGCGATTGCGTCGACGATGAATGCAACTTCGACTCCATGTGCAGCGACCACGAAGCCGCCGATTGCCGAGCCGATGGCAAGTGAGGCGGACCATGTCGCCGAGTTCATCGCGTTGGCGGTGAGCAACTCGTTGTCACGAGTGATGTTGGGCATCGCCGCGTTCTCTGCAGGGACATAGATGGCGTGCAGCACCATCAGCAGGGCGGCGACGCCGTAGACGAACCAGATGTGGTCGCTGTTGCCTGCGTCAACCCAGAGAAGCGAGGCTACCGCACCCGCACTGAGAACGTTAGCGAGCACCATCAGCCACTTGCGGCTGTACCGGTCGGCCAGAACTCCGGTCAGCAGTTGAGGGAAGGCGAGAGCGAACATTCGCAGCATGAACAGGACACCGAGCGCCAGTTCGGAACTGCCACTCATGGCGTCTATCAGCACGAAGAGGGCAATCGTGTTGAACCACTCACCGAGCATCGAAATTGCATTTCCAACCCAGTAACGACGAAACTTCGGATTGACTTGCAGGAGTTCAATGAATCCGACCTCTCGCTCTTCCACCGAATCCCTCCACTCAACCGGCTCCGGACCGGCCACCGGCCGTCCAATTGGCTCTGCGCCGCGAACTGTCGCTATCAGTCTGTGCGTCGATTCGAAGGCCAACGCTCATGAAGGGCATGCTTCGACGCTCCACGATGGCAGAAGCCAACCTCATCTGGATTGACTGCGAGTTCACCGGGCTTGACCCGGCCACGAACCGCATCATCGAGCTCGCCACCATCATCACAGACTCCGACCTGAACATCGTTGCAGAAGGCCCGAGCATAGCCATCCACCAGTCTGACGAGTTGCTAGACTCGATGGATGAGTGGAACACCTCCCACCACAACGATAGCGGCCTAGTCGCGAAAGTTCGGGCGAGCGAGGTCACCGAAGAGGAGGCGGAGCGTCTAACCCTGGAGTTCGTGAGAGAGCATACCGAGTATCGCAAATCACCCCTGTGCGGCAACACCATCGGCCAAGACCGCCGATTTCTTCGAAAATACCTCCCTGAACTGCACGACCACTTTCACTACCGCAGCATCGATGTCTCGACAGTCAAGGAACTTGCAAAGCGCTGGAAACCGGAGTCGTCATCGTTCGCCAAATTAGGTGGCCACCGGGCACTGGATGACATCAGGGAGTCGATCGCCGAGCTCGCCTACTTCCGCGAGCATTTCTTCTCATGAGCCGTGCTGCCAGCCGTACGGATATCCCTCTTCGTCGATGAAGATGACATTGATTCCTGTTCCCGAGCGATGGAAGGAAATCAACTCCAGACCGTGAATGCGATGGCCTGTTGGAGCGATTCCCAAAACGGGCCGCTGTTTTCTCTGTCGCCAACCGCCCCACCCTCTACGCGCACGCACTGGTGCAACCTCCTCCGGCTCAAGCCGACGCCTCACCCCCTCAGCGTCCTCAAACCACGGGAGTGGCCCTTCTGGTGAGAATTGGATGCCAAGAATCATGTCGACGCCGAGCGTGTACTGCGCCGCATCCGCGTCCTGCTCTGAAGGGATTGCCACAGCGTTTGGATGGGTGTGGAGCCAGTGGACGAATCTCCCCCCCCTCGGCCCCCGTGTTTTGGTGAAGATTCCATCTGTCCACTCCTCGGGAACATGGTGGACTGAGAATGAGTCGCCGCGGTTGACTATTGTGGCGTCCGTGAGCACGAACCCTTCGCCAGCAAACAGTTCGGTCTCGTGCTCGACGCCCTGATACATCTCGTCGACCTCCACTATGTGTGGCTGCTTCTGGTCTGCGTCCAGTCCTACGAGAATCTCGTCGGGAAGCGACTCCAGCGACCACAGCACGATCTGCTCAAGACACTCCCCGGGCATATGGACGAGTCCGCGATATCCATCGCGATTCTCAAGCGAATCGGCGTTGTACGCCGCCATCGCTTTGACTAGCCACTCATCTACCACAGACCCCCTGCGGCGGTGAATCCTTAACAGGCTTGGCGCTCCATTGCTGCCGGAGGTAGTAGCGTGGCACGGAAGAAGAAGGGGTTCGGGAAGTTCCTAGGCAGCCTCACAGGCAGCGCCTACGACAGGACCATCCGCCAGATTGACAAGGTCGTTGAAGAGACAGAACCCGATGACCTTGGCCGCAAACTGAACGGCCTCGTTAGGTCGGTTAGCGGCTTCTTCGATGAGGGCAATATTTCCGCTGGAGAGCATGATTTACTGCTTGAGGCGATTGAAGAGGTCCACCCTGCGGGGACCACCTTCACGAAGTTGGAATCTGATGACGAAGAGTTCTACGATGATACGAACATGCCCGACGCGCCAGAGTTAGAACTTGGAGGTCCGGTCAATCTCGACGAATTGATGTCGAGTTCAACAGAAGGACAGGGTTCGTGGGGCAGCGACGAATATGACGATTACAAGCGTAAGATGGCAGAAGAATTCTACCGCGATTCAGACGACGCCATCGCTTCTGGCGACCACGACCGAATGCGCTCTCAAGACCCCGGTCACCGTGTTTTCCACGATGTTGAGGAAGAGGCCGAACTTGTCAAGAGAGCGATCATTGAAGAGCGAGGGGACGAAGTCCCGGCCGAAGAGGAAGAGGACGACCCAGACCACTACTTTGACGACAAGGGTGTCGAGTGGTGGAAGGACGACGACGGCCAGTGGTGGTATCGTCCAGAGGGCGAGCAAGATTGGTTTCCTTGGGATGAGTGAGATGATTCGCGCAAGGGCGCTGGCCACTCTTCTCATTCTGCCGCTGCTGATGGTGGTTCCCTCGGGCAGCGCCCAAATCTCACTCAGTTGCCCGATTAGTACCCTTTTCGCCGACAGCACCCCGGAGCAAACTCACCTCTCAATGACTCAGAATCCGACTGAAATGCAGGTTTCGTGGGCTACTCCCGGGCAGACCGATTCGGAGGTCGAGTATGGCTTGGATGGCGAGTTGGGTGAGAGCGCGTCAGGCAGTTCGACGTGTTACAGCCACGACATGGTGTTTCACACCGCGACGATGACCGGCCTTCAGTCCGCCTCAAACTACAGCTACCGCGTCGGTGACGGAAGTGACTGGTCATCCACCTTCAGTTTCAACACACTTCCCTCTCCCACCTCCTCGGTTAAGTTCCTCGCCTTTGGCGACCACGGGATGAGCGACGATGGGCTGCAGACCAGCCAAAATATTCTGGACAGTGATGCGGATTTCCTGATTCTTTCCGGCGACATTTCGTATGCTAACGGCGAGCAGTCGGTTTGGGACGACTATTTTCGAGACAACGAGCCGTCGATGTCGGGTATGCCGTGGATGATGGTGCCTGGAAATCATGAGAATGAGGCGACCTACGAGTTCGACGCATATGAGACCAGACTGGAGTATCCATCCGACTCGAACACCGACTTCTGGCACTCGTTCGATGTCGGGCCGGTTCACTTCACCGGATTTTCTACGGAGCACGACTATTCGGCGGGGAGCGCCCAAAACCAATGGTTGGCACAGGATTTGGCGCAGGCGAATGCCAACAGGGGCTCGACTCCTTGGTTGATTGTCTATGGTCACAAGCCGATGTACACCTCGCACGGCGATGCATCGCACGATGAAGATGCTCAGTTGCGAACTGAGTTGGAGCTGCTCTTCGTCGAACAGGGCGTTGACTTGGTCATCTGGGGACACGACCACTACTACGAGCGGACTTGGCCGGTCATCAACTCCACAGTTCAGGACCGCGGAGTCAATGGCAACGGCATCGACTTCTCAGAGCCGGGCGCGCCGATCCACATCATCGCAGGAACCGCCGGGCGAGGTTCGTACGACTATGACAACGACCAGCCGGAGTGGGTCTACTATCGAGAGAAGTCGTACGGGATGATGGTCATAGTCGCAGACGCTGACATCATGCATGTGGAGTACCAGCGTCACGATGGTGAAGTCGGAGACGCATTTACCCTCTACCAAGTGGAACCGCCGGCGAAGGAGGAAGAGCCGGGAATCCTGCCCGGTCCGAGCCTCTTGCTGTCGCTCTGTGCATTCACTCTAGCCGCGGCCAGAGGTCGAGTGAGGCCAAGTCGAACTTGATGACTGCGTGGTCTGCGCCGCTCTTTTCCATGCGCCTATTGGCGAACGACGCTGAACTCATGCCCACGATGGTGTCTGGCCGCTCGATGTGACCCGCCTCGACAGCCACATTGACCAAGTTCAGCACTTCCAACCCCTTGAGAGGTGGGATGAAATGGTCGAGCAGCAGTACGTCGGGCTTGAAGTCAGCGATTACTTGGAGGGCATCCTCGGTGTTCCAACGTTGCTCAAACTGCAGTGCCTCAAAGTCGACTCCACCCGAAGTCAGCAGCGCCTCGACATCGTAGGAGTCTTCGAACGCGAGCACGCGCATCAGACGCTTCCACCAGCAGATTCCCAGTACGAGCGAATCTCGTCAGCATCGCTCAATCCACCCTTGTGAATGTCCACGATTTCTCCATCGGAGTTTACGAATACTATCGAAGGCCGAGAACTGATTTCAACTTCTTCAGCTTGTTCAATTCCCTTGGCAAAGGGAAAATCAAGTGTCTGACCCAAGTCCTCTCCATCATCGTCGTAAGCGTCGGCTCGATTATGCCAGTCTTCCAATGTGATTCCCTGTGGATTATCTGCGGGGTCAGTACTCAACACAATCATTGAAGCATCGTTCAATGCGGATTTGATTGCATGCATAGTAGCATGACAAGGAGAATCACACCATTCCGCAGAGAACAACACGATGTATGGTTCGCCGGCATAGTTGCTGTTAGAGTAGGTCACCCCATCATCAGCAACGGTGGAGAAGTCAGGAAATTGTTCCAGTTCAACACCCCCCCCGTCTGAGTCGAATAGGCCTCCAAACCAAGCTACAACTAACAGACAGAGGGCAACACCGACAGCGACAAATTCCTTCTGCACATGCCTATGAAAGAAGAGGTCGTATTTCAATGTCGATATCAATCGATTCTCCTTATTGATTGATAAGAAATGTCGTATTCGTATTTCCATGAGTCGAGTTGCAGTTTGGTTCTGTCTCTTACTTGCATTCATCATAATCTCATCACCGATTGCACAGGCGCAGGATGATTCCGATGGCGATGGCTACAACGATGATGATGATGCATATCCCAATAATTCCGAAGCATGGTCCGATTCTGATGGAGATGGTTTCAGCGATCAACCTGGCCTCAACATCTCCGATGATTGCCCAAACACACACGGAATGTCATATCGACACATGAACGGGTGCTTCGACACCGATGGCGATGGGATTCCCGATACGTTGGATGACGACATCGATGGCGATGGCATTACCAACGATTTGGAGTTGGCATCATCGACCGCATTGAAGAAATACGACATTTTTAACCCCGAAGATGTCCCACCAGACTACGATTGGGACACGATACCCGATGTCCTCGATGAAGACGATGACAACGATGGGTGGTCCGACGAAATCGAATTGGAAAGGCGTAGCGACACCCTTGACGAAGATATCACTCCATTCACAATGTATGGTGGAAACACCGGGTGGTTCTATGTGTCCGGTGAGGGCTTCGTCACTGATTACCACAGCCACGGAACTGAGATTTCGTTGTCTTGGCTTCTCTCAGCACTTACTTCTGAGTTGATTATCCCAATCGCTTTGGTCCCCATTTACGGAGTAATCTGGGTGCACAGAAGCCGAAACTTCCGTCGCCTCGACGAGGGGTTGGAGACAATTTCATCTTTGGAGGAACTTCGCGTAATTGAGGACGAAGTCGAGCAATTGATGCGCGGCAGGCGTCTCCATACCCACCACGGAGTTATTCTGAGGAACACCATTGAGCGCCGAGAGGACGAGTTGGACCAAGGTTGGTTCAAGAACTACGGGCGCGGTGACTCAGAAGAGTGACTAGGCCTCCTCGCCAACTTCCAACTGCGGTACCGTGAACCATCGATGGTCGGCTGGCGGTCGGTGGATGATTGGCAGTCCGAGTTCACTCGATTCGTCGAGTGAGATTCCTATGCCAGTCAACGCGCACGGGGAGGGGAGGTAGTCTTCACCTGATTCGGTCAAGTCCACTCGAATGGCGTGTCCGGCAGGCAGCATGACGTCGAGCGGGTTGAACTCCATCAGCATCAGGTAGTTCTGGCCGGGAATCACCGTATTTGCCTCATAGCCACCGTCACGATATCGCAAATCCATCGTCGCATGGCCGAGACGCAATCCGGTCTCATCATCGAACATAGTAGCAAATATTTGGCCACCACCTACTGGGCATCCTTGGAATAGGGGGGTATTCACTGAGAGGTGGAGGGTGGGAAGTCCGGAGATGTGCATGTCTTCATCAAAACCAGGAACGGTGAACGAGGAGGAAATAGTGGAGGAGACCCAATTACCCGAAGTGTCTGCGGCATCGAGGGTGATCCTCTCCCACTCCTTGTCTCCTGGGGGCCATGTCTCCTCGGCGTGCCAGTGTCCGTCGTTGGTCTGCACCTGTGCTATTGCTGCAGGCTCTTCTCCGATATCCTTGAGATAGTAGTTGAACCAGTTGTACAACTCTATGGCCCAGTCCATCCGACTCATGTTGGGAAAAGCCTCAGCTCCATACCCACTCTCCAAATCGCCGTGCCTGCTAGGTTGGTCAGGATAGTTGTGCGCCCACTGTCCAATGATGGCCCTAGTGTGTATTCCGGCGTCATTCAACATGCCGAAGGTGGGGAATGCGTGGTACGGGTCGACGTTCCAGTCTTGGAATCCCCAAACGAGATAGACGCTTCCCTCGTAGTTGTCGAGCACATCCTGCAGGTGGTAGCGCTCGTCCCAGTAGTCGTTCCAGATGTCTCCACCGACTCCCGCTCCGAGCCAGGTCGTGAACGGTGAGATGGGTCCGATGACATCGTCGCTGCACATTCGCATATCATCTTCGGTGGCGTCTGTAGTCGCTCCTTCGTAGAGCACATCGTAGAGCATGGCGCGCGCTTCAGAACTTCCGTTGCGATAGAACATCTGCTGGACGCCTATGGAGCCTGAAATCGGCACAATCGTCTTGAGGTGCTCAGATGGGTTCTGCGCCGCCTCCCAGTTGGTGGTGCCGGCATACGACTTGCCCATCAGACCGACATTGCCGTTGCTCCACTCCTGCTCGCCGAGCCAGTG
>CAZPJQ010000072.1:0-8829 GCA_964586945.1 uncultured Candidatus Poseidoniales archaeon
CAAAGGCGGTTGTAATCGTCAACAAGATTGACCTCGCAACCGAGAAGGACCTCGAGGAGATGTACGAAAGCCTTCCAGCCGGGTGGCCGGTTCTTCCAATCTCTGCAAAGACCGGTCAAGGGGTCGAGGCGATGAAGGACTTCATCTACGACAATCTCGGCTTCATGTCAGTTTTCCTGAAACCGCAGGGCCAAGAAGCAGACCTCATCGAGCCTCTGATCGTCAAGGAGGGCAGCACCGTTCGCGAAGTCTGCGCCACCCTCCACCGCGACTTCGTTCGCAAGTTCCGCTTCGCTAGAGTCAAGGGTCCCTCCGCAAAGTTCGACTGGCAGCGGGTTGGGCTTGACCATGTGCTCAGGCACGACGACCTGCTCACCATCATCATTCGTCGCTAGTCACGCCGGCCGCCGATTCATTCGCTCGGCAAATTGACGATGAATGTTGAGCCAACTCCGACTTTGCTCGTGACGATGAGCGTCCCACCATGCATCTCGATGAACTGTTTAGAGAGCGCCAGGCCGAGTCCGGTCCCAGCTCGCTGCCGCCCATCTGCGCCACGCACCTGGACGAATTCACGGAAAATCACCTGCTGGTCCTCGTCACTCATGCCGACCCCGGTGTCCCGTACCAAGATGTGAATCTGGTCATCGGAAAGTTCGCACGAAACCACCACCTCACCCTCCTTCTCGGTGTACTTGATGGCATTGGAGATGAGGTTCAGAACCACCTGCCGAATCGCCCGCTCGTCGACATCATGAGCCCCCAAATCCGCCAAGTTGGTCTTCAAGGTGACACCTTTCTCAGCGGCTCCAGGAGAGACCATCGAAACCGCCTCGCGGATGATCGGCGTGATTTCGGTTGGAGATTTGTCCAACTCCATTCTGCCTGCGGCAATCTTTGAGATGTCGAGCAAGTCTGTGACGAGTGAGAGCAGATGGTCACAGGAACTCCGAATCGCGGTCAGGCTCTCCTGCTCGAAAGTGCCCTCCTCCGACTCTTCAAGGAGCAGGTCCGTGTAACCGACGATTCCTTGCAACGGCGTCCTCAATTCGTGGCTCATGCCGCTGTAAAACCCGAGCCGCTGCTCGTTCATCTCCTGCAATTCGTTCTGAAGCCGCACCAACTCGGTGACCTCGTGAAACACGACGACCGCCCCGATTTGTGAACCATCCCTGCCGGTAAGTGGCGTCGCTGAGAGGCTGAAGTGGAGTGCATCATCACCCTCACCTCTAGAAACAGGTAATTCCTTGATTGGCGCCCCAGTTGAGAGGACATCGGAAACGGGGAAGGATTCCTTGGTGAATGGTATGCCATCCTGGTCCCGCCAGTCGAATTGGGCGGCAAAGTCCGCAAGAGTCAGTTCCGGGCTGTACGAGAGGCCGAGCCGCGTTTTTCCGACATTGTTGAGCATGACGACTGAACCAGAGCCGTCAACCACGACCACACCAGCGTTGATACTTCGCAGAATGTTGGAGAGTTGCTCACCCCTCTGATGGAGTGCGTCGAGCAGTTGCTCCTGTTCTGAGACCTCGTCTTCCGCCATGCTCTCGGAGGGTCGGGGGTTTTCATTTCGTATCAGCAATACCCCTAATTGCGGTGAATAATCGATGATGCAACAGTTCGCCCTATGGGCGAGCCTTGAATACTTAGAGCGGTATCGTCGCGTGGCGGAGTGGCTTACATGGAGCAGCGGTTTCCCCGAATTGGAATGGCGGCACTCGCTGTTTCTGCAACTCAATTTCTCGCTGTTTTATTGAATGGTCTACTAGGTTGGTTCCCTGCAGGAATCATCGGTGAAGGAACTCGCGGACAGAAATTCCACTTCCTCCAATATCTCCGGCAAACGCTCAACCTACCCTACAAGGAGAACGGATTCTGGTCTGATGCCGGGCCCTTGAGCGGCCAGGAATTTGCAATGATTCTACTGATGCTAATCACTCTCGGCATTGGCCTCTTCGGAATTCGCGACCGAAAATCGGTTGATGGACCGAGTTCGATGGGCGCCGACGAGCAGCGTGCTCGCTTGGACGAGCAAGCCGTGAGCGTAGGTCGCCCCGGTGGACTTTCCGTGGTCAACCCGACCACCGCCTCAATCGTTGAGAGTGTGCTCGGCAAGAGCGAGGTTCCGGCGATTCAGGTGATTTCCGACGCCCTCGGCGAGATGACCGCCGTCGCAATGGAGATGGGAGTCGATGATCAACTCATCAAAGGGACAATCATCGAGTTAAGTGATGAGGAGCAGATGATTTTGGACAGCCGATACTCCGTCACCGTCGATGAGGATGAGATGGATGTAGTCGACCTCACAGACACCGAATCGGCAGTTGCTGAGGCTACTGACGAGGCCGAGGATGATTCCGATTCAAGTGGTTCTGGGTATGCTGACGACTGGTTGGATGGGGATGATTGGCTCGATGACACTCCAACTTCTGCCGCTGAGCAGAAATCCGAACCCGCAGCGTCTGAACCCGAACCTGCAGACGAACCGGAGCCTGAACCTGAGCCTGAGCCTGAACCTGAGCCGGTCACCATCATCGCGACTCCAGTCACCCCTCCAACCTCCCGCATAGAAAGCGAATACCTCCGTCCCACCGCTCCACGAGATGCGGCCTCAGGTAGCATGCCGATTCGACCGCAGGCACTTCCCGATGCAGCTGAGTATGACATCCAACAGGAGTGTTGGACTCTGTTCGGCAGGCCGATTGAATTCACCGAGACGCCACCACCACCACCGACGGCTGCAGCTGCCGAGGAGCCGATAGCCGCTGCAACTTCTCAGGAACCTCTCGTGGTGTCCCCACCCCCACCGGCTACGCAACCACCGGGACCACGCAGACTTCCCACTGTGCCGAATCCACCACCGAAGAAGGGTGGCAAGAAGTTGCCCGCACTCCCATTATTGCCCCGCCGCTGAGCGGCGGTGTCGAGCGCCAACATGATGTTTGAGCGTTCGCTCGCCGACTCTGATGACGGTGTCCGGGACAGATCGCCTCGCCCGAGACCTGGAGTCTATGTTGGACTCTCCGCAGGGTGAACTCGTCAACTCGCTCTCCGAACTTGTGAGAACTCGCATTCGTAGGTGGGCCGTCCTGTTTTTCGTCGGTATGGCTGTGGGATACCCACTCGCCGGCAGAGCGCTGACTTGGATTGTCGGTCAGGAACAGTTGGTGCCGGATGATGTCTCAATCGTCATTCTCCAACCGCTGGAAATCGTCATTCTCCAACTGCGTCTCGCCGCACACCTTGCAATCGCTATCGTGGCGATTGCAATCAGCGGTGAAGCGACCCTCGCTGTCTCTCGCAACGAAGAGGTGCGGGCCAAAATGGGTGAGGTGGACATCCCTGCGATACCCGGATTAGCGAAAGCGGTGCTGACGGTGGTTGCCGGACTCGCCTTGGCATCTGCTGGTCTGGTCTATGTCATCCATTTCCTGTTGCCGCTTCTGCTCGAGTACCTGCACGCCGATGCAGCCTCAATAGGTGCCACTACCACTTGGCAACTCTCTGCATGGATCGGCTTCATCGCAGGACTCAGTCTTGGCGCAGTTGTGGGATTCCAAGTCCCACTCGTCACCCTCGTCGCCCTCAGAGGAGGTCTTGTCAAGCGAGAGGACCTCACCACCTACCGTCGCCACCTCTATTTCGCCGGATTTGTCGTCGGTGCCACTCTCTCTCCGCCGGACCCACTCTCGATGTTCCTCGTTGCCGGACCGATGCTGATTCTGTTCGAAGTAGCCCTGCTCTTCGACAGATTGCTGCCTTGATTCAACTCGCGAAAGTAGCGCGACTTTCAGACGGCCTCACCTAGTTCCGGTTCTCAATTTTCAGCGGTTGCAGCGTCATCGGTTCCATCACTTGTGCTGGCTCTCTTCGCGGCATCGGCGGCCTTGGCAACGGCAATTCCATCTTCGATGTCTACGAAGCGCATCAGAATCGTACCGATGACGATGAGAATCGCCAGACTCGCAACAGCGACCCTGCTGTCATAGATGGTTGACAAAATCGCGTACATCATCGGTCCAATGAGTGCCGCAACCTTGCCGAAGAAGCCGAAGAAGCCGAAGAACTCTGTACTCTGGGTCTCTGGGATTATCTTTCCGAACAGACTACGAGCGAGGCCCTGCGACCCACCTAGGAGGAGTCCAGCCATGCAGCCGAGTAGCAGGAACTGAATCATTACCGTGAGTCCCAACGGCGCCCAGACATACTCTCTCGCTGAACTGCCCACCCAATCCAACTTCCCGTCACCAAGGCTTGTTGGATGATTGACCCCCAAACCGGTTCCACCATCGTCAGGTCCACCCGAAACCGAGGCACTGAACCGTGTATCTCCGAGATTGGCCACAGAGACGAAATCAGAAACCTCTGATGATGTCGCATTTCCAGGCGTCTCCGCATCGTCTGGCAAGAAGTGCCCCCAAGTCGCCTCAAACGCCTTGTCATCATCACTGTCACCGAGCGCGTCGACATCGAGCATCGTCACATTGTAGTGGTCCTCGGACCAGTCGAACTGGAAATCGTACTCCTCATGCTCAGCCAATTCCAACGGAGCGAAGGAAAGCGCTCCCACGATGACAACACACCAACCGATGAGAGAAACCGTCAACGCGTTCTTGGTCGAGGTCTTGTCCGCCAACCAAGTGAATGCGAAGGCGGCTGGGAAGGCGACGAACTGAATCACCACGATGGTCATTATCAATTCCATAATCGATAGACCGAGAACAGCGACCCCATACACACCTGCAAGGGCCGTCACGCTGTTGATTCCGTCAATGAAGAAGAAGTAGGCGACCATGTAGAGAAAAAGCGTCTTGAACGAGCGCCAATTCTTGATGGTCGACTTCAATTCGGTGATAGCCAACCTTGTTGCAGAACCGAACTGCAACCCTTCGACAGGATTCTCAATCTCAGGCTCAGGCACCTTGGCGAAGGTCCAGAGTGCGAAGCCGTACCACCAGAGACCCGATGTCGCCATGCAGAACGGTATCACCCATTCACCAGAGACCCCCATCACGAGGCCGAGATGGATGACCAGCAGAATTCCTCCACCGAGGTAACCGTAAGCGTACGCCTTGTTGGAAATCCCATCCATTTCCGATTCATCACCTTGGTGAGGCAGTAACGAATTGTAGAAGACGCCAGCGCCATTCAGTCCAACATTAGCGAACAGGAACATGATGAACAGCCAGACCCATTGAAACGAGATTGGGAAGAGCGGTGCGAGCGCCAACGAGAGAGTTGCGCCGGCACCGAGATAAGTCAGTATTCTCAGCATCTTCATCTTGATTTTCGTTCTGTCGGCAATGACTCCGAAAGCAGGGCTGACAATCGCCACCAGCAACGCTCCGCCGGTAACCGACCAAGCCCAGAAGGTGTCAGAGGTCATCTCACCGAACATCGTGCTGACTGAAACACCATTTGCCTCGAGGAAGAGGTATGCGAACCAAGCGGGAAGAATCGCCGTGGTGACGCTAGTCTCAAAGGCAGACTTCCCCCAATCGTACATGCAATAGCCACGAATCTGGCGAGCCTTCTCCTCCGACATCGATTACCCGAGAGTTCAGGCGGGCTATCAGCCTTACACCGACAAGAAAATGACGGGCGGGCATTGAAAAGCAGGTTCGGACAGCGACCGGCTGGTAACATGGGATGGGAGCAGCCACGCGAGAATTCCATCGCAGCTCTCGTGCACGGAATGAATCACCTTGACGGGGTTGAACTAGATCTCCGACTCACCTCGGATGACGACCTAGTCCTCCACCATGACGACTCATTCGCATCTGGCTCCTATGTTGAGAACTACACTCTAGCGGAGTTGGTCGAAAAGGGGGACTCGTTCTCAGCCCTACTCTCTCAAACCGAGTTCACTGAACCGTGGCAGAACGAGGGGAAATGTGTCTGTATCGAGTTGAAGAGCCCTCATCCAAGTAGTGGAAAGGGTGGAGGATGGCTAGCCGGATCGGCACGTACAGTACATCTCGCACGGATGCTCGAACTCGTTCACGACGCTCTCGAACCGTTCACTCTACCTCGCTCTTCGGTCGTGCTGTACTCGTTCGACCCGCGATTCCTGAAGGCAGCCAAACAGGTGAACTCCCCTTACGAGAGAGCTCGTCTAGTCCCACATCTCAGAGAGTGGGGGAGTTCACGCATGAAGAGAATAATTGCTGCTCCCTCCTTCATCACAAACTCCCTTCCCCGACTTATCCGCAAACACCGTCGTTGGGGTGCCCCAATGATTCCCTGCGCACTAGACTACCTCCACGGCTCGAACCGGCTCCTAGTAACCGGCACCTCGGTCGGACTTGAGGGGAGGGGTTTGGAGAGACTAACCCGCGCTCGCAAGGGATTCCCGGCCTTTGTCTGGCCAGTCCCACCCGAACTCGAAAGCAAATTATTGGACGCTGGACTGACCGCTATCACAGACTTCTGTTCGCCTGAACTCGTCGAATTACCGTGCGGCACATCTCGCAGACCGCGTCCCGCCACCCAACCTCTGGGAGAGGCGAGATGGCACGAGATGGATGATGGCGAGAGGAGAGAACTGCTCGACGGATGGCGCAATAAATGGCAGTGGGAGCGCAGCATTGACGAGTTGTGTGCCGACTCAGCACCCAACTCAATTCCCTGGGAAGTGCCGAGGATAATCGGTCATCGCGGAGCAGGCAGAACCTACTCGAAGGATTGACTCAGTCCAGCCGTCTCAGTGGTTGGTCCCGCCCTATGTACTTCGGCCGATAGATTGGCACGCCTCTGCCACCGCGGGAGTTCCGCTCGTCTCTGATTTGAGCACTGATTCCGACGACTCTCGACCACCCAAAGAAGGTGGTGAAATACTCCGGTTTGTGGAATCCCACCGCGTATAGAAGCGAGCCCGAAGCGACATCGACATTTGCATATGGATTGCTGATTTTCGGGTTCTCGCCAAGCACTCTGGGTGCGACCTCGCGAAGAGTCCTGACAGTGCGGAAACTCGGGTCATCCGGACAAACCTCCTCACCCAATGCGATTTGGGCCGCAGCCCGTGGGTCTTCTGCTCTCAGTACTGCGTGGCCGAAACCGTACACCGGTCGCTTTGCAGCCAACTCTCCCCGCACGAACTTCTCAACCTCGGCTGGGTCATCCGTACCGATTCGTTGGACGAATTCCAAGCAGGCTTGGTTCGCCCTACCGTGAAGCGGTCCCGATAGGGCGTTCATGGCGCTCGCCATCGATGCATAGAGGCTAGCGCGCCCACTTGCAACCGCCTTCCCCGAGAAGGTTGACAGATTTCCTCCGCCGTGATCCATGTGAAGAATCAGGAATGTTCTGAGTACGCGGACCATTCGCTCCGCATCTTCCGCTTCAGTACCCAAAAGATGGACGAAGTTCTCGACCATGCCCCGTTCCGGCTCACTCGCCACACTAGGGAGCCCTCGCCCTCCGCGGAGTCTGAAGATGGTAGCCATCAATTCGGGCATGCGGGCGATCAGGTTGAGGCCATCAGAACGTACATCGCCGGTAGTGTCGGCCATCCCAAGCGCTTGAATTCCGACAGACAGCCAATCCATCGGATGGCCAGTACTCGGAGTCATCGCCTCCAGTACGCGTAGAGCACCAGTAGGCATGTCCTCGGCTCGTGACCGCAACTCAAGACGAAAGTCACGCGCCTCCTGCCGATTGGGGAGCCGTTTTTCGTAGAGCAGGAAGATGATGTCCTCGGGATCCATGTCAGCGAGGTCGGTGATTGGGTATCCCACATAGTGGACGCCCTTGTAGGGGTCGACGAAGGAAGTCCGGCAGGTTCCGACGGGAATACCGCGCATCCCAGTGTCTAGGTGACCCTCAGTGATTTCGAAGATTGTTTCTAGTGGCTCATCGTCTGTCATTTTCAGCGCCACTGCATCCCGGAATCCCACGCATGTTGAGCGTCGATATAAGGCCGACGCACGATAGTTCAGTAGGTGAAAATAATCCACCCCTCGAACTTCACACAGCGCGACGGGTTCAAGCAGACGCAATGAATCGGCCAATCGAACGGCATGGCGCGCTATGAGAGGATGTACCGCGACCGGGGCGATGAGTGGTGGGGCTCAGGCGTCAATTTCACCTGTCTTCCAAACTGTGGAAAATGCTGCGACCAGCCGGATGGAATCGTCTATCTCTCTGAGGAGGATGCTGACAGAATCGCAGCTCATCATGGCATTCCGACAGCCGAATGGCTTGCCAATGACTGCCGCCGCTCCCATGACGGCCGCTGGGTCTTGGAGTCGAACCCCGAGGATGGAAAATGCATCTACCTGAATGATGACAAGACCTGTCGCATCTACGAGAAGAAGCCGGCTCAATGCTCCGCATTCCCATTTTGGCGAGAGAACATGGTCAGCGACCGTTCCTGGCGAAAGACCAAGGCAATCTGCCCCGGTATAGACCACCCCGAGGCGATTCGCATCGACGGTGACACGATTCGCTTCCATATCGAGGCAGATTTACACGCCGAGCGTGGCTTCCGAACCAACTAGAGACGCCCTTTCACTAGTGGATTCTTGAGCGTACGCAACCCATATCGTCCACGACTGAAGGAGGAAATCAACTGGAATATCCTGAAAGCGGAATGCATATCAAAATGTGCTTGTGGTGGGTCCGCAGAACAGGTGTGAAAATTGCGACTCGGCATTCCAGCGCGCATCTTTGCAACGATGCACCATATTCTTCCAGCGAGGATGGGAGATGGCATGTGGCGGTTGTGGTACCAGCGTCTGGCGAAGGCGGAGGCGTGGGGCGAACTGAACTACATGAACTATGGTTTCACCGATGCATTCCAGCCTGTTCTCGACGAGAAGGACGAGA
>CAZPJQ010000073.1:0-980 GCA_964586945.1 uncultured Candidatus Poseidoniales archaeon
GACCAGGGTGAGAGTTGGAGCGAGCCGCTGATGGTTGCGCCTCCCGGCGTGAACTACACAGGATTCCCGACCATTGCCGGCGGCGCTGACGGGAGAGCCGTGTTCGGCTACGTCGGCGAGTCCAACCACTCTGAGTGGTCCGGCTACATGGGCTTCATCACCGATGCTTACGCCGAGAATCCCCTCATCACCACTGTTGCCGTGAACGCCAAGGAGGACTACCTCGATGAGACCGAGGATTGTGGCTCAGTCAGGTGTGGCGGCTTTGGTGACTTCATCGATGTGGTGATAGATGCAGACGGACGACCTTGGATCGCCCTAGCTCACAACATCTACAATCAAGAGGCCATCATCGGTACTTTGGTTACTGGGCCTGCACTGCGCGGCTCACTAGAGCCGCTTCCACCGATAGTCGAAGGTGGGCCCTCCACGCTCAAGATATGACCCGAACCCTCATTGAGTGAACGGGCGATTCGCCCTTTAGGGCGAACCGATGACGAACTACGGCTTCGTGATTGACAACCGGACTTGCATCGGTTGCCACGCTTGCACAGTCGCCTGCAAGTCAGAACACGATGTGCCTATCGGTGTTAACCGAACCCATGTCAAGTACATCGAGACCGGCACCTACCCTCACTCGGGCAGGGAGTTCACTGTCCACCGCTGCAACCACTGTGAGGACGCACCGTGCACCACAATCTGCCCTACGACGGCGCTTTTCATTCGAGCTGACGGCATAGTCGACTTTGACGACGACCGCTGCATCGGCTGCAAGTCCTGCATGCAAGCGTGCCCGTACGACGCCCTCTACATCGACCCGAACAAGGGGACTGCGGCCAAGTGCAACTACTGCGCCCACCGCATCGAGAACTCCTACGAGCCGGCCTGTGTCATCGTATGTCCGACCGAGGCGATAGTTTCGGGTGATCTGGACGACCCCAACTCGAAGATTGCCATGTTGGTGGCTTCCCACGAAACCA
>CAZPJQ010000073.1:990-6920 GCA_964586945.1 uncultured Candidatus Poseidoniales archaeon
GGTTAGGAAGCCCGAGTCAGGAGCAAACCCCAATGTATTCTACATCGAGACCAGCGAGGAGATGCTAGACCCTTCAGCGACCGAGTTTACGGGCGGCGGCATGTGGACCGAGCAGGAGTTTGGTGTGGGACACTTTGCGAAGTACGCCGAGACTCGGTCCGCAGAGGCCGACACACATTCGATGATAGTTCAACTGGCCCTTGAGAAGAAGGCGAAGGCTGCTGCGCCGCGCGACCAAGCCATCATCCGCGATGTCGCTGCCAAGTTGGCAGTTCAGTCGCCAAAGGCGAAGCGAGTCTACGACCAGCCCTCCAAGGGAGTCCTCTGGGGATATGAGGTGTCAGCCTACATCTGGACGAAGGCGATCGCCGCTGGCACATACATGATGGCTATGCTCGCGATGCTGTCCGGCTATCTCGAAATGACCGACGCGCTCTGGTGGATGGTTCTCTCAATCGGGCTCTTCTTCCTCTTCGTCACCGGTTTGCTGCTCGTCAAGGACCTCGACAGGCCCGAGAGATTCCTCTATGTCCTGCTCCGCCCCAACTGGGATTCGTGGTTGGTCAAGGGAGCGTACATCTTGGCAGGATTCAGCGCGGTGCTGTCAGCAAGTGTCGTTGTGTTGCTACTCGACTTGAACCGTGAACTATTGACCTACTTGGCCTACGCTGGAATCCCACTCGCCGCTCTCACCGGCGTCTATACTGCATGGCTGTTCCAACAGGCGAAGGCAAGGTCTTGGGCAAATGACCGAGCTCTGCCAATCAAGTTCCTCGTTGAGACGATGGTCATCGGCAGCGCAACTCTTCTCTTCCTCGTAGGCCAGACAATCGTCACCTATGTGGTAGGCGCACTAATTCTCGGATTGCTGTTCCATCACATCAACAAGGGTGTGTTCTCGGCACAGATGGAGCCGCTGTTGTGAGGTGAGAAGATGGTAGTCAAGAGGTCAATCATCGAGCGGATTGCCGAGTCGATTCGACTCATTCCGAAGATTTCCGACAGAGAATGGGCGCATGGAGCAGAAGGCCCACTGCGCGCCTATCCCGACGCTGAGAACTGGCACGACCATATCGAACTTGACGCAAACGCATGGCCGAAGCGAATAGAGCGTCGCTACTCGCTGGTACCCACAACCTGCTTCAACTGCGAGTCGGCCTGCGGATTATTGGCGTATGTCGACAAGGAATCCGGACAAGTCGCAAAGTTCGAGGGCAACCCGCACCATCCGGGCAGCCGTGGCCGCAACTGCGCCAAGGGTCCAGCGACGATCAACCAGATTCAGGACACTGAGCGAATTCTCCACCCGATGCGACGCAAGGGCCCACGCGGTGCAGGTGAATGGGAACAGATTACCTGGGATCAGGCACTTGACGAGATTTCCGCCAAGATCCGTGCCTCCCTCAAGACTGGCGCGAAGGACCGTGTGGTCTACCATGTGGGAAGGCCGGGCCATGAGGGCTACACAAATCGGGTGCTGAAGGCGTGGGGCGTAGACGGCCACAACAGCCACACCAACATCTGCTCGTCAGGCGCTCGCACAGGCTACGCACTTTGGCACAAACACGACCGTCCATCTCCGGACCACGCCAACGCGAAGGTCATTCTGCTGACCTCCTCACACCTTGAAACCGGCCATTACTTCAACCCTCACGCGCAGAGGATTCTGGAGGGGATGATGGATGGTGCCAAGCTGATTGTCATCGACCCTCGCCTCTCTAACACCGCCGCAATGGCTGACCACTGGGTGCCGACCTGGCCCGGCTCCGAGACCGCTCTCTTCCTCTGTTGGGCGAAGATGATTCTCGACAAGGGGACCTACGACCGCGACTTCCTCGAAAACTGGGTTAACTGGGAGATGTGGCTTGAGGCGGCTCACCCGGACGAACCCCGCACCTTCGAGAGGTTCATCGAACTGCTCAAGTTGGAATACGCCGAATACACCCCCGAATTCGCCGCCAAGGAGTGCCGGATTCCTATCGAACAGGTGATTGAGGTCGGCGATATCGTCGCCGAGGCGGGCGCTGCACTCTCTACGCATGTATGGCGGGCGGCGGCGATTGGAAACTTGGGAGGTTGGCAGGTTTCTCGTACTCTACATTTCCTCAATGTCTTGACCGGCTCTGTTGGAACAGTTGGAGGCACCGCTCCAAACTCCTGGGCGAAGTACAAGCCGACGCTGTTCGATGAGCCGCCAGACCCAGACGGCTGGAACGAGTTGCACTTTCCCCCTGAGTACACGCTTGCTCACTTTGAGATGAGCCACATCCTTCCACATCTGGTGAAGGAGGGCAGAGGCACCATGGATGTCTACTTCACGCGTGTCTTCAATCCGGTCTGGACATATCCAGATGGCTTCTCTTGGATGGATATGCTGCAGAACGAGGAGTCAATCGGCTGCCACATAGCCTTGACACCAACATGGAACGAGACCGCGTTCTTGGCAGACTATGTTCTACCAATGGGTCATGCTTCAGAGCGCCATGACATCAATTCCTATGCTACCCAAGCTGGAAAATGGGTGGCATTCCGCCAACCGGTATTGAGAGAGTATGCTCGGCGGGCGGGCAAGGAGGTGGAGTTCACCCACGAGGTTAATCCGGGCGAGGTTTGGGAAGAGGATGAGTTCTGGATCGAACTCTCATGGCGAATCGACGACGGCACGATGGGAATTCGCGAACACTTCATCAGCCCTTACCGAGAAGGTGAGAAAATTACCGTTGACGAGTATTATCAGTTTACGTTTGAACATGTTCCCGGGCTTCCAGAGGCGGCCGAAAAGGAAGGTCTGACCGCGCTTGACTACATGCGCAAGCATGGCGCATTCTTGATTGAACCATCGGTCTATAGCAAGCACGAGGAAGAAGGTTGGCCAACTCCTAGCGGCAAGCAGGAGTTCTACTCAAACACCATGGTCGAGTTCGGATATCCCGAGCACTCCATCCCTCACTACCGCATCAACAGCCATGTCCATCCCTCTAATTTGCAAGGTGATGACGAGTTCTGCCTACTCCCGAACTTCCGACTGCCACAGCACATCCACTCCCGCTCGGCAAACTCGAAATGGCTGTCTGAGATTGCCCACAAGAATCCGATTTGGATTCATCCGACTGATGCAGCAAAGTTGGGAGTCGCAGAAGGTGAACTACTGAAAATCAAGACTGAAATTGGCTGGTTCGTCGACAAGGTCTGGGTGACCGAGTCGATCAAACCCGGAGTGGTAGGCTGCTCCCACCACATCGGAAGGTGGCGCAGAAAGCAGGACCGTGGAAATCGCTTCCTAACAAACACAGTCGAGATTTCCAACCTTGGCGACGGCAAGATGCGGATGCGAACGGTCGAAGGAGTGCGCCCGTGGAAGTCGTCCGATCCAGACACCAACCGCATCTATTGGCGAGATGGAGGTGTCCATCAGAACCTCACCCACGCGGTGCAACCTGATCCGATTAGTGGAGCGCACTGTTGGCTACAGAAGGTTTGGCTCTCAAAGCCAGGTGAGGACGAACTTTACGGGGACATCGAAGTGGACACTACAAAGTCGCACGAATACTATCAAAAGTGGAATGCATGGGCTAAGGAACGAGAGACCCACCCCAGAGGCGAGCGTCGACCACTTTGGATGAAGCGACCGTTATCCCCGCGACTTGAACACTGGTATCTGGAAAAGGAGGCATGACTGTGGAACTAGTACTCATCATCATTGTGATGCTGTTGATACTAATGACCGCCTTCATGTTCGCTCCGCTGGGACTTGGCGGCGGTGTCCTGTATGTTCCAATCTTCATATATCTCCTCGATTGGGACATCAAGCTCTCTCTCGTCTGTTCGCTGTTGTTGGTCTGGACAGTCTCCATGGGGAGCCGAGCTGCTCATGAGAGTGGAGGTTACTCAGTGGATGATGTTGGTCGTAAAGGAACGCCTGCCGCTGTATGCGGGGCAATAGTGGGGGTCCTCATCGCCGCACTGCTGATTGATCATCTCGGAGACATGTCAATCAAGATCGGTGCATCAATTCTGTTAGTCTGGGTTCTGTACAGGACCGTGAAGCAACTCAACATAGAAATGAACGGTAAGGTCAACGGCGAAGATGAGCCCCCACCGGTCGAAGGAACACTTCTGATCAAGTATCGGGCCGGCTGCTTCAGTGGCGGTGCAGCCTCGGGTCTTCTTGGAATCGGTGGAGGAGCCGTTTTCATGACTCTTCACCGCTCGGTCCTTGGATTCAAGCAGCATCAAGCTGCTGGCACATCTTACATCATCGAGTCGTGGATGGTGCCGGTTGGGGTGGCGGCCCACTTGGTCATCGACGGGACTGGAGCATTGATTTTCGAAACTCTGGGTCTGTCCGTAATACCGATTTACCTCAGCGTCGTTGGAACCGCGTGGCTGGGTGCAAAGACGGCCATCAAACTGCTTCCACAAAGGGTCCTGACCTACCCGTTCATCATCGCCGTCGTGGTCAGCCTGCTTCGATATCTAATTGACATCCGTGAGGTCTTTTTCCTCTAGTTATTGGCGGTGACTCGACCGCCAGATGGCGTCAGTTCAAACTGCAGCGGAATGTCTACCAATCCCTACGCAGTAGACCCCTCAAAAAGCGTCATCGGGGGGGGGCATCTCAATGAACTGGATGTTTCTTTACCAGAGCATCTACATCCACATCGACATCCTCTAGGCCCCAATCCAAACTGCTCCAACCGCGCTCGTGCAGATAGTACAGTGCCATCTTGGTCACTACCTCGATGCTGGCTATCCCGAACCCAACAGTCCAGCTTCCAGTGATGAGTCTGGCGATAATGATGGTATCTGTAGTCGCGATGATTCTCCATGACAGGGTTTTCACTAGGCTGCGCTTTTTGTTTGCGTGCCCCGCTCCTTCGATGTGCTCGGTAATTGTGTGCTCAGCCATGCTATCAACATTCTACCTAGGCTAGCGGTTGTTAATCTCTCGCATGGTGTGAAATACTGAAAAACGGTCAAATTGACTCGATGATGAGCGCAATTCCTTGGCCACCACCAATACAGGCAGTAGCAATTCCATATTGCCCGCCTCTTCGCTTGAGTTCTAGGGCGAGAGTAAGAACAAGGCGGGTGCCAGTAGCAGCAAGAGGATGGCCAAGTCCAACCGCCCCTCCATTGACATTGACCTTTTCAACATCAATTCCTAGATCTTTGATGCAGGCAACAGCTTGGCCGGCAAAAGCCTCATTGATTTCCCACAAGTCAATATCGTCAACAGTCATTCCTGCTTTTTCCAAAGCCTTGCGACTACTAGGGACCGGCCCATATGCCATTATTGCTGGCTCCAAACCAACAATTCCCCAGGATACTATTCGAGCCAAAGGTTGGTTGCCGTCAGATTTAGCACGGCTGGCTGACTTGATGACAACTGCTGCTGCCCCATCAACAACACCGGATGCGTTCCCAGCAGTAACGAGGGAATCTGGGCCGAAGTGCGTACGAAGTCCAGAAAGAGCCTCAACAGTCGTTCCTAGAACGACATGGTCATCATCAGATGCCCCAACCATTCCATTTGGGGTTTCTACCTCAACAATTTCCTCAGCCCAAACGCCATCTTTCACACTCTTTTCGGTGCGCTGGTGGCTGAGAGCTGCGAAGGCATCCGCTTCCTCGCGGGTCACGCCGATTCGCTTGCACAGTTCATCGCTGGTCTGCGCCATGAACGAGTCGCAGGTGCTGTCGACGAGATTGGTGAACAGGTAGTCCTCCATGTCCTTGGTGAGTTCATCTCCCTGTCTGGGTGGCCTACCGAGCCCGTAGGTGTCACGCATCCCACGCAGCACATGTGGCGCCTGGCTCAGGTTCTCCATTCCGCCAGAAACGACCACCTCGGCCTCACCGAGCATGATCATCTGCGCTCCTGAAATGATCGACTGGGCGCCGCTGCCACAAAGTCGGTTGAGCGTGAG
>CAZPJQ010000073.1:6930-8709 GCA_964586945.1 uncultured Candidatus Poseidoniales archaeon
GATTCCCGCCTTGAGTCCGGCATGTCGGCTTCCGAAGATTGCCTGGTCAGAGGTCTGCAGGGCATGGCCCATCACGACATGGTCGACAGAGCTGGCATCGGTCCCGGTCTTCTCCAAGGCGCCTCTAATGGCGACCGCGCCAAGCTCCTCTGCTGTCATGTCGGCTAGCAATCCGCCCCGTTGGCCATCGCCCCGCTTGCCGCCAAGCCATTCGCAGAAGGGGGTTCTCGCCCCGCCGACGATGACGACCTCCTCTACCATGATGCGGCGACTCGCATCCGGTTCTTCAACGGAACGGGTAAGGGGTCGACCATCGTGTGTCTGAGCATCACCCTTGTTCGGCTTCTTCCGTCGACTTTTCATTGTACCAAATGGTGATTACTGCGATGAGCCGAACCTTTCAGGAAAGCAGAGTTCCGAGGATGGCAGTACCGGCAAACCACGCCCCAGCCGATGAGCCGAGGTTTGCAAGCGCGGTGACCAACAGCACACGCCCAACCCGGTTGGACCAGAACAGGCTGAACTTGTCCAACTTCAGGAAATCCTGCAGGTCCTTCGTTGTCGGTTTGGCTACCTTCATCTGTACATACCCGGCGAACCATCCGGCAGCGAGGGTAGGGTTGAGCGAAGTAATCGGTGAGGCGACGGCAGCCGTGAGAATTGCGAAAGGATGCCCCCTTGCAAGCAGAGCCCCAAGTGCGGCTAGGCTGGCGTTGAGGGCGAGCCAGGTGAGCGCGACCTCCTTCAGTTGCTCGTAATTCCCCTGCATGAGTAGATATCCGAACAACAGAATGATTGCAGCCGGAAATCCATATTTCACAACCGTCCAGAATTTCTTGGGTTGCGGCTCCTCAGTCAGTTCAGCGAGCCTATCTTCATTTTCCAACGCCGGCCCGGCGAGTTTTTGAGCGACCGCATCTAGATGGCCAGCACCAATCACGACTAGGATTCTTCCGTCGGGATTCCGACCTCTAAGTCGGTCTATAGAGCCTGCAAGGTATTCATCTCGCTCGTCAATCAGAACTTCACCCGCACCGGGTGCGACCTCCTTCAACTCGTTGAGCAACTCGGTGATTAGGTCCTTGTTCTGGAGAAGTTCGTCGACCGAAGGAATCTCCTCGTCATCATCCTGGTCGCCGTCCAAGAGGAGGCCGTTGATTACTCGAAACTTCTCGCGCAACCCCATCCGTCGCCACGCTCTCCTCATCGTGGTCTGGATATCTCGGTCGACCAATTCGAACTCGATTCCTGCCTCCTCAGCCGCCTCTATTGCTGCCAAAAGGTCAGTCCCGGGTTTCTCACCCTCCTCAATGCCGAGACGGCGTTGTTCGGTAGCCAACAGTGATTGAAAGAGGACCAGCTGGGTTTTGCCCTCTTTCAGCACTTTGCTGAGCGCCTCGTTGTCAAACGCTTCGGGGTTACGTAGCGCCTTTAGACGGCTCTCGCAGAGTTCGACCGCGACCAAGTCCGGCTTCCACTCGGCGATCTCTTGGCGCACTAGGTCAGCCGAGGCACTGCTAATATGAGCAGTACCGACGATTCGCAGATTCTCGTCGACATCAACGACTGGAATATCTACCATCACGATTTCCTCCGATTCAATCTACTCACCTTTGAGTACTGCGAGGGTTGAGAGAAGGTCGTGGTGCTCAGCGACATCGTGGACCCTCAGAATATCGACTCCCACTGCCATTGCGTGTGCCGCCACCGCCAAAGTTCCTGCCAAGCGTGCATCAGTCGAGTCTCGACCGAGCAATTCCTTGAACATCGATTTTCGAC
>CAZPJQ010000074.1:0-8693 GCA_964586945.1 uncultured Candidatus Poseidoniales archaeon
TTTCGAATTACACCCACATTTTTATCGTTCGGGTGACGAGACTTGGCTGTACGATTTTGAATCAGGTAGTTGGGAGTTGTATGCCTCTTCATCTGCGGTGACGGTGAGTGATGTCATTCACCTTGAGGCGGTGGTCAGTGAGAGGGACCTTGGATCGGCGCCATGGAATCTGACGGTGGATTGCCGAGTGGTCGGAGAGGACATTTGGACGAGCGGCGGATGGGACATCTCCAATCAGACGGCAACTTGCGACTTGTCACCGTTTGCGCTCAACCCGGGCTACCATACGGCAACACTTCGGGTTTCACACGACGGCCAGCGAGCCTCGACGAGCATCTCCTTTGAGCGGGCAAACGCACCACCCCAGCTCAACTCCCCCATGCCGTCTTTCCTGCTTCCCGAGAGTGGTGTACTATCGGTCAATGCGAGCCAGTTGGCGAGTGACCCGGACGGTCATGAGATTCGATTGATTACCAACACGCTGACCTTCTCAGCGAAGGGTGAAGGTGACCTTAACCCGGCCTTGCAGTGGGATGTGATTGGAAATGGACGCTTCTTGAGAATGGAGGATGTCTCTGACTGGAATGGTCGGGTTGAAGACTCTACCTTCGAGGTCTGTGGAGAGATTCGCGATGAAGGCTCTCCGGGCAATCCGCCGCTTCAAGTTCCCTTTTGTTTTGATGTTGTCAACCAATGGCAAGATGACCCGTTCATCGTCGCAGAACATCCGTCATTCACCATCGCTGAGGACTTTGAGCTCTCCGAATTTGACCTTACTCCTTACGGCTGGGATGAGGAGGGTGACCCGGCGACCGTACGCAGTCACAACGCCACACCTGTTCCGACCGCTAGGCTCGGACTGACCACAAACGGATCGCCGGTTTCTGCTCGGCCGGCCCTTCACTGGAATGGCCAAGAGTCGTTTGAGGTCTGCATTCGCCACCGGCTGAATGGTGCACCATGTTCTTGGATGACAGTGACGATGATTGTTACGCCAGTCGCGGACCCACCGCTTTTCAACTTCACCGAGATAGTGATGGACGAGGACGAGGTATTCCTACTCCCCCTCACCGAGATGGTTTGGGATCCGGACGGTGACGAATTGAACATCACATTGGAAGCAGGCGAGGAGAATGTCACGGTCGAACTATGGCATGAGCAGTTGCGGATATCGCCGAATAATGACTGGTTCGGCCGAGCCGTGAACTGGGCGTTGGTCGCGAGCGACGGCGAGACCGAAGTAAGGCAACCAATTCGTATCGTGGTGGCAGGCATTGATGATCCGACAATCGTCTCTTGGCAGCGACCAGCCGACATTGAAAACAACATGACGAGACTCCGCTTCGACATCACCGATCCGGACTCGTCGGGACCGTGGACAGTTGAATACAACTGGGATGACGGCGAATGGGCAGAGATTTCTCCATCCTGTGCAGAGGCTTCGACTTCCAACTATGAGTGTCAGGCGGACCTACTGACATACGCTCTGACCTACGGTGACCACGAGCTTAACCTGCGGGTGAACGATGGCGACTCGATTAGTGACATCGCTACCTACTGGGTTTCGAACTCCGACCCGAACGCCGCCGGGGCTTCCTCAGGCGAACCCGAATCCGGGCTCTCTGGGGCTCTCATCCTCCTGGTAGGGTTCGGCTTCCTGTTGGTGGCTGGCGGAGTTATCGTCTACCTAATGCGGAAGGAAACGGAATACGCCGATTAGATGCGGTCTCACAGCGGTATATTGCCGTGTTTCTTGGGTGGAGTCCATTCACGCTTGGAACGGAGCAGGCGCAGGCTGCGGACCAGTCGGAGGCGTGTTTCCTGTGGTTCGATGACATCATCTAGCCAGCCGTGTTTGGCGGCGACATAGGGGTCGCCAAATTTGTGCTTGTAATCGGCGACGAGTTCTCTCTGAGTCGTAGCGGGGTCGTCTGACGCCTTCAGTTCTCGTCGATGGATGATATTCACAGCGCCGTCGGCGCCCATCACGGCGAGTTCCCCAGTCGGCCAAGCGACATTGTAGTCGGAGCGTAGGTGCTTGCACGACATTGCGAGGTAGGCCCCGCCGTAGGCTTTCCGAGTGACAACAGTCATCTTGGGGACGGTCGCCTCCGCGTATGCGAAGAGGAGTTTTGCTCCATGGCGAATGATTCCTCCCCATTCTTGCACGGTGCCAGGTAGGAAGCCTGGTACATCCACGAAGGTTAGGAGTGGGATATTGAAGCAGTCACAAGTGCGGATGAAGCGCGCCGCCTTGACCGAGGCATCAATGTCGAGACAACCAGCGAGGACCTTCGGTTGGTTTGCGACGATTCCGACCGTGGTTCCTTCGAGCCGGGAGAACCCGACGATGATATTGTCAGCGTAGTACTCGAATAGTTCAACGAAATGGCCGTCGTCCACCGTTTCCTCGATGACTTTCACCATGTCGTACGGTCGATTTGGGTCATCTGGGACGGTCGAGGTCAACTCACCGCACAAGCGCTCCGGGTCGTCACCTGTTTCGACCAATGGGGGTTCTGCAAGGCAGTGGTCTGGCAGAAATGAGAGTAATTCCGAGACAATGTCCATCGCATCGTTTTCATCCTCGGCAATCTGGCAGGCGATTCCTGAGCGGCTCGCGTGCAGATCTGCGCCACCCAACTCCCCCGGGGTTAATTCACCTGAGGCGCTCTCTTCAGTTTCGAGGGGGCTGGACATGAATAGTTGACCATGTTCGCGGCCGAGAACTACGAAGTCGCTCACTCCAACCGCCAGAGCAGAGACGCCGACCACTGGGCCGAGCACCAGGCTAATCATTGGAATTCGGCCACTACAGGCGACCAATCGGTCGAGCAACTCCCCGGTGCCAGCCAATGAGTGTACCCCGTCGTGGGCTCGCTGACCTCCGCCGTCCCATATTCCGACGAGTGGAATGCGCGCCCGTTCCGCCATTTCGGCAACTTTGCCGATCTTCAGTGCGTGCATCTCTCCCATCGAGCCTCCGAACACCGAGAAATCCTGTGAGAAGCAGAAGATGCGACGGCCATCTACCGTGCCGTGACCGCAGATCACACCATCCCCTTCGATTGGATGCATATGCAGATTGAAGTCGTGGTTGCGGTGGGTTACGAAGGTGTCAACCTCCACGAAAGAGCCCTCATCCAAGAGTGCCGTCATCCGTTCCCTCGCCGTCCCACGGCCGGACTGTCTGATGCTGTCCATCTTCGCTCGGCCACCGCCTGCTGCCGCCCGTTGGCGACGATGGAGCAAGTCTTCTGAGAGGTCGCGGCGACCTTGCGCGGGCGGGGGCACGCGTCGCTTGGGAGCCGAGGGGGTGAATCACGGTAGCGGCGAGTGGTTCTATGCAATATTCCAATTGGTGATTTAATTTTACCAATTGAAATCGAATTATAGGTCTGTAGGGTTTTCACCGACTAAATCGGCGCTCCACGCAGCAGCGAGTTCAGCACCATCGAGGCCCCGTGAAAGCAGATGGTGCAACTTTACGAGAGACGATTCCGGAGTGCTGTTTGAGCCGTGCCCGAGAATTCCCATTTCTTGTTGGTCTCGTCCCTTGCTGTAGACATCCAAGTGGACTGGCCCAGAGATGCATTGGGTTGCCATCACTACGGTACCCCCACCACCGAGGTAGGCGGAGAAGGCCTCCTTGAGTTCACTGTTTTCGGGAGAGTCACCCGGGTCGTCCAGTGGGAGGTGGCCAAGGCCGCTGCCGTGGACTAGGATTGCGTCGTAGTTGTGGCTGCTGGCATGGGTGACTTGGTCGGCGAATAGTTGGGAGCCGGCGATCAGTTGCAGAATGCGGACTTCCTCCGAGAACGGAGTGGGAGATTCGCAGACCTCCCTCGCCTGGCTGGAGGTACGCGTCGTGTATGAATCGGCGAGGGTGATTTCTGCCCTGCCTGCGACGACTTCGATTGAGCCGAGAGCTGGTTGGTTGATTGAGGTGAACGCATCGCGGCGAGAGGAGTGATTCTTCCGGGCCGCACAGCCGGGCAGCACCGCCATCCTCCCGTCATCGCTCCCCTCGTGCATCACGATGACAGCCGAATCCGAGGCGCCGCTCGGTATCGGTCCATGAGCAGCCCAGTGGACTGCGGCGATTAGGTTCTCGGCACCGTCTGATGAGCCTCGGTCGGAGGACCGCTGTGAGCCGGTGAAAGCGATTCTACCGGCGGGGGCTCCTCCCTCGCCGGAGAAGGCGTATGAGAGGGCCGCTGCTGAGAGGTGCATAGTGTCGGTTCCGTGTGTGATGACTACTCCAGCCGCCCCTTCGCCGAATGCCTCCGCAGCGGCCACTGCCATCCGGTTCCAGTGGCGACCTCTGATGTCGTCCGACCACATGTTACCCAACTTGCGAGTACGAATCCGGGCGTGAGATGCAAGTTCAGGCACGGCTCCCAAGAGTTCCTCTGGCTCGAAGCGGGCGGTGACTGCGCCAGTCGCATAGTCTACCTTGCTCGCAATCGTACCACCGGTGTGGAGGATGAAAACGATTGGAAGCGATTCGTCCTCGGCCACAGCGACCTCGTCTTCGGACACAGAGCCGGACTCTGCGACGGATATCACCTCTACAGAATTGACCGCAGACAGTGGGTGACTGACATTGTAGCCGTTGACCAACTTGACGGTGATATGGGCGTCTGCGCTCGGAGCCAGCAGAATGCCTTCAAGATCGACCTCACCGTTCCATGTGCTAGCCCTCAGGCGCACCTTTGAGCCGACTTCGGGAACCTCGGAGGCCTCAACCATCGACGCTCCGTGTGGCCCCTCGGTCATTCAATCCTACCCTCGCCCGGTAACCCATCTCGTCACTCTTCGGCCTTGCCATTATGTCCGAGTAACCTACAGTGCACGCGCTGTGGTGTTCACACTCCTAAAATTGAGTGCCGGGAGCGGGGCTCGAACCCGCGACCTTCGGATGTCTCAGACATTTCAAAGGGGCTGTTGCGCTCATCGTCTTGCCAGTAAGGCTGCCCTATGAGTCCGACGCGCCACCAACTACGCCACCCCGGCGATGAACCGGCGACCCGCCTTCGCTCTTTGAACGATTCGGGGTCCGATTCGGTGGATGGCATCACACTTCGACTGACTACCAATACCCGAACGCATGATAGGCGGAACGCGCTCGCAACGACTGAAGAACATGGTCGACATCTCTACTGCCATGCAGGCGGCTCGGGCTGAAGCCGGCAAGAAGAAGTCTGGTGGCGATAGCAAGAAGAAACGTCCGGGAGGGGTGCTCGGTGTGGAGCCGTTCGACCCGGCAGACCATGTGGAGAAGGAGGTTGGCGATGCTCTTTCGATGTGGTTGGTAATTGTCGCCGGTAGCATGATTGCACTCCTCATGCGCTATGTCATGATGCCTGGAATGACCGGCCCGAAGGATGTCCTCTGGTTCCTGCCGCTCGCTTTGGTCGTCGTCATCTCGCCGTTGCATAAGGTGGTAATTCCCGAGCCGTGGAAGTCTCGCTACACTTTCGGAAACTGGTTCCGTGCCTCTATGCTCTATGTCTTCACCTGGCTCGCCCTCTCATTCCTCCTAGTCAACCCCCCTCTTGGTGATGTGGCCGCCCCAGATGTGGCTGGATCCTACACAGTCATCATTCTCGATGGCGAGGATGTGCTCATCGATTCTGACAACCTCAGTAGTTCCAAGGGAGCCTTCACACTCGACCTCAATGGCAGCGATGGTGAGGCGTTCATGGTCTTTGCAATCAACGACAATACCGACCCCGGTTTGGCGAATTTGAGCATGACCCTCCTCTCGAGTGAGTTTGGCTCATCTCCTGTGGAGGTGGTTTCAGCGACGGTCTCAACGCTTGGCTGCGATTCTGTCTGGGACGGGCTAAGGAAGTCGCAACAAAATTCCATTGTCAAACATGAATTCGACTCCTGCGTATCGATTGGACTGGGCGACATCTCAGCCGGGGAGTATGTCGTGACAATCGGGTTGACCGAGCAGGGTGACCCGTGGTTGAACAGTCGAACTCTGACCTATTCGCTGACCGTCGTCAATTAGATGGCGCCCATTCAGTCTGGCATTACACCCATGCTGGGTGAAAGAGGTCTGGATGTTCTCTTCGAATGGCAGCGAGGATAGGACGGATCTTACTTCGCAACTGTTCGACCTTGGTGTTCTCATTCACCCGGTCGGCGCGCCATCTTCTGACGAATCCTGCTGCTGGCGTGTAAGCTAGAAGGTCGCCGAACATTAGTGGGTCTGTGTGCATCTCCATGATACTATTCGGGGAGGAGGACACCACTACGGTTCGCACCGCCCGCACAACTGAAACTGAAAGTGAACAACAGCAATGTCGAATGATGTTCAGTCAGCGAGATTTCTGCAGATTGAACTGCACATCGCATCGAGTTGCAGCGCTTCTCCGCCACCTTCGACCAGCCTGAAATCGACCTCGGCTAGCATCTCGGTGAGGCTCAACTTCTGCTTCTCCTCAAGAAATTCGGCATCATACATGGCGCGGTGCAGTTGATTCACGAAATCGGTGCCCGCGAGTCCGTATATGTCCAACAATTCCTGTAGCCTTCGGCGAGCCGGATGGAAGCCATCTCTCTTACAGGAGAGAAGGAAGGCGTGCAACTCCTCGGGAGGTGCGGTTGCAGTGGTTTCGTAGATGAGCGCGCGGGTGATGTGTGGGTCGAGTGAGGCGGCAACTTGGAGTGCCGTAATTGCCTTCCTCATGTCGCCAAGACTGACATGAACAATGGCCTCAGCAGCGTCTTTCTCCAAGGTTACTTTTTCCTCTTCTGAGATGGCCATGATTTGGCTATGAATCTGGTCGTCTGCCAACGGTCGAAATCGGAAGACTGCGCAGCGGGACTGGATTGGTTCGATCACCTTGCTCGAATAGTTGCAGGAGAGGATGAATCGACAAGTTTGGGAGTACTGTTCCATGATGCGTCGCAACGCCCCCTGAGCGTCAGCTGTCAAGGCGTCAGCCTCATCGAGAAAAATCACCTTGAAAGTGGCTCCTCCGAGCGGGCTGGCGCGAGCAAACTGCTTCACCTTGTTGCGGATGCTCTCCAAGCCTCTTTCGTCGCTTGCATTCATCTCCAAGGTGTTGTCTCTGAAGGTTTCCCCGAAGATGTCTCTCGTGAGGGCGAGGGCGGCGGTTGTCTTCCCTGTCCCGGGTGGTCCAGCGAAGAGCAGGTGTGGGAAGGTGCCCTGTTCGGCATAGGTTCGCAGTCTATCGACCACTGCCGCTTGACCACGAATCTCAACGACCGATCTTGGTCGATGTTTCTCAACCCACATCGCACTCATCTATTGCAACCGAAGGGTTCACTCGGACGGCCGCCAATAACCATTTTGACGCTAACACCCTCTCATTTGGGGGTAATATTGGCGGGACACTACGTAGTAGGGTCCCGGGCCGAAAGCCGTTAAGGCTGCCACGCTCTCCCCGAAGGGTGATTGACATGGGGGACGGTCAAGTGAACAGAAAGGTCACTATCGCCTTGGTCATGGTGTTGACGATGATATTGATGCCATGGTCAGCGGTTTTAGGGGGCCCAGAATTGGAGTTTGAGAGGGGGCCTAATTGGACCACGAACACGAGCACTGCAACGGAGGATACGATGTTGAATGAGAGCGCTCAAAACTCCACATATGGCAGCGCCGCCAACCTGAATCTCAGTATCATCAACGATGTCGAGACAAACATGCTGTTCACATTCCCCATCTTGAGCAACGTGACTGGCGGCTTCGTTCCTGTCGCAGGATCGATTCAGAGCGCCTCACTGACGCTATACACCACTTCTGCCTTGACCCAAGGCGGTAATCATGTCTATGCTGCCATGTTGAATGGCGGTTACGACGAGGCCAATGCGACATGGTTCAATCGAACCCACAACACAACCTGGCAGGGTCCGGGTGCGTCAGGCGACGCCGATCATGACCCATGGGAGCCACGTTCATCGATTTCATCATCCTCGACTTCAGTGACCATCAATGTCACTGCGCTTGCACAGCAAACTCTTGCTAAACACAGTGCGCACATGGATGTCATCGTTTCCTTGACTGGGATGGGCATGTTCATTTTTGCCAGCAGCGAGCATCCAACTACAGCCAAGAGACCATCGTTGTCGATTACCTACGATACCCCGCCACCCTCAACCGGGGCTGCGGTCTCTCTTGCCACTCCGGCAGATGGTTTCGTCTCAATGCAGAATTCAATGTTGTTGAATGCGGATACCACTCCCACCATGACTTGGACCAACCACAACGGTTCTGGAGTTGAACTACAGGTTTCACGCTCAGATGATTTCCGTTCAGAGAATGACAGTGGTTGGGTCTTCAACTCTTGGGGCGGAAGCGGCTTCTCTCTCACTGGTGCGAGTGGTAGTTTCACGGTTCCGTCTGGTTCGAGCCTCGATGAGGGGATGGTTGGTAATTGGAGGATGCGCTCGACACAATCAGACCAGTTGTCTGCTTGGCAATATGGCTATTTCCTAGTACCTGCACACGATGTGACCAACAACGCCAACGGCAGCGCGACCTTCGACATGTACAGGGATACACTCAACATGAGCCGAGGAACGGTGCACGATGCATGGCTCAGGTCGGGAAGTTCCAATGTCTCGGGTGGTGCCGAGGAGAACATGTGGATTGGCAACTCCAACAACACCTCACGAGACGACATGGTTGTGCTCCTGAAGAGCGACAGCCCCGA
>CAZPJQ010000075.1:0-7092 GCA_964586945.1 uncultured Candidatus Poseidoniales archaeon
TACAAGCCAGAAATGAATGAAGATGATGTACTGAAAGCCGTACATCAGTACAGGAGATATTTGACACTGAAGATTAGATATCCAGGTGTAGAATTGGTTCCTACGGACGATATAGATATGATATGGCACACACATATATTGGATACTGAAAGCTATGCTTCAGATTGTCAGAGGTTGTTTGGTCGCTTTTTGCATCACAACCCGTTCTTTGGCGAGTTCGGGAGTGAAACTCAAGATGAGATGGGCGTGATGTTCAAGGAAACCTCCGAACTTTGGGCTCAGGAATTCGGAGAATCTTTGGAGACTCCAGAATTATTTCGCTGCAAAGGCAAAGCGTGCCATTCACCAAAGAACTGCAGATGCAGATAATCGGATATAGGGTTTGTTTTCTGCTTGGATGAGCAGAAATGAGAGACTCACGGAGCCCCCGAGCACAGGGTGGTGCCTATATCCAGACATCATTAGAGGCCGTTAATTCACCTTCTGTGTTTCCTGTATTGACGACTCCACGAGGTTCAACGAGCATGATTTTACACTCTGCTTCAGCACTAGGCTTGTGCTGAATCCCTTTCGGAACCACATACATCTCACCCTCATTCAATTCTACAGTCTCGTTCTCAAACTCAATCTTCATCTTACCTTCAAGCACGATGAAGACTTCATCGGTATCTTCGTGATTATGCCAAACAAAATCGCCCTTCATCTTGACCAATTTGAACTGATAATCGTTCATCTCCGCGATTATTCTTGGAGCCCAATGGTCAGAAAATTTCGATAACTTCTCCTTCAAATTGATTGTCTCCATCATTTCCCTCTCCTTTGTTTACGGACAGAGAGGTTCTACTTCTGCTTATCTAGACAGAAAATGAACGGCTCACTGAGCGCCCGGATAGTCGGGTGGACTAGGTATTCGGAATCACTCTTCGAGAACCTCGAGCATCGCATCTGCAACCTCGACTTCCACACCGTTGCGCTTAGCCCACTGCACAAGCCGTGTCACATCCCTTACTAGGAACTCCTTCGAACTAGGGTGAGCCACATCGACCGCCTGACCCGCATCGATGATCCACGGCTCCCCTTCGTGAATCAGAACATTGTATTCTGAAAAGTCGGCGTGAGCGAGCCGCGACTTCTGCCAAATCAACTTCAACTGCTCGAGGAGCGACTGATAGACCTCCTCGGCATTTTCAACCTTCAAGTCCTTCAGCCGAGGCGAAGGACCGTTCTCGTCACCCAGATAGTCCATTATCAGGACATTTCGGAAAAGCGCCAGTGGTTCAGGCACCCGGACACCGTTCTTGCGCATGCGAAGCAGGTTTCTGTTCTCCTTCCGAACCCAGACATTGACCAATTCACGGTGCCGGCGTCGGAGTCCACCGAACCGGGGGTCGCCATCGATGTACTGGAGAAGCCCCTTGAAAACCGCGTTGCTGGTGTGGAAAATCTTCACCGCAACTGAGCCCGAAGGTGCTGTCGCATGGAAGACATGAGCCTCCTTTCCGCGCGCAATCGGCCAATCCAAGGTGTCGATATGCCCTTGGTTCATCAACTTGTAAACCGCCATAAGCGTAGACTGGTCAAACACCTGGTCGAAGACTCGCCGGTCAACCCAGTCGTAGCCACCCTTTCCGAGGACACCAGAAAGTTTACCCTCGATTTCGCGGAACATTCGCTCAAACCGTCGCTCCTTCATCCAGTGGTAGCTCTCACCGGCCCGGTCCAGAGCATCCAGCCGCTCGTCCATCCCGAATACATCCTCCTCCTGGTCTTCCCACGCCCCTTCGGGGGAGTCGCCGTCAACATCAGTGGATTTGGGAGGTGGACCATCGATGTCGATTGGATTCGATTCGAGGTCAGCAGCCTTCGCATCCATCAAGTCGGTCCATTCACGCTCATCCGACCGGCTTTTGCCGCCTCGCTTGCGAGCTATTGGATCCCCTCGGTTGGTCACGACTCGTCGTCAGATTCTGAAGAATCGTCCGCCTCGTCTGTGGAGGGAGCCTCTTCGGCGGGTTCGTTGTCTGTTGCACCGCTCGCCCAGATGTCATCTGCATCTGCGCTTGAATCGTCGCCACCCATGCCGAATATGTCGACGATTTCGGGGAGTACCCCCTTTCTGGAGAGATAGAGAGCCTGAGTCTTGGTGTAGCGCATCTTGACATCGGCCTTTGAAGGTTGGAAATCCCACGGTTGGAGAATGATGAGGTCACCTTCGCGCACCCACTGCCGGCGTCGCATCTTGCCCGGAATTCGTGCCAGCCGATTTTCACCGTCAGCGCAGATGGCGCGGATTCGACGGCCACCGAGAATCTGGTCAGCGATGGCAAACATCTCGTTCACCCGCTCATTGGGCACCTTGACCCGAATCTTGACATCGCCGCCCTCTTCCATGCGGGCGAGCAGTTCCTCGTCCACAGTCTCCTCACGGCGCCGTCCCATGGTTTCGCTCGACCTGCCGACCCCTCATAAACGGTTTGAGGGGCTTTGAGGGGGATTTGTCACCAAGGAGTTGGTGTGGTGGCGCGGCGCGCTGCTCAAATCTACCACCGCCCTCTCAGCGACGGGGAGAGCCGTGAGTGAGTCCATTCTTGAGCGTGAGCAGGCGGTTGCTGAGCGGATGGGGTGGACCCATCTGGGCGGTGCCAACAAGGAGGCTGGCTGGGACATGGTCGCACCCGACGGAAGCAAGATTGCGATTCGATTTGATGAGCTGTCTCTGGAGACCGGCGCCCACTATCTTGAACTGGAGCAGCGCAAGGACAGGGAGAGCCGTTGGCGCCCGTCAGGATTCGGTTTGGCTCGGAAGGCCGCAGACTGGTGGGTGATGGCAAATTCTGAGAGAATCTATGTCGCTCCCACGAAGGCGCTATGGAAATCGGTCAAGCGCGACCGCGATGCCGATGAGAAGCACTCTCGCAGAAATGTCGAGGACCCCGACAAAAGACTCTACTCCCGAGCCCACATCATGCCGCTGGAAAAGTTGGCAGCTGTCTCGATTCTGATTGCCGACAACGGCGAATGAGTGTCCGAAAGATTCACTCAAGACTGAAGGAATGCTGTCGCAGCGTTGCTCACCAATGTGATGAGATGATCTGCCAGCGGTCCGATTCCGAAGGCTAAGGTGCCCAGCAGGCAGCACATGATGGCGATTCTCAGGAAGGGAGCGTAGACCATCCGGCGCTTGGTAGGAGGCTCTTCAAAGAACATCACCCAGCCAACCCGGAGGTAGTAGAAGAGGGATAGTGCGCTGTTCAGGAAGACGAGCAGGGCGAGCCAGAATATCCAGTGGAGAGAGCGGGCGGCGGCGACTAGCCCATCGTCGAATGACATCGTGTGGTGCACTGAAGCGTCGATTACTCCGCTGACTAGAAGCATCTTTGAGAGGAATCCGGAGAGCGGTGGGACACCTGCAAGTGAGAGCATGAAGACAATCATCGCCAGGGCGATCAACGGCTCTCTCTTGGCCAACCCGTGGAAGTCCTCGACCCTGCTTCCCCGACCCTCTGTCTCAAGCATGGTGATGACGAGGAACGCGCCCAACTTGAAGAGCACCAAGACGGCCAGATGGAAGAGAATCGCTGCCACGAGAAGTTGTGAGATGTCGTGGTCGCCCGCCCTGCTGCTGTTGACGCCGAGGGCGGCGACTGCAGCCAATAGATATCCTGCGTGTGCAACCGAGGAGTAGGCCAGCATTCGCTTCGGATTGTCGCTGGAAAGCGCACCGAGATTGCCCCAGGTCATCGTTACAGCGGCGATGATTCCAACGGTCCCGACCCAGAACGCCGAGCCCGACTCGGGCATCGTGATTGTTACCAGTACTCGCAGAAGGACGACGAAGCCCATCGCCTTGGAAGCGGTGGCGAGCATACCGGCAATCGGTGCTGATGCTCCCGAGTATGCGTCTGGTACCGCGAGGTGGAACGGAGCGGCACTGACCTTGAAGCCGATGACGACGAGGACGAATGCGAGACCTACCAGCGCCAGCGGATCGATTGTCTCCATCGCAGCCCAACTAGCTGAGAGGTCGGAGATGTCCAGACTGCCGTTCCACAGGTAGAGTAGTGAGAGGCCGTAGAGGCCGATGGCAGATGATACGGAACCGACGATGAAGTACTTCATGCCGGCTTCGGGACCGGTGCTCTCCTCCTTCATGAAGGAGACCAAGACATAGATTGCGAGGCTCGCCAACTCAAGGCCGACAAACAGCACGAACAGGTCGTTGGCGAGTGCCACGACTGACATTCCGAGAGCGACCATCAGAAGGAGCAGGTGGAAGTCGACCTGCCGTCGGTTGTCCAGGAGTTGCTGGATTCTCTCATCCTCATGAGGGCCCGCAAGCTTCTGTGAGTGAATCAGGTTACGAGGGGTCGCGGGGAGTCTGCTCCAGGTCGCAACTCCGGTCAACATGAGGGAGCCATAGAAGAGGACCTCCAACAGACGGCTGAAGCCGTCCACCCTCAGGAGTGTGCTCTCAGTCATTCCAAGACAGGAACTGTAGGCCTCTCCCCTCGTGGTGATGCACCAGACATTGTAGTCGGTGAGAGGTGTGGACGCCTGTGACCAGAGAGCGAGCGAGATGGAGAACAGCAGCGTGACGACGCCGATGATTCCCGGCACCCGTGGGCTCGAGGTTAGAGGGAAGCGCTCTCCCCCGAGTAGGTAGGGAATGCGGATGTTGGTGTTCGGAATAGGCAGGCGGAAGGTGCCATTGCCGATGTTCGGCACCAAAATCATCAGCACGATACCGACGACGAGCGTGAACTCGGGCAGCAGCACCCTTGCCGTGTCAGGGTCAGCGAGCAGTGTCAAGGCGCTCACGGCCTCACCTCCAGTGAATTCAGAATTTCAAGAATTGAATGTGCCGCCTCACCGAAGAAGCCGTCCGCATAACCCGACATCATGTCGAAGAAGAGGAATGGCATGATTCCGATTAGCGCCGACATTGCGGCGAGGATGAACATCCCGGAGTTCTCATGCCAGGTGATGTCGGAGGGCGCCTTATCCCCAAGACTCTCGGGCAACTCACCCTCGTCACCACCCTCGAAGATGGTCCTCTGGATACTCCACAGGTAGTAAGCGGCGGTCACTATCAAGGTGAGTGCGGGCAGAATCACCCACCAGCCGAAGGCGAGATAGAAGGCGACCATTATTGCCAACTCAGCGACGAAACCGGCGAGCAGTGGCAACCCAAGGCTGCCCATCATAGCGGTCATCATGTGACCTCCGAGCCAAGGCGAGAACTTGGCGATGCCACGCATCGAACCGATCTCCAGCGTGTGGTAGTGATGCTTGAAGGCTCCAGCGACTGCGAACAGGTGAGGCGAGATGATGCCGTGTGCGAGCATCATGAAGATGGCCCCTGCGATTCCGATTGGCTGCATCGTGGCAACCCCGAGGAAAATCAGTCCCATGTGCGAAATCGAGGAATAGGCCACCATTCGCTTCAGGTTGGTCTGGCCGAGGCAGACCAATGAGCCATAGACGAGGCTCACCATCCCGAGCAGTATCAAAAGCCACTGGAAGTGGACCGTCGCCTCAGGCAGAATGGTGACTGCAATCCGAATGAAGCCGTAGGCGCCCATCTTCAGCATAACTCCAGCCAACAGCATCGAGCCGGCAGTCGGCGCCTCCACGTGCGCATCAGGAAGCCAGGTGTGCACCGGCACGGAGGGCATCTTCGCAGCAAAGCCGAGCAGAAGCAGCAGGAAAACCGCCTTCTGCATCCCGAAACCACCCAGGAAGGGTGCTGAACTGGTCAGCATGTTGTTGGTCATCACGGTGACGTCGAAGGAGCGCCCGGTGAGGTTACCCTCCCAGTACGGAGTGTAGGTGAAGTAGTACATCACGAGGATTCCGAGCAGCATTATGACGCTCGCCGTGAAGGTGTAGATGAAGAACTTCTGAGCCGCATATCTTCGGTCTGCCCCGCCCCAAAGCAGAATGAGGAAGAACATCGGGATGAGTGTGAGTTCCCAGAAGATGTAGAAGACGAAGAGGTCGAGAGAGACGAAGACGCCAATCAGCGCGCCCTCCATGACGAGGAGAAGGCCGTGGAAGTATGCGCCCTTCTTCGCATTCCACTCCACCAACATCGAGACCGGCACGAGAAGTGTGGTCAACCAGACCATCGGGAAGGAGAGTCCGTCCACCCCCACATGCCACGATACCCCGAAGCCTCCCACAAGCGAACACGCCCCCTGCTTGAGGAGCTCAGTGTCCTGGCAGTTGTCGTAGACATAGTCGTTCAAGCCGATGGCCGTCCAAGAGATACCGCTGTAGGATTCGAGGAACATCAGCGTGGTGAAGGCGAACAGCATCAGGGAGAATCCGAAGGTCAGCAGGCGGAGGAACTTGTGGACCTCCTTTCGCTGCGAGGGGGGCGTGGCCCACGCTACGAGCATCAGAGCGCCACCGGCTACGAATGGTGAGAGGGCGAGCAAGGTCAGTGGGTTGCCGAGGATTGTGAGATCCACTCAAATCACCCCCCAGAGCAGAATCAGAATGCTGATTCCGCCGACGACAGCCATCAAGATGTAGTCGGAGGCGGAACCCGTGGTCACCTTGCGGAGATTCATGCTGATGCGGATGCTGCCCCACTCGATTCCCTTGATGGCCCCGTCGATTACTCGCTTGTCGAACCAAGCCATTGCTGCTGAGATTGGAATCATCGTCTTGGCGACCAGTGCATCGTACCACTCGTCGAAGAAGAGGCGACGGTGCAGGGCGTCGGCGAAGCCAGACTCTGCCAACTCGGTGACATCTGCCTTGCCAAACTTGGTTGAAAGCGGGAGAATCCATGCGATGAGCCGTGGGGCGCTCTCACCTTTTGCAAGTCGGCCGCCGTGAATCTTCATCGCCGCCGCCGGGCCGACAACCAACGAAATGGCGATGGCGGTCCAAGTGACGAGCAGGATGAAGAAGTCGTCCGGCAGGAAGGCGTGAGATATCGTGTTGAGCAGGGAGGCGGCGTAACCGTCAGCGTGGATGGCGTGCCCAAGTGCCTCACCGTCACCAAGCCAATGGGTCGCACCGAGCCATGCGAGCGCGATTCCGCCGACTAGACAAATGGTGCTCAGCGGGACGAGTGGAGTC
>CAZPJQ010000075.1:7102-8665 GCA_964586945.1 uncultured Candidatus Poseidoniales archaeon
GTCGGAATCCAGGGCGTCTGCTCATGGGCGTTCGCAGCATACTCGGTCTTGGGTTTGCCAGCGAAGGTCATCAACCACATGCGAGTCATGTAGAAGCCGGTCATACCGGCTGTCAGCAGAATCAGGAAGGCGGGGAACAGCAACCAAGTCTCCCCATGCAGAGCGGTTGCAGCCCAAGTCTCAGCGACGATTCCCTCCTTCGACCAGAACCCACCAATCAGCGGCAGTCCGATGATGGAGGCGCAGCCAATCGCCATCGCAGTGGAGGTGATCGGCAGTTTGGAGGCCAAACCACCCATGTTTCGCATGTCCTGTGCGTCGAAGTCGTCGTGGCCGTCCGCGTCACCATGGTGGACCTCGTGGTGGGCGTGGTGCATCTCGTGAATCACCGAACCAGAAGCCATGAAGAGCATCCCTTTCGCCATCGCGTGGTTGAACAGATGGAACAGAGCAGCGCCAAAGGCAAGCGCCGCAGCGTGGTGATGACCGTGGTTGAACAGCCACAGCGAGACTCCTAGACCTGTGAAGATGTAGGCGAGTTGGCTCATCGTCGAGTATGCCAGGACCTTCTTGATGTCATTCTGGACAAAGGCGATGAGCGCCGCCATGAAAGCGGTGATTCCTCCTATCCAAGCGATGAGAATCCCGATGTCCCCCATCCCCTCGACACCACCATGTCCGATGTCGAAGAAGGGCACCATCCGTGCCACGAGGTAGAGCCCGGCGTTGACCATCGTCGCCGCGTGGATGAGGGCGGAGACCGGTGTCGGCCCCTCCATCGCGTCAGGCAGCCAGACATGGAGCGGGAACTGAGCGCTCTTTCCAACAGCACCGATGAAGAGCATGAGCATCGCACTCTTCAGCGCTCCTGTACTGACGATTGCACCACCGACTCCTGTAGACGGGTCATCGAAGATGACCGCAAAGTCGAGTGACCCGTAGATATCGTAGAGCATCAGCAGGCCGATGAGCAGGAAGACATCGCCGACTCTAGTGGTGAGGAACGCCTTCTTGGCCGCATACGCGGCGCTCGGACGCTCGTAGTAGAAGCCGATGAGCAGGTAGGAGCAGAGCCCCATTATCTCCCAGAAGATGAACAGCCAGAGGAAGGAGTCGGCGAGCACCATGCCCAACATACCGGCACTGAAGAGGACGAACTCGGCGTAGAAGCGGTGGTTTCGGTCTTTGTTGATTGGGTCTGTGTTCATGTAACCGAGGCTGAACCAGCAGATGAGGAAGCAGAGGAAAGCTGCGACGAAGAGTAGTGTCAGCGAGACATTGTCAATCCACATGCCGATTCCGAAGGCGTCGCTTTCTAGCGCCCAACTGCCGCCATCCTGCATCCGAATCACATCGAACGAGAACCAGTTCCCAAATCCTGCAAAGAGAGCGGGAATCCACTCCGCTCCACCCGCCTCACAAGCCTCCTTGGCGAGAATCACCTCATCCGAACAGGTTCCTCCCTTGGTGAAGAACTGAATCGCCAGCCAAACGGTCAGCGAGAGCGTGATGGCCAACGCTCCGAGCGCAATCATGCCGCCCTCCTTGAAGCGCTCTCGCCAC
>CAZPJQ010000076.1:0-6540 GCA_964586945.1 uncultured Candidatus Poseidoniales archaeon
GAACATGTCACTACGTTGGGGTGAGACATATCCTGTGACGCCTACCACATCGTCGTTCATCAGGCCCCCCGTGACCACTCGGTTTCGCCGTCTCGCGACCGCCGCTCCGTCGCTATCGCGCGCCGGTGAGAGGAGGCAGAAGAAATCGCCGGTTTCATCTTCGATGTTGAAGTAGAGATTGTCTCCCTTGTGCCGAACATTGTTGACAAGACCGATTACTGTGGCGCTGTTTGAGGATGATGAGAAGCGGCTCCTGTCACGAATCAACTGGTTGACGCTGATGACTCGATTTGGCAACCGTCCGGTCTGAACAATGATTCTCTTGATTCTCTCAAGTCGGTCGTTGTAACAGGCTAGAAAGTCCTTCATTTTCCCCTCAGTGGTGCTTTTCCCCGTGATTTCAAAGTGAATCTCCAACTCGGTATCGACATCGGTTGCCAGCATCGGGAACCCGTCGAGTGAGAAGTGCGCCAGCCCATGCGGTCGATCCGCCGGGGTTGGTTCAGCCGGCGAAATTGGCGCAATCACCCTGCCAACTTCCTCTGCAGTTTTCTCAACTTGAGCAGGTTCCTCGACTGGTACAACCTCAGTTCGAAGTTTTAATTCAACGAGGAGTTCTTCGGTCAAAACTCCAGTATAACCGAATTCCTGCGCCTTGTCGATTAGCCCATCTGGGTCTTTCTCCGCCAAGAGGCTGGCCTGAACACCTTTGACGGGGAAAAGCCCGATCCGGGTGAGGCGAGAAGAGATATCGCGCCAGCGTGCTTCGGCCATACCTTCTGTAGCGGCAGACGGCCGCTCAAAGCAATTACGCTCAAACTCGCCGCAGGCCGGGGCTAACTTACTCTTCGCCCCATTTGATATCCGAGTCAAGAATGTCAGCATCCTTGTTCTCATCAGATTCGACCGGAGGCGGTGCACCATCTACCCACTCGACCTCTCGATCCCAGTTGGCATCGTCGCCGTCGACAGTGCGGAGTGCATCTCCCAGCTCGGGCTGCTCTCCTTCCTCAAGTTCGCTTTCCTCGGAAATTTCGGGGGTAGGCTCCGGCTCTTCGAAATGTTCGTCCCAGACTTCCAAGGCAGTACGCAGTGCGAAGTTGGCGAATGCCTCCTTGTTGCTGCTCCGGTCTCCCTGTCCGAATGATGCTGATTTCGCATCGATGGCGTCTCCGATTTTCACGCCGACCCACACCAAGCCGACCTCTTTGGTTTCGGTCCCGCCCGTTGGACCAGCGATTCCGGTCACCGAGATTGCGATGTCGCTGGATGAGATACGTGCTGCCCCTTCGGCCATCGCCTTGGCGACATCCGCACTCACTGCGCCTGCGTAGCCTTGGTTCTCCTCGAACAACTCATTTCCAACGCCTAATTGGTCCACTTTCGACTCGTTTGAGTAGGTGATCCAGCCCTGCTTGAACCAGATGCTGGCGCCCTGTATGTCGGTCAGTGAAGAGGCGAGCAGTCCTCCGGTACAGGACTCCGCCGTTGATACCGTCATGCTGTTCCGCTTGAGGCGTCGGGCGAGCCTGGCAGCGTGTACTGAGGTGTCCTGTGGCACAAGTCGACCCGCGGAGCGACCGCTTTTGACGATTCGCATTCGATTTCGACCGCTGCGTAGAGGCCGCTGGAATTCGACATCTGCGATAAACACAATTCCAGAGCTCTAAGGCTTGATTGTCACTCTGAAGTTTTCGACCATTTCTGACTTCACCTCACAAGGTAATCGAGCGCTTTCGGAGGTGGGTCCGGCAGGAATTGAACCTGCGATATTCGCCTTGTAAGGGCGACGTCATAACCGCTAGACCACGGACCCAGTGTCTACCCCACAAAGCGTCATGATATCAAAAGTGCGAACCCTCAGCCTTTTGTCTGTCAGCGGCTCTGGACCCACCATGGCCGAGATGGCGGAGTTGCTTGGGCGTCTGCGAAAGGCGGGCTTACCTCTAACAGATTCCATCCGCGAAGCGATGCTGAGAGTCGACATCCGGAAATTCACAGATTACGACCCGCTACCATTCTGGCATGACCGCCCGATTGTCTTCACAGAGACGGAGCGTGGCGGCGTCAAAACCATCTCCGCGCCTCACATGGTGGTGACTCTTCTCCACCATTTGGAACTCTCAGAGGGGCAGGAAGTCCTCATCCTAGGGGCGAAGGGGGGCTACCTAGCCGCGCTCGTGTCTCATATCGTCGGTCCTGAAGGAGGAGTGACAGTCGTCGACCCAAACAAACAGGTGGTCGAACATGTGCGCAGGAAACTGAAGGCACAGAACCTGAAAAGCCGTTTCACCGTCCGCAAGATGCGCTCTCTGGAAAGGGCTCCCCCTAACCTACCTGTTCCCCTCAACCGGGTTCTCGTCACCGGCTCCTTGGCAGCCTTGCCAAGATGGCTTGAGGAGAGGGTCTGTGAAGGTGGATTTGTCATCGCTCCACTCGGAGGAAGGGTTAGTCAGCGGTTAGTGAAGAGAGAGCGACAGCAGGAGATGGTTGACACCGACTTGGGTGGCGTCTTGTTTGGCCCGGTCGATATTTGCGAGACGGAGCACGAACCAGCAGGCCCAGAACAGTTGGCAGAACTGTTTGAGGACGCACTCGAAGTTGGTGGCGAACTCGGAATTTTCGCCGATGACGTTCTTCACCAACTCGGCCAGCTAGTTAGGGAATTACGGGAATTGCCCGAGACCTTACCTCCATTGAATCTGTACGCAGAGGAAGAGGTGGGGATTGTCTATGAAGATGAAGAAGAGGAATTCATCTTCGAACTTGAGGGAATGGGTCTGGAAGATGACCATCCGATTTTCCAACTTCTGGCCGAGGCCGCGGATTGGCTCACTCCTCTTTGGCCCACCCTTCTGGCACTATTCGAAACACAGATGCAGCACCCCGGTGCTCCGGATGTTGAGCAGGACGAAGGCCGGGACTTCGGCCCCCACGGTGACTTAGTTCCCTGATTTGTCACCACTTGCTCCCTGCGGAGGTTTTTGGATGGCGGGCCTGTGGGCCACCTGTCCCGCATGGTCCGTCAATACATGTCTCGCCTCTCCGACAAGGATGTCAGGCAGCGTCGAATCGCGGTACGCAAGTTGTTCGAATTGAACGACGCGGCAGCACTACCAGCATTCATTCCTCTCTTGGATGACGACAGCGAGTGGTTCCGCGCTCGAGCGGCAAATGCTGTGCGGCGCTGGCTCGGCTCCGGCCATGGTGTCGAGTTGGACTCAATGGCGGTGATGCCGAGAGCGGAGGTTCGCCGGTTGGCGGCTGAGGTGGCGCTGCGGGTAGAAGGCAGTTCAACTCTACTCAAACGGTTGAGCGGTGATGGTAAACACCAGGTCCGTCTTGAGGCGTGGCGTAGCATTCTACTAATCGCACCATTGTCTCCTGATTCGATATTATTGGCCTTTAAGGACCCCCATCCTGCGGTTAGGCGACTCGCGGTACAAGCGATTGAAAGATGCGAGTCGAATAATTCAGCACTGCTTGCATTGGCGCTTCAAGACACCCACCTAAGGGTTAGAGTGGCAGCCCTTGAGCAACTTGCTCTCTCATCATCTTCCGTTCCTAGTGAGTTGAGAGAGATTGTTGCAAGTCTCGCAGACAAGCCGCTACAGACTGCAGAGAGAACTGCTGCCCTGCGGCTGATTCTCCCAATAGACTGGGAGGGAGGCGACTTCTCACGGTGGGAAAGGACGGTCATAGACCCATCAGCGGACGAGTTCCGCATTCTCATCGATTTGCTGTCCGAGAGAGATTGGGTGGACAACAAGGTCTTTGTAAATTCGATGAAGAGTAGTGAAGCCCCAAACTTGCTGCCTAGACTAATCCGTGGCCGTGTTGACCAATGGGCGCAGAAACTCGCCGTTGAAATCGTCTCTGATGATGGAATGCCTGCGATGATGCGATTGCGACTGCTTGAGGATGCCCACGGCCGAGATTGTTCTGCAGAGTTGCTCGATGCAGCCAGTGAACTATCTTCCTCAGAACACGATCTGCTCGCACAGGCGGCATCCAGTCTGCTCGCTGATGTGGAAGTCCGCACTTCATGAGCCGACCGTTTGCGGTTCTGCCTGTTCCTGCGCTTCAATCGACTTTCTCGGCGAGCCGCTCTAGTGAGACGCTGATTGGAGGAGTATCCTCCTCAATCGTGTGCTTGCTCGTCTTTGGTGGGTAGAGGTTGCCGGAGAGTGACATTTCAATGACATCTGCTTTGGAGAGGTGGTTCACATCAGAGTTTGGCCACGCCTCGACCGTAATCCGCTCTTCGGTGAGGTAATCGAAGAGAATCACAGGTAATCTGTTCAATCCCAGACTAATTCCGACTTGATGTCGGTGGTGTCCATCTAGGATTGCGCCAGTTTCTGAATCGACGAGTAGAGGCTTGGTGTAACAGCCCCAGCGTTGAGTGAGTTTGGCCAACTCCTCGACCTTGTTCCACCTCACTTCCTCGTGTGGCTTCAGCCAATCAATTGCAACCAGCTCGACTTCCACGGCCCCTGCTCGCCGTTGCCCTTGAAAGCAGTTGCCGCCACCGCGTAGGCGATGGAGTCCTTCGCTCGCCTCTCGCAGTTGCCTGCTGGTCTGCTCGCGGATGTACCGGCGGAGCCTCTCCCCCAATCTCTCGCAGGCTGGATTTCCGCCCTTCCCGAGGAGGTGTTGACCATCGTCTCGAAGGTTGCGGAGAGCGGCCACGGAGTTTGGGTTGTTGGTGGCCCCGTGCGTGATGGTCTTTCTGGTAGGATTCCCAATGACTTCGACCTCACGAGTACAATGGAACCGGACCAGGTCATCGACCTCTTTCCAGACTCGATTCCGACTGGGGTGGAGTATGGTACGGTGACGGTGCGGACAGAACCCGGCGGCGCCCATTTTGAGATGACGACTCTGCGCTCCGACCAAGAGTATCTCGACGGCCGAAGGCCGGAATCGGTGAAGTTTGGAAAATCTCTGAATGATGATTTGCAGCGCCGAGACTTGACAATCAATTCGATGGCAATCGACCTTGCCAGATGCCTCCTGCACGATCCATTTGAGGGGCGTCTGGACCTTGGTAAGGGCGTACTCCGTGCGGTTGGGGAGGCCAAGGTACGGCTGGCCGAAGATGGATTGCGAATCATGCGAGTCTACCGTTTCATGGACCAATCCGAGGCTGGTCTGTGGCAACCTGACGAGGAGTTGTCCGCGGCGCTCATCGAAAGCCAAACGATGTTGCAGAATGTCAGCGTCGAGCGAATATGGCAGGAGTTCACTCGGATACTCGAAGGGGAACACGCTGCAGACATTCTCTCTCGACTCGCTGTCGATGGTGTTCTCGAGCGGCTACTTCCGAGTGGGAACATGGAGTTGAGACCACAGAGTGAGTTGTCTGGAGTGGAGAATCCAGTCGAAGCTCGCCTCGCCATCCTATTCCATCCCGCATCGGCTCGGGACGACCTCATCGCCCTCAAGGCGCCCAAGAAGGTCATCGTCGGAGTCGAGGATTTACTCAGCCGACTCGGTCAACTTCCTAATCCTGCTGAACCGGGCGAGTTGCGTCTCTACCGCGCTGCGCTCGGCGCTAGGCTGCAGTTGCAACTCGCCTGCGAGAGTGCCTTGGATGAGCCATCGGAAGCAGCGGTGAGCACTGCACTAGATGCGCTTGCAGTCAACCGAGCGGGCAACTCCCCATTGGCCGATGGGAATTGGATAGTAGAGCAGACCGGATTGAGTCCTGGAATTCGGCTTGGCCGGTTGAAGGCGTGGCTACATCACCTTCAGGTGGAGAATGACCTCGCAACTCTCTCGGAGGTCGCCGAGCGATTGGCTCAGTTGTCTTGGCAGGATGGCGAACCGGAATCTTGGCCCCGACTACAGTGGCCACCGGCCGACACCCCGGCAGATGAATAGACCAAAGCCATTCATTTCAGATTTCTAGCAATTACCAGCCGCTGAACTTCCTGGGTTCCTTCGTAGATTTGGGTAATCTTGGCATCTCGGAAGAAGCGCTCGACCGGGAATTCAGTAACATATCCGTAGCCTCCGTGAATCTGGACCGCTCTCTCGGCGACCCACATCGCTGTGTCGCCGGCAAACAACTTCGCCATGCTCGCCTCGACAGTATGCCGCGGAGCGTCCTCCTCGTAATGCAGTCGCTTTGCATCTGCAGCCCTATAGACAAGAAGACGGGAGGCGTCTATGCGAGTTGCCATCTCGGATAGATAGGAGGTAATCATCTGGTGGGTGGCGAGTGGTTTACCGAAGGTTTCTCGCTCATGTGAGTACTTCACCGATGCCTCGAATGCGCCTTGTGAAATTCCCAGCGCCTGTGCCGCAATGCCAATCCGACTGTTGTCGAGCGCGTTCATGGCAATCGAGAATCCCTTGCCGACCTCGCCTAGGACATTCTCAGCGGGTACCACGCAGTTTTCGAGGATGAGGGTGGTCGTGTCGCTGCTGCGAATCCCGAGTTTGTCCTCTTTCTTCCCAACCGAGAAGCCTTCAAACGCCTTCTCGACGATGAATGCCGTCGTTCCACCGTGTTTCTTCACGCCATAGTCTGGG
>CAZPJQ010000076.1:6550-8662 GCA_964586945.1 uncultured Candidatus Poseidoniales archaeon
ACCACTTTGGCGAAGAGGACATAGAAGTCAGCACTGGCACCGTTCGTGACCCACATCTTGAGCCCATTCAGAATGTAGTGTGAGCCATCTTCGGATAGTTCCGCCTTGCATGAGAGTGCCCCCGCATCCGTGCCAGCTCCTGCCTCGGAAAGTGAGTACGCACCCACCTTGTCATCGGCCAACTGAGTGAGATACTTCTGCTTCTGCTCATCTGTGCCGTGGAGTGTGATGGTCTTGCTGCACAAGCCGACATGAACCGCGTAGAAGACTGAAAACGAGGCGTCGACGCGCGCCAGTTCCTCAATGATGATCGCTTCTGAGATATCATCCACAGGGAATCCCCCATACTCCTCAGCGATTGTGATTCCTTGAAGTCCGGTCTCGTCGCAGAATTTCTTCCACTCTTCGATTGGCGCAATCTGGTTCTTGTCACGATGCTCTATCGTGGGTGGTAAAACCGACTCCGCGAACCCCCTGACCATCTCTCGGATGGCGCTCTGCTCCTCGCTCTCCCCGAAGTCCATGTTTGCTCCCCGCCCCCTTCTAATCGCCCTCGCTTCATGAAGGGTCGCTCCCAGTCTCCGACGACGCAAAACTATGGCCATTTCTCAAATCGTTAAATATGACGCCAAAGTGGGCGCCGCCAACGGGGAATGAAAATGGATGACGAGGAGGTAATCGAATTCAAAATAATTGAGGGTAGAAAGTACTTCAAGAGCCACATGTGGTTTCAGCATCTAGAGTCTGATGAGGAAACCGGCGACCTCTACAAAGTCGGAATCACTGATTACCTTCAGGCTGACCTCGGAGACCTAATCCGGGTGATTCTCCCCCAACCAACTGAGATTGAGGAGTTCCAAATTGCGCCGGAGGAGGGCAAAGAGCAACTCGGGACTGGAGCGAAGGAGGCCGGAGTGACCGGTCAGGAACTACACATCGGTGATGCATTGGTTACCTTGAGGACTACTCAAGAGCGCTGGGTCATCGAGACTCCATTCCCCTGCCACGTCATCGAGTTGAACGGCGAGGTTGAGGACAGCCCGGAACTGGTGAACGAGGACCCCTACGGCGATGGTTGGTTGTTGAACATCCGACCCCACGACCTCGATCCGGATGACCTGCTGGAGCCCGACGAGTATCTCGAACTGCTCAGCGAGTTCTGAGTCGCCTCAGCGCGACGCTGAGTTGCCCACTTCGACGCGGAGTCGATTTTCGCTCGTTCATCTCATCCAAGTGTAGGTTCGAGCCCCTTCTAGGACACCCTCTGAGCCGATTTCAACAAGTGCAAATTCGCCCGACGGTTCTAGGACGCTCTCTTCAAGGGTACCTTTGTGCAGCGATTCGTATGTCATCTTGTCAATCGCCTGTCGGCCGGCCAACCGCTCAAACAAGTTCCAGCTAGAGACGACTTCCCGCCACTTCGCCGAGACCTGCCCCTCGAACACCTTCGCCTTCGCACCTGAGCCGTAGCCACACATTCCGAAGTACTTGCCTTCAAGGGTGGAATTGTCTTCGTAGTCCGACTCAAAGGTTGACATCATCGCGAGGAAGATGGAACCGGTGTACTGGTTACCGATGAGACTCGATGCACGTTGTCCCTTCTCGATGCTCGCGGCGTGGAATTCTTGGTATGCCGCAGTTTTTGAGATGGCTCTACGGAAGGTGTCTTGCGCCCTGTCGTACTCGATTTCACCCTCTGGAGTATCCTCAAAATCAACATACCGTGGCTCGGGGCCGATCTCTGCAACCAACTCATCCCAGATTGGCTCCTCCCTTCGGTCGTGCCGGAAGACATCGGGGAACATTCTCTTCCCCTGGAAGGCGTATGGTAGATGCATGATGATGCGAACCCACTGTTCCGTGAGGATGGCATCACTTTTCGAATTGGAGCGCCCTTGCTTCTCGGCTCGCCGCTGAAAGTCTAGGAAGGCGGTCTTGACGGCCTCCTGGTAACAGCGGTTGGAGAACGCTCCATCGAAAATCGGCTCATCTCGGTGCACAGAGACCATCTCCTCTCCATGGGAGAAAATACCAAGCCTGCGCACAGTTGATTCTGGCAGGTGTTTGACCATCCGGTCTGCCAATCCTTCCTTCACATTGTGGCCGGTCTCC
>CAZPJQ010000077.1:0-462 GCA_964586945.1 uncultured Candidatus Poseidoniales archaeon
TACGCACTGTCACCGGTCGCGTCGGAGATCGAGTTGAGGCCCACCGTGCCGACTGGGGCAACCCCGGTTCCGACAAGGCAGAGGGCGGCAAGCGACTTGGTGCAGCTCGCGGCAAGTCCGGAGCTGAAGGGCAGGTTATCGGAGTTGACGGCAAGAAGGGCAGGGTCTTCGTCGAGGGTGTCAGCCAACCGAAGGCTGACGGCAAGGAAGAGGGAATCGCAGTTCACGCTTCAAATCTCGTCGTTGTCAAGGTGAACGATGGTGACCCAATCAGAATCAAGAAACTGGAGAGCAGAGAAGGAGGCAATGAGTAATGAGTGCAAGCCACAAGAAGCGACTAGCAATGCCCCGAAGTTGGGCCCTGCCGCGCAAGATCACCGTCTGGATTACCAAGCCTAGTCCGTGCGGTCACCCAATCGAACTATGCATGCCACTAACGCTCATCCTCCGAGATGTGCTGGG
>CAZPJQ010000077.1:472-8631 GCA_964586945.1 uncultured Candidatus Poseidoniales archaeon
GGAGGTGAAGAGAATGCTCCGCACCAAGGCAAACCTCGTAGATGGACGGGTCGAAACTGACCACCTGAGCGGGGTCGGACTGATGGATGTCCTCACAGTGGGCGAAGACCACTTCCGCTGCATCATCGATGCAAACGGCAAGCTCCGCTATCCCTCAATCAACGCCAAGGAAGCAGCATCCAAGGTCTGCCGAATCGACGGCAAGACCACCGTTGCCGGCGGCGTCACCCAGTACAACCTACACGACGGGCGCAACATCCTACTCGATGACGCCAACGCCTACAAGACCGGTGACAGCCTCCGAATCAATCTTCCAGACCAAGAGATTGAAGGACACATCGCCTTTGAGTCTGGCGCAACTGCCTACCTCATCGGTGGAGCACACGTCGGTACTCTCTCCAAAGTCAACGAGAGAATCGAGAAGAAGTCGACCATGCAGAACGAGGTCTCTTTCGAGGAGTTCGGCACCGTCGAGCGCAATGTGTTCGTCGTCGGTGACGCTCCGCTACCAGGAATCGAGGTGAGTGCATGAGTTCAGTGATGCTTGAACCTCGAATCACCAAGGTGACGGTCAACATCGGTGTTGGCGAAGGTGGTTCCCGACTACAACTCGCGGAACGAGTGCTTGAATTGCTTACCGGCGGAACTCCAGTCCGAACTCTTTCCAAGACGACGAACCGGGACCTGAAGTTGCGGGAGGGTGCGCCAATCGGCTGCAAGGTGACAGTGCGTGACAGTGCGGTCGTTGAGAAGTTCCTCAAGGATGCTCTGTGGGTTCGTGAGAACACGCTACCCTCATACAACTTCGATGCCTCTGGAAACCTCTCCTTCGGGATTGCTGACTACACTGACTTTCCCGAGATGAAGTACGATCCGGACATCGGAATCTTCGGGATGGACATCAACGTAGTTCTCGAGCGACCCGGTCACAGGGTCAGCCGTCGTCGCCGTTACAACAGGAAGGTCGGCACTGGTCACCGGGTGACGCAAGATGAAGCGAAGGCTTGGTTCAAAGGCAAATTTGGCCTTACAATAGTGGAGGAGTGAAGATGGCGAAAGAGGAAGGAATTCGAATCGGTCGCGAATCTGGCTGCCGCAGGTGCGGTCGCAAGCGAGGAATGGTGCGCCGGCATGGGTTGAGGCTCTGCCGTCAGTGCTTCCGTGACATCGCTCCGGAAATCGGGTTCAAGAAGTACAGTTGAGGAGGTGTGAAGAGATGCAATTCGATCCATTGAACGATGCTTTCACGAGCATCTACAACGCAGAAATGGCTGGCCACTACGAGGTCAGCGTCGCTCCCGCAAGCAAGTTGCTCGGCCGCATGTTGTCCATCATGCAGAGCATGGGCTACATCGGCGAGTTTGAGAAGAATGAGGATGGCCGCGGTGGTGGCTACCGAGTCGAGCTGGTTGGTGCAATCAACCGGTGCGGCGTCATCAAGCCCCGCTATTCAGTAAAGCGCGCCGACTTTGAGAAGTGGGAGTCCCGCTACCTGCCCGCGCAGGACTTTGGGATGCTTCTCGTCACTACAAATCAAGGTGTCATGCACCATTACGAAGCGAAGGAGGCCCGCATTGGTGGGCGTTTGTTGGCGTTTGTGTTCTGAGGTGATGAAATGGTGAAACTCGATCAAATCCGACATGTAATCTCGATACCTGAGGGCGTCAGCGTATCATTCGACGACAATCTCGTCACAATCACCGGCGAAAGTGAGTCAATCTCCCGCGACTTTAGCCACTACAAGGTCAACCTCTCGCAGGTCGATGGAAACATCATCGTCCAGTGCGAACTGCCCCGCCGCAAGGAGAAGGCAATCGCAGGCACATGGCGCGCCCACCTGACCAACATGGTGACAGGTGTCACCGACGGCTTCGAGTACCGACTAAAAGCAGTCTACAGTCACTTCCCCATGGCGCTCTCTGTCAACGGAAACATCTTCCAAATCAACAATCTGTTCGGTGAGAAGGTGCCACGCAAGGCCAACCTCAAATGGACGCCAAGTGATGTTCAGGTGAGAGTCGAGAACAAGGTTGACGTCATCGTTACTGGAGCAGATCGTGAAAAGGTCGGCCAGACAGCTGCAATCATCGAGCGGGCCTGCCGGATTCGCCGGAGAGACCGCAGAGTATTCCAAGATGGAATTTACATCACCCAGAAGGGCAAGAAATGAGGAGGGAATGAAAGATGGGAGAATACGACGATCTAACCGTTGCTGAACTCAAGGATATCCTGAGAGAGGCTGGTTTGCCACTCTCTGGCAAGAAGGCAGACCTGGTTGCCCGACTTGACGACGCTGGAGCTGATGCTCCTGCGGCCGAGAAGGAGGTTGCTGAGGTCGCTGAAGATTCCTCCGACGAGGCAGACGCAGACGACGACTTTGATGACGACGACTTTGACGACGAAGAGGAATGGGACGACGAGGTGATGATTCATGTCGCCCGTCAGAAGCCAGAACTCGATGATGCGACCAAAGAGGCGCTCGTGGCACGCAAGGCCCAGTACAAGAAGCAGCCAAAGTTCCGCCGCCAAGAGTGGTACCGCTATAAGCGACTATCCAAGACCGGATGGCGAAAGCCGAAGGGATACCAGTCCTCACAACGCCTCAACCGAAAATACCGTTCTCCAATGGTGCGAATCGGCTTTGGAAAGGTCACCGAGGCTCGTGGTCTCCACCCCTCCGGATTCTCGGAGGTAATGGTTCACCGACCAGACGACCTTGAGATCATCGACCCGAAGACTGAGGCCGCACGAATCGGCAAGACAGTCGGCAAGCGGAAGCGAATCGCCATTCACGAGAAGGCTGATGAATTGGGGATTCGAGTCCTCAACCGAAGGAGGAATATTTGATGCAGTTGAGTAATCAGAAGCGCCTAGCAGCCGAGATTCTCTCCGTCCAGTTGGGCGAAGAGGTTGGTCTCAACCGAGTTTGGATCAACGACAACTACCTCGAACAGGTGAGTGGTGCAGTTCAGAAGAACGACATTCGTGACCTAATTGAGATGGGCTACATCAAGGCCAAGCCAATTCAGGGCACCAGCCGCTACCGAGCAAACAAGAACGCTAAACAGAAGGCGAAGGGTCGCCGCAAGGGGCAAGGAAAGCGCTCAGGAACCGCAAACGCTCGTGACCCCCGCAAGAACCGCTGGATGCGTACTCTGCGCGCTCAGCGCCGGGTTCTCAAGGAGATGCGTACCGATGGCACGCTCAAGCCGAACGAATACCGCTACTACTACCGCAAGTCGAAGGGAAATTCCTACCGCAGTGTCGCCCACTTGAAGGCGAACATGGAAATTGATGGAATCAAACTCGGAGGTGACGAATGATGGCTTACGGAAAGCGACAGAGAATGCGATACCGCCGACGAGAACATGGTTTGACAGACTACCGTCGGCGACTCAAGCTGCTCCGCTCCGGCGAGCCTCGCGCAGTCGTTCGAATCAGCAACACGCAAATCGTCTGTCAACTCGTCGGATACGAGGCAGACGGTGACATCATCTTCGCCTCATCCAACGGCTCAGGACTCGTCTCCAACTACAAGTGGCCAAAGGGCGCTTCACGAAAGTCCGTCCCTGCCTGCTACCTCGCCGGACTCGCTTTGGCCAAGCAGGCCAAGTCCGCAGGTCACAGCAGCGCGGTACTCGACATCGGTCTTGCTTCATCCACCAAGGGGAGCCGTGTCTTCGCCGCTCTGAAGGGAATGGTCGATGGCGGACTTGAGATTCCACACGGCGATAGCATCCTACCTGACGACGGCCGAATCAATGGCGCCCACATCGACGCCAAGGTCGAGAAGGCGGTCGAAAAGACCCGTAAGGCAATCGAGGGGGCATGAGAAGTATGAGTGACGAGCAGAATCCAGACGAGGTAGTTGATCTCCCAGAGGAAATAGCGCCAGGACTTCGTCTTGCGCACAATCCACAACCAGAGCCTGCAGAAGGGGCACACCGCCGACGCCGCGGCCAACACGATCCGATGGCGGCTCTGCGCCAGTGGACTCCACGAACCCACCTCGGTCGAATGGTTCGCAACGGTCAGATTCTGACCATCGAGCAGGCCTTCGACACCGGTCTTCCAATTCGAGAGGTCGAAATCGTCGATGCTCTTCTACCGGGCCTCGAGGATGAGGTGGTAAACGTCAACATGATTCAGCGGATGACCGACAGTGGTCGCCGTGTCAGATTCAACGTTATGGCTGCGGTGGGCAACGAGGACGGCTATGTCGGACTTGCAATCTGCAAGGGTAAGGAGGTCGCTGCGACGATTCGCAAGGCGATTGACACTGCCAAGCTGAGCATCATACCAGTTATGCGCGGCAACGGCTCTTGGGAGTCCGGTGGCGGTGCAGGGACCAGTATTCCATTCAAGGTGAAGGGCCGAGCCGCTTCAACTCGAGTCACACTCATGCCGGCTCCAGCAGGAAAGGGACTCGTCATCGGTGAGAAGGGTCGAATCGTACTTCGTCTCGCAGGGATTACTGACATCTACTCACGCACTGGTGGTCAGACCCGTACCACGATCAACTTCGCAAAGGCGACTTTCAACGCCTTGGAGATGCTCAACAAGTCAAAGGTGAGCGAGGAACAGAAGAAGCGCCTCTACATGACATCAGGGGGGGTTCACTCATGAGTTGGCTAGTTATCCGAATTCGCTCAGACCGAACCGTCGAGCACTCCATTCGAGAGACCATGGGCTACCTCAACTTGACCCGTGTCAACCACGCAGTCATCGTTCCAGAGAGGGATACCTACGCTGGAATGCTTCAGAAGACGAAGGATTACGTCACCTGGGGAGAAGTTGACGCAGAGACTGCGGCAACTCTCCTCCGCGAGCGTGGCCAACTGGTTGGCGGTGCTCCGGTCACTGACGCTGATGTCAAGGCAGAAACCGACTACAAGAACATCGATGCGTTTGCAGCAGCACTCGCTTCCGGCGATGCGACCATGAAGGACATGGCCTCGTTGAAGAAGGTCTTCCGACTACACCCGCCACGAGGCGCCAAAGGGTGGGGTGGCATCAAGCGCCACTTCACAGTCGGCGGCGCCCTCGGATTTCGCGGAGATGCGATTCTAGAACTCGTTCCACGAATGATTTGAGGAGGTTGAGAAAATGGTATCCAGAACAAACAAATTCCGAGGCGGAAAAAGCCGCTATCACGGCCGCGGCAAGAAGGCGGGCCGAGGCGCTGGAAAGCGCGGCGGCCGAGGAAACGCCGGCCTGAACAAGCACAAGGTCATGACCCGCATCAAGTACATGCCAGGTCACTGGGGGATGCACGGCTTCAACCGACACCCTTCTCTCCGAAATGTGCATGTAACTGCGAATGTCAGCCAACTGACTGACCTCGCCGAAGGAGCTGACAACATCGACCTTGAAAAGTTCGGCATCGACAAGTTGCTGGGTTCAGGCCAACTCACCACCGCAATTACGGTAACAGTGGCGCACGCTAGTGCCAAGGCAGTCCAGAAAGTCGAGGCTGCAGGTGGTTCAGTAACCCTTTCCGAGGGTGACGACGAAGAGTGGGAAGAGGAGTGAGCCCGCCTAACGGTAGCAAGCCTGAAGAGGATGATGACGGGGGCTGCAAGATATGGTACGCAAGCCATCAGCATTCGGTATTGCAGCAATATCTCTCATTTATTTCGGCTCTCTCTTTTACTGGCAGTGGGACGCACTAACCGGTACAGACCGCGATGCGATGGTCTTCTCCGCACAACTGATTGCTGTCGCAGTCGGCTATGTCGCCTATGTGATGTGGTGTGTTCAGCGAGACCTTCCGGAGGGAATCAAGTCAATCAAGTTCTTTGGTTCGACCGCCAAGTTCCTCGGCTGGCTGGCCATCATGGGTGGCTTCTTCTACTGGTGCTTGCAAGACGATAGCCTCGTCGGATACCTATTTGTCGGCGTCGGCCTAATGGGTCTGGGTACAGCGTTCTCACTCGCCTGTCTCGCCTATACCGGTGAGGAGAGCAGCCGCCTGTTCGCACTAAAGCGACTTGTCGATGTCTACCCAACCATCACCAAACCGGACGGCCATGTTCGATTCGGACAGAAGATGTGGACCACCACTCTAGTCTTGATAATTTACTTCGCGATGACCAATGTCATGATTTGGGGACTCGCAGATTCCACGATGGACATATTCTCCTCATTCCGCGCCATCATGGCGGGTGCCTCAGGTTCAATCATGCACTTGGGAATCGGTCCAATCGTCACTGCTTCAATCATCATGCAGTTGTTCGCCGGTGCAAAAATCATCAAGTTGGATTTGCAGGACTCCGACGATAAGCAGCTCTACCAAGGTGTCCAGAAGATTCTGGTTTTGCTGATGATTCCGGTTGAGTCGATTCCCCAGGTGTACGGCTTCCTAGACCCTCACGAGGACATGATTGCGATATACGGAATCGGCTGGGCAAACTCGCTCATTGTACTGCAACTGTTCATGGGCTCATACCTCGTTTTCCTTCTCGACGAACTTGTCAGCAAGTGGGGAATCGGCTCCGGAATTTCGCTCTTCATCGCCGCCGGGGTCGCACAGTCAACCTTCGTGGGCACACTGTCTCCACTCGCCTCTGGACCTGGGGCCTACGGCCTCCAAAACCCTCCTGCCGGTACCCTCCCCATGATATTCTACTGGCTCCGAACCGCCACCTACTCCGACCTCGTCTCGAGGAACGGTTTCGAGTCAATATTACTGGGCGACCAGTTTCACGCCAATCCTGTTATTGCGCTGGTTTCGAGCATCATCGTGTTCCTCATCGTAGCGTTTGCTGAATCGAGCAAACTGGAGTTACCTCTGACACATGGGAAGGTCCGCGGACATCGTGGTAAATACCCGATCAGGCTGGTCTACGCGAGCAACATTCCGGTCATCTTGATGGCAGCACTGCTCGCCAATCTGAACATGTTCACACTGCTCTTCTGGAGCCACCCAATCATCTCCACTGTTCCGATACTCGGAGCCAACGGCATGTGGAGCATCGCCCCTTGGTTGGGGTCGTATGAGGTCGGTTCGACCACCGCGTCGGACGGTTTCGCTTGGTACGCCTCGATGGTTCAGGGAGCCCAGTCATGGTTGCTGCCGATTCTTGACCAGACAGGCGACGGTTTCGGTCATAGTTTGTGGCAAATCATACTGCATATGTTCACTTATGTCTTCTTCATGACCGTAGGTTCGATGGTTTTCGCCAAGTTTTGGATTGAAACCACCAACATGTCCGCCAAGGATGTGGCTAAACAAATTGAACGGACGGGTATGCAAATCCCCGGTTTCCGAAAGAATCCGGTCGTTTTGGAGCGAATTCTGGAAAGATATATTCCACCTGTGACACTGTTTTCCGGCGCTTTCGTCGGTTTGCTCGCAGCGGGAGCTGACTTGCTCGGGACTGTAGGTAACGCGACAGGAACTGGATTGCTGCTTGCCGTAGGTATCATTCTCAGAACATACGAGCAGATCCAGAAGGAACAAGCGATGGAAATGCACCCGATTTTACGCGAATTCTTTGGCGCCGAGTGAGCACCCAAGAGTTTTCAATCGCTCAATAGGCGAGCCCAATAATAGCCCTCGAGGAGTGGCCAATAATCTGCCAATTATTCGCCTTTTTTCGGTCGTGTTTACACCCGAAATTCCGGTCAATACACTCTTCAATTTGTTGCCTTTACTGGAGAGCTTCTCGGCGCGAGGGGGCTTCTGAGAGCGCGCGTGCAGAGCCCTCTCCAGTTGCCTCTAAATGTTGTACTGCGAGTCTGTGCTGTGGGTGGGGTAATGGCGCCCCGTTAGTCACGTTGATATACCGGTGGTAGGTCGGCGGAATGCTGCATCAATGCACGGCGTTGGTACCTGAGTCCAGAGATGGGCGATGAAGGCTGCCATCCGCATACGATGGAGCCGAGGTAATGCGGCCGCGAGCTTTGCTTGTGGCTGAGAGGTGAAAATAACGACACAATACAATTGTGTGTAAGTGAGACATAGGTGCAAAAACCTTGTCAAATTCCATAAAGAACCAGTCAGCGATGACCAAGTAACTCCTAGGGATTGCAAAGATTGACAGTCGACTTCGGTCGGCAAGAAATCCGGTTGATCCTGCCGGAGGCGACCGCTACTGGAGTCCGATTAAGCCATGCGAGTCGAGAGTCTTCAAGGACTCGGCGTACCGCTCAGTAAC
>CAZPJQ010000078.1:0-3099 GCA_964586945.1 uncultured Candidatus Poseidoniales archaeon
TTGGTGACTCGTCGGAAATCGTTCCTGAAACCGGTACGAGTGAGCCCCAATCGATGTCGCTAACACCGTTGAAGGTCAGAACTGGTGCCAGGTCTTCCTCGGCGGCGGGCTCTACATCGTTATTGGCAAATGGGCCGATGCAACCCGATACCAGCATGATGAGTGTCAGCCCTATAGCTGACCATCGGCGGGCCCCCATGGATAGGCCGAGAAGGTTTGCACCCATCAAGATTCATGCTCTGAGTCAGGGGCGACAGACGACTCAAGACGGCCGGAATCAATGATTGGATTCGGTACTTGATGGGGTGTGTCACCCGATGATACCTTGAGTGGGTGTATCCAGTGCAAAGTACGGTCTGATGCAAATTCAAGAGTGAATACCAACTCATAGTGGATACTGACAAGTGGCCCATATTCACTTCCTGGCCATGGCCCCTCTGGCATCTCAACCTCATTCAACCCGCTCTGAAGTGTGACCGGTCTACCCTCAGCACGCAGCCTCATGGGTTCCTGAAACAGTTGGGATGAACCTTGCCCGATCAGCAGGGGCGTCGATTCGCCGACTCCAGACCCGTCAGCACCTCGGGGCATCCAACCATCAGGGAGGGGAGTGGACAGGCCTGCAGGTGGTCTAGCATCAGGTGAGAGACCATGCGCTGCCATCCAAGCGGTCCTATCAGGGGAGAGTAGGCCGACGCGAAGCCACGCCTTGGCTGAAGTCACTTCAAGTGAGGCGGGAAATTCACAGGTGAATCGAACTGGTTGGTCGGCGACTGCTTCCTCGATGGTGATCTTTGGCGAGAGGGGTGGGTTGCGGGAAAAGCGCCTCTGCCGTCTGACATCCGCCACATTTGCCATCACACGCAGAATGATTGGAGTGATGACCAGTGGTGCCGCTGCAACGAACAGAACTGGATATTCGAGCATGCCAAATCGGACACTTCCGGCGAGTGACTCAGTCATGACCCCCCAGCGTAGGAGAACTGGCTCAAGGGAGTGAACCACTATGCCGAGAATGAGAAAGGTGACCGCATAGGGAATCAACTTTCGCGCCACTTGGTGCATCGGGTGAGGAGAGAGAGCCCATCCGGAACGGGACAGGCGGCGTTCTTCTGATTCTTCGGAACTTGGCGGAGATTGAATGTTGATGGCATCCTTCGGCGGCGAATCGACCTGAGAACGGTGAACGAACCAGCTCCCCTCCGTACCGATGTTGAGTTCTGTCGTTTCATGTTCTGCAAGCCAGCATACATCAGCAATAGGCAATTCTGAGGCCTCGTGTGCAGGCTCATCAAAGGGCGGGAAACGCAACCTGAGGTGCATCCAATTAGCCATTCACTCACCCTTTTAGAAGCGCCCAACTGGCTTTTGCTGCCATCGGCCTAAACTCGGGAACATCCTTCAGCATCCTGATGCCGAGTGGAACCGGCTTTTCGATTTCTCCGAATTGATTGATGATTTCAACTACCTCCGACTTGGCGAACGTTTTGAATGTTCTCTCGAGGGATTCATCATCACAATCTGTGAGGAACAAGTCTCGTAGGATACGGGCTCTTTCCTGCTCCTTTTTCATCGCCATCAGCGGTTTGAAAACTCGCTTCAACTGTGATGCAGAGAGACCGTCGCTCTCTACAGCCTGCAATAACTTCTCCAACACCAAGTCGACTTGCTCAAACCCCGGACCAATTCCTCCCCCAGTTGTTGGTTTGCACAGACCCGCGGCATCACCAAAGAGAGTCACTCGCTCTTTGCTAGGCTTCGAGACCAAACCACACGGCAGTGGGCCACAATAGCGACCTACTTCCTTGCAGTCTCCGAATCTGTCAGCCCATGTAGGGTGGCTCATGAGTGCGTCGTAGAGATGTTCGCAACTTCTGCCATTGAGGTCGGAGGGTCTCGCCCAAACACCGATTCGCCAACTTCTGCCGCTCGGGATGGCCCATGCGAAGAGGCCGGGAGCGACCAAATCACCCGTGTACATATCGAGGAAACCTTCCTCACCGCGGTAGCCTACCACTTCGGCTTGGAATCCGATCATCATCTCCTTCGGCCTCCCCATGCGGAAGTGGCGACGGACCCATGAGTGCGCCCCGTCGGCACCGCACAGTAACTTACAGGTCACTTCCGTCGGGGTGCCCCGGCGCGATACGGTGAGACGGACCCCTGCTTCGTATACCTCAGCTGATTCCGGTTTGGAGCCGAGCCAGAGAGAAGCGCCGACATCGATCGCCTGCCTGACTACGCCTTCGTCGAACATCTTGCGGCAAACGATGTGGGTGCGAATTCGATCGGATGTGCCAACCTTCACGCAGGTGCCTCCCGGACTGTGGATTCTGGCTCCATGTACCGATGAGAGGATTGTCGATTCGAGTGACACCTTGTCCATCGCTGCAGGAGTCACGAGCCCAGCGCATTGGAAGGGACGCCCGATTTCATCATGCTCTTCAAGCATCAATATCTTGAGACCACCCTCGGCAAGCCGACGACCGAGATATCCACCGACCGGCCCGGCGCCGACAATGACGACATCAAATTCAGGCATTCTACTCCACTTGCTGCGACCGTCGGCCACCTATGATGGTTATTCCCCACTAAGAGGGTGTGAGTTGACGGCATGTTCTGGTCGGTTAGAGTTCGACCTTCAGATGCGCTTAGCGTCTTCGCCATGACTTGAACTCAGATCAGTTACCCTTGGCCTTGCCCTTGGCCTTGCCCTTGCCCTTCTTTCGACCACCGCGGCGCCCTTTGCGTCGGCCGCCAGTACGCTCAATCATCAGTCCGATGAGTTCGCTAGCGTTGCCTTTTGGACCGCCCGAGAGTTCATCAAACGACTTTGCACCGACGAGTTTGCACATATCCTCTTCACTCAACTTCGTCTCGGTAGTTTTGTCGCGCAGCAATTTCAACTGTGGTTCGCTAGCCGGTCGAGGTTTTGAGTCTCTAACCTCGATGAGTTTGCCGATGAGGTCGCTCGCCTGTTCCATCGTCAGGGTTGAGATGTCATTGGACTCAACCGTCGAAAGGGCTTCGTCCAACGGAAGATCGCCAATTTGGTCGATTAGGCTGATGATGAAATTCGTTTGCTTCTCTGTCGCAGGT
>CAZPJQ010000078.1:3109-8554 GCA_964586945.1 uncultured Candidatus Poseidoniales archaeon
GACCCTACCTCGAGAAGCTTATTAATGAAATCGCTCATTTCAGGCCCGGTGAATTCCTCCGCTTTCCGACCATCGAGAATCTTCTTAATATCAGCCTTAGAACGGTGAGAAGTGAGTCTGTTGAACTTACCCAATTGATTCGGCGTGGGTGTTTGTCGCCGCCGTTCCTGAGCACTGGTGTGTAACTGCTTGAAGTGGCTGGTGAAGCCGTCCCAGACCGATGGGGCGGACCTTTCATTGACCTCGATCTTGTCTAGGCGGTCCTCCATCTCCGCAGTGAATTCAGCTGAAAAGAGGAACGCGACCTTGGCCTCATCTGATTCCTCGCTGTACATCGGTGCGACCTTTGTCCAGAGTAGGCGACCTACATCCGTGGGCTGAAGAGAGCCTCCCTCTTCGACGACATACTTGCGAGTCAGTAATTTGGCGATCGTTGTCGCGTAGGTCGATGGTCTTCCTATCCCCTTTTCCTTCATCTCGACAACCAATGTGTGCTGCCTGAAGCGGCGGGGGGGCTTGGTCTCGTCCTCGACCAATGTCGGATTCTCGTCATCCTCGTCGATGACAATCTCGTCACCGACATCGATTGAGAATGAAGGGGGCTCTAGCCGTGGGGGCGAGCGTTCAATTCCCTCATATGCAGCCTCCCAGCCAGCGTGTACTCTCCAAGAGACCGTGCCCGTGAGTGGACGAGGAAAGCCATCAACAGAGGTGTTGAGAGAGCGCCTTTCGTAGCGTGACTCGTTCATCTGACTAGCCGCGAATCGGGCCCAGATTAGTCGATAGAGTTTCATCTGCTTGTCATCGATTCCATCCGGCTGTGAAATGGCTGGCCTTGTCGGTCGAATCGCCTCGTGAGCATCCTGTGCGGCCCCATCCTGTTTTCCGAGAACTCCCTTGCCAATGTGGTCGGCACCCCAATTCCGCTCAATTACCTCCTTCACCGTAGCCCGGGATGCAGCACTTGTACGAGTTGAATCTGTTCGGAGATAGGTGATGTGTCCGCCGTTGTACAATTCACCAGCGGCCCGCATCGTCTGGGCAGGTGTCCAACTCCAGCGCCCTCCAGCTGCCTGTAGCATGGCATCTGTCGTGAATGGTGGTTGAGCCCGGCGAGTAGGCTTACTCGCCTTCACAGTGTCAATCTTGAGAGCCTCATTATCGGTGAGTGCCTGAAATGCCTGCTCGGCGAGTTCCTTGTCGTTCGTCCGGTTGGCGTCGAACTTTCCATCTTGATCACGCCACGCATCAACATCCGCACTCTCGTGGAAACGGGCATTGAATTGAATTCCCTGTGCATCAGCCTTCACTGCAAAGTAGGGAGTGGGCACGAAAGCCTCCCGTTCCAACTCACGGTCAACTACGAAGCCGAGTGTCGGCGTCTGCACTCGTCCCATGGACTGAAGTTTCCAAGAACGGGCGAATTTGGAAGTCCGGAAGCCGACCAGCCGATCCATGTAGCGGCGAACCTTCGCCGCGTCAACGAGGAACATGTTGACCTTACTTGGCTTTGAGAGCGCGCCTTCCACTGCACTCTTGGTAATCTCGTGGAAGATGATTCGGTGTACATCCGCGATGTCACCTAGAATCTCCTCAAGGCGCCAAGCGATGAACTCCCCTTCTCGGTCAGGGTCAGTTGCGATGAAGATGTTGTCCACTTTCGCCTTCTTCGCTTCCCTCCGAATACCGTCGACGATGCGCTTCGCATTGTCGGTCCAGTCCCATGGTGGTTCGGGCAACTGGTCTTTGGCCGCCGCCCACATCGCCTTGCGAGCCTGTTCGTGTTTCCCGGAAGGCAAGTCTTGAACATGGCCTTTGCAGGCGCGGACAATGTATTTCTTTCCAAGGTACTTTTGGATGGTCTTCGCTTTGGCATTTGATTCTACAATTAACAGATCCATTCTCACTCCTCCAAAGGGGCTACCCAAAAGGTTCTCCGAGCCGCCCCATTTTGACCCGCCACGCGCGCACGCGAGGAAATGCGATGTTGATGGTTCTGGATTATCTTCCCCACTGCCACCGATTGCCGCATCCGGTTCTGCCCCGGTCGGACGTCCATAGATAAACCATGTTGGTCGACGGAAGATGACTGCCGGAATAGGGGGGACTATGTCCCCCCGCAGGTGCGACTCAGATTTCTCCCCGCACGCTTGCGCTCGCATGCGAGGCGTGGCTGAGTTTTGTGAGACGCCGACACGGCTCGGTCGGCCACCTCATTCGGCTCTGCCACGCCCGGAAACCCAACAGCCCGATTTCTCATCACAACTCGCTGCGTCTGGCCGACTCATCCCACGGCTCAGTCGCGGCGGGGCCGCCGCAGTCGATGCAACCAGGGTATCCCGCCTCAAGCAGGTCGTGAACGAGTTGCTGGAAGATATGCCACGAATCGCTGCAATCACCCCGGCCGGCAGGAATCCAACAGACGGCGATGGAGGGTTCGGGCCCTCCGATTCGAGCAATCAACTGCCCATCGCACCGGATGCAGAGATAGTTCCAGCCAGCCTCTGATACAACCTCTGGCTCCCTGATCAGGGCGGGGAGTGCATCTGAGATGAGGAGGGCGAGGGTGTTGGCTTGTTCAGCACACTCGAGAGGAACCTCAAGGGTGCACCCATCGGTTCGGAGCAGTCGGCGCGCCGCCTCGGAGAGTGAAGCCCGTGTGGCAGCCATGCGCTTGCGGATGCGACGGAACTCTTGAAGAGTGCCGGCTGAACGGAGAGGGGAGCAGGATGGCTGACCTCGGCGTGGAGATACCCGGTCTTTCAATGGCAAATCCGTTGATGCTCGCATCTGGCATCCAAGGTGGGAATGCTGCTGCTCTACATCGAGTAGCGTCAAGCGGGGCTGGTGGGCTGGTCTCAAAGTCGATTGGGCCGGTTCCTCGTGAGATGTATCCCGGGCCTGTCTGCGTAGAGGCGATGGACTCCGTCATCCTCAATGCGATGGGGCTTCCCAATCCGGGCGCTGACAAATTCGCTGAAGTGGTGAGGGGTGAGGAGTTCGCCAAACCGATGTTGGTCTCAATCTTCGGTGGAGATGCCGAAGGTTATGTCGAGGTGGCTGAGAAGATGGCTGATGCTGGAGCTTCCTGCCTTGAGTTGAACCTCTCCTGCCCGCACGCAAAACCGGGCAGTCGGTCGCTCATCATTGGACGGCAACCAGAACTCATCAAGGAGGTCGTCGCTGCGGTCAGAGCGGCGGTGGATATCCCGATCTATGCGAAACTCTCCCCGAATACGACGAATATTGTTGTCGAGGCTGAGGCGGCGTTGTCGGCTGGTGCTGACGGTTTGGCGCTGATTAACACGGTCTCGGCGATTGAGGTCGACCCGTTTGCCGGGAGGCCGATCATCGGAAATCTGCTGTGTGGGATGTCCGGCCCCGCGATTCGACCGATAGCACAGCGGAAGGTTGCAGAGATTTCTCTCGCCATGTTGAGGGGCGAGTTGCCCAATGTACCCATTCTTGCGATGGGTGGAATCATGACCGGACTCGATGTCGCTCGCTTCATCATGCTCGGCGCCTCAGCCGTACAAATCGGCAGCGCCCTCATCTGGGATGATGTCGATGTCTTCCAAGGAATAGCCGATGAACTCTCCTCGTTCATGGAGCAGAACGGCTACGACGACCTCGCCTCGATGCGGGGAATTGCCCTAGACTCCCTGGAGGGGCTCTCATGACCCTCAGAGCGGCGCCACAGAACCGGCCGGAGGACTTCGACCTAGCCGCCCTTGCCGACGGCTGCTGTGAGCGTCTAGCCGCCGCCTACGAAGCGAGAGGAATGATTGCGCCGCCAATCCCACTACCTGTCATCGAAGTTCAACATGAGGCTGAGGGAGTCGTCACCCTCTGGGTGCAGGTCCCGCCCGAAATGGTCGCCGACTACAACCCTGGCCAGTACTTCATGTGCTGGAACCCATACGATGCGACCGGCGGCATGGGCAGGCCCAACTACCACTCCGAGAAGCCGTACAGCGTCGGTGACGTCAAAATCGATCGCTCCGGAGTGGACGAGAGAATCGCAGCCGACACCGGTGGTTCAGGACGCACCATGCTCGGATTCACCGTCAAGGACCTCGGGAGACAGAGTGGCGAGTTGACCCGCATGTCGGTCGGCGACTGGCTGGCGGTTAGGGGGCCGTTCGGTACCTCCTTCCCTCGCATGAACAGCGGTGACAGGCTGATTCTGGTGTCCGGCGGAATTGGCTCGACACCTATGCACATGGCCGCTCTCGATGCGCGGCGCAAGCTCGGTGAACGGGTCAGAATCGACGCAATCATGGGATTTCGAAACGCTGTCGAAGCTCACTATATCGAGCGGATGGACAACCTCTGCGACAGTCTGGAAATCACCACCGACGACGGCTCCATGGGCACTTCAGGATTCCCTACCGGCCCACTTCCTGACCTGCTCAGCAATGGCCACGAAGGACGCACGGTCCTGCTGACCTGCGGTCCCGAACCGATGATGAAGCCGGTTCTCCAAATGGCAGTAGACTCCGGGGTGGAGTGTTACGCAGCCATGGAGAGATATCTGCCCTGCTCTGTTGCAATGTGCGGACTATGCATGGTCGGCGACAGGCTCACCTGCGTTGACGGTCCGGTGATGGAAGGTGACTGGCTACTCCAACAAGCCGACTTTGGTGCGGCCCACTAACGCATAGAGCATCTCGCGGATGGGAAGCACCCATAACCGAGCCACTTTCAGCGGTCACCATGGCACTCAGCCGGCGCAACCGCCTGCTCGTCCTCGGCCTATTCGTCGTGGTCGCCCTCAGCATGGTCATGCTCGGCAATGAGCCGGAGATTCAGTACAGCGTCGACGAAGTGATGGGTGCGCCAGCAGAGCACTCTGGAGATGTCCACCTACGCGGCACCGTCATCATCGACTCCTACGACCCGGCAACCCGCCAATTCACCCTCGGGGGAGGAGTCCACAATCTGACCATCGACGCCTCGAGTAGTGCCATTCCACCGGCCTTCGAAGAGGGTAGGGTAGTCGCCATCAAGGGGGAGCTCAGCCAGGTCGGCGACGAGTGGCGTCTGTTGGCAAGCGAAATCATCACCGGCTGCCCCTCCAAGTACGAAGCGGAATAGGAAATAGTGCCTGAACAACCCTAATACTCAGTTAGTGATGCACCAATCATGGATGGCCATCTCTCTCAACAGGGAGATTCCCGCCAGCAGTACATCCCCGTCTCACGTGCCAAGGTCAAGGATGCTGTCTTCCAACTCGAAGGCATTGGTAGTCAAACTCGCGATGGCTTGCGAAAAGTCAGTCAGATGCTCGAGGCCATTTGGCACCACTCGACTCATCAGGGGCTTGAAAATCTGAAGCGCCTCTACGAGATGATGGACCCTGACCAAGACGGAGTCCCCGACACCACGGGTAGTGATGAATTCCTCGTGACACTTGAAGATAACCTAGTCGATGGCAATTGGGAG
>CAZPJQ010000079.1:0-8470 GCA_964586945.1 uncultured Candidatus Poseidoniales archaeon
TCAAGAGTCTCGTATTCTAATCTTCATTATTTACAAGATGAAAACGAAAATGAAGGCAGAATTTACAACTTTTTCCGCGGGTTGAATAATTCGTACAACCCCTCGATTATGGTATCTGATGACATGGGCGATAGTTGGGAAACAATTGGATTACTAATTCAGCATTCTGGGCATAGACCTTATGTCAAGTACGCATCAGATGGATTAGAATCGATTCACTTCATTTTCACTGAGGGACACCCAAGGAACTACAATAACAGCATCTACCATGCTTACTATCAGGGTGGAATGCTTTACTCATCAAATGGTTCTGAAATTCGACTGTTAGAGGAAGGGCCAGTCCAGATTGGTGAGGGAACAACTGTGTTTTTAGGCGAGTCAAATGCAGTGGCATGGTGCAGTGATATTGCAATTGATTCAAACGGACACCCATATCTAGCATATTCTGTACAGATGAATCAAGACCCTATGGACCACCGGTATCGATACTCTCGATGGGATGGGAATCAATGGCTTGACTACGAGATATCCTTCGCTGGAGAGAGACTGTATTCTGGGGAGGATGATTACACTGGAAACATTGCGTTAGACCCTAATAATCCATCTGCACTATACATTTCTGCCAATGTAGATCCAACAACGGGAGTGCAACTGCCTAGTGGCCATTATGAGATTTTCCAGGGAAGAACCAATGATGGCGGTGAGAATTGGATTTGGTTGCCAATTACTGAAAATTCAACTGAAGATAACATAAGGCCCATTGTCCCAGATTGGGATGACAAAAATACTGCAGTCATTTGGTTACAAGGAACATATGAAAGTTATACGGATTTCAATCTGAAAGTTGTGGGTAGGATAATATCAGAATAAAACTCTGCATATCCTTTGAAATAGATGAATAACATACTGAATCAAGTAGTATCAACTAGAGGGTAAACTCTGCAAAGCGATTCGAAAATTAGCGAAAAGATACGGCTATGATGTTTGAGTTCATGCCATGGAAGTACCGGAGTCGGAAAACCTCATTCAAATAGGGTCGACTGGCAATGATGGCCGGTGGATAAATGTCTGGAATCATACTCACGGGGGCTGGCTTGCCTGAAGACGAAAACGAATTCACAGCCCGATTCGAAGGAAAAACTGCAGACCAACTCATAGAGACTTTCAACAAAGAGCGGAAGAAGCAGGGGTGGGTCAGCGCCCGAGGGCGTTTCCTTGTCGCTCTACGCTCCGCTTTTCAGGCAACAAGCCTCGACTGCTCCGCCTTCATCAGCGAAAATGGAATGTCGCTCAGCCATCCAATTCGCCTTCAAGGAGAGACTATTGTTTTGATTATCGATAACGATGATTCGGCGTAGGGTTGTTATCAGCGACACCACCTGCCCCCTCCGTGCTCCCCGACACTCTCCACGAACTTCCCCGCCACGAGCGCTTCGCCTACGCCAAGTTGCTCGCCTTCGTGACCAACATCGACGACGAGATTACCATCGACGAGATGACCGTTTTTGAGCAGCGGCTCGGCACCGCCCTTCTCTCCCCAAGCCAACGCAAGGAGATTCGCGCTTACCTCAAGCACCCACCGACTCTGGAGGAGTGTCTGGATGAACTAGGCCCGGTCTCTGGAAGACTGGCCCTACGGGACGCGGCGTTGATGAGTGCGGCGGATGGCAACATTGACGAGGATGAGCAGGCGGTTCTCGAGGAGATCGCTACGAGCATCGGTTTGGATGAGGGGATCGTTGACCAATTGCTTGATTGGGTGCTAAAGGGCTACGACTGGATGCAGGATGGACTCGACCTGCTGAACATTGAGTGAGGGCTTCTCATGAGCGGGATGCTCCCCGATGCAATCGACACGCTTGAGCCGCGTGAGAAGGAGCTCTACATCGAGTTGCTGACTGTGCTTGCTAATGCTGACGGAGCACTGGTCCGCGAAGAGATGGCGGCTCTGGAGGCGTTCATGGGTAGAGCGCTCCTGCGGCCGGAGGTTCGCGAGGAAACCCGCCAGAAGTTGCGAAACCCCAGAGACCTAGATTCACTACTCGCCTTGACCAACGAAAAGACGCTGAGGGTCGCGCTCCGTGATTCGGTCCTGTTGGCTGCGGCTGACGGCGAATATCACCCCGAAGAAATACTAGTTCTAGAGAAGATGGCGGACCATGCCGGAGTCGACGCAGATGTACTCGACTCGCTCTATGACTGGGTCACTGAAGGGTGGGAATGGCTCGCCAAGGGAAGGAGTACAATCGATGTCAACATCGCAGGTGACGAACTTCTCGACGACGGCTGACGGTGCACCTTCCCTTCGCGCGTGCGCGCTCTCGCGGGCGTGGGCTTCATATCGGGGTGACCCGCGCCGGAGAGCCGGGGGCGAGTTTTCTGCGGTCTGGAAATGTCAGCGGATGGTACGCACGGCTCGACCGTGAATGCCCTTCGCGACTGGACCAAATAGAAATCTGGCTGACCGCGTGGGAAGATGCGCTTCGCCACAATCAACCGGTCGCGGCGATGCTGCCTTCTGATTGGCCGACTCTGCCCGCAAGTCTGCTCACCGAACCGGGCCATGTACTCGACCATCTACTCTGTCGCCACGACGCAGAAAGTGATGGACGCAGCCCCCGCGGCGCTCATCCGACTCCGACCAAATTGGCTGACTCAATCCTCGCCGACGAGTTGAAGCAAGACATCCCGGCAAGTGGCAGCAGCGGTTCCAAACACCACAAGATCACCCTCGACGCCCTCCCCCCTGGCTTCCATGTCCACCTCGCCAACCTAAACCTCAACGAAGATGACGAAGAGGAGGAACGAGACGAGGAAACCGAGGCTGAAATCGCCTCCGGCAAGAGGACTCGCAGCGGAGTTCCGCTACCCTTCGCAGACCCCGCCGTCGGCGGTGGTCTCTTCCCGGCACGGATGATTCGTTGGCACGCAGATTCCATCTCTAGCCATGAGCCTGAAGTCAGAGAACAGGACACTCGCATTCTACTTCAGAAACTTCAGTTACTCGATGTCTGTGAGGTCGCCATCAAAGCGACTCAGCGAAGACTCTACCTCGCCTTGGTACGCAACAAGTTAGCAGCACTAGACGACGAGCCCGAGCCCGGGCAGTTGGCACGGAGTGAAGTGGAGGAAATCTTGTCTGAGGTGGTAAAGTCAGGCGATACTCTACGGGGTAATTGGCCGTGGGACGAAAAGCCCCGCCTACTCATCACAAACCCCCCTTGGCTCCGCATCAAGGACCGCTTCAGGGGGCACGAAGACGGCAGCCACCTTCGTAAGAAACTCGGGCAGGAACTTCGTAACCTACGCGAAGAGGATGGTTCCCTGCGCTTCTCCACTCTACGCGGCAATGTCAATCTCTACCGGCTCTTCCTTGAGCGCGGCTTGCAGTTGGTTCAGGCCGGCGGCCGCATCCGACTCATCGTACCCGACAGTCTGCTACGGGAGCAGAGCAGCGCTCCACTACGGGCCTTGCTCGTAACAAAGCACGAGTGGACCAGCATCTGGGCCTTCCCGGAGTCGGCTCGACTGTTTGCCGGCGTCACACAAGGGGTACTCGTCCTCGGCTTGACCGTCGGTGGCGAAACCGACGAGTTGCTCGCCTTCGGTCCCGCTGAAATGCGCGAACTGAGCGCCGTTACTGGATTGGATCCGACTGTTCCCAAGCTGACACTTGAGAGAGAGCGTTGGGGGCGCTGGTCACGCGGTGACTGGTCCGTACCAAGGCTTCCCCGCGACCGTGCGGAGAGAGCCCGGCTTCTCGGCGTCATCGATGAGTTGGCAGGAATGACCCGCCTCTCCGAAGAGACTCACTGGCTCGCAGGAGAGGGTGAGAGAGTGCGCGTCCGAGTTGGAGAGGTCGACCAAACCAACTGGTCCGAAGACATTCATCCCTGGAAGAAGGGCAGTCGTGGGATTCCGTTCATTCGCGGCATTCACTTCCGCTCTGACCCAGATAATGTGTGGATGCACCACCCCTCCTTCGACTCCAGCATTGACGAAGACGCAGCAGAGAGGAAGCAGGCGCTTTGGCGAGGTCCCATCGAGGCGCCTAAGCATGTCCGGCTAGCCTGTCAGGCAATCGTCAACGCTCAACAGACTCGCCGCCTCCGCTGGATTGTCCTACCTGCCAAGTGTGTCCTCGGCAACTCGGTCAACCACCTTCAGATTCCACGAAGTGTCGTGGCTCGACTCTCGTCGGAGCACGGTGGAGAGAAGGCGGCACTAGAGTGGCTCTGTGGCCTCCTCAATTCTGAGAAGTTGGATGCTTGGGCGAGAGCATGGGCAGCTAACAACAATGTCAACAACTACGAATTAGAGCTACTTCCGCTTCCTCCACTGCCTGTGAAGGTCACTTCAAAAATAGCATGAAATCGGGGATTCTTCGCCCGAATCCGGAATCAAATTACCTCAACAGGTTTGCCCATTAGTATTAATGATACCACCACACTTGCAGATTCGGCGCAAACGGTAACCTTTCGCCAATACCCGGGAAAAAAGAGTGATTCAAATGGGCATCCATCCAAAGATAGGCATTACCGGCCTACCCAGAAGTGGGAAGAGTGCGGTCATGGACAAGGTCGTTCAGATGTTGCAGGATCAACGCGCCAAGGAACTTCGCAACCGGGGTGAGGACCCGACCACCCACAAAATTGTCGGAGGGATGCGGACGCTGCAAATCATCGAAGATGGTGAACGGCTAGGTTACTCCTGTGTAAACTTCCAAACCGGTGAGAGGGGGACCATGGCGCACCGCGATATTGACTCACGCCTCAGAGTTCTCGGGCTCGGGATTGACCCGACCGCCCTCGATGCGGTGGCAGTTCCTGCAATTAGGGATGCGATGGAAAACTACGAGGTGATTGTCATCGATGAGATAGGAAAGTACTCTGTCGAGTCGGAGGAGTTTGTTGATATCGTTCGAGAGGCGATTGAAGTTGACAAGCCGACGGTACTCACACTCCACAAGAAGAGCCGTCACCCTCTCTTGCAGGACATCCGCAGGCGGGATGATGCTCGCATCCTCGAAGTGACCCCAGTGAACCGCGCCCTGTTGCCATACAAGATTCACAAGATCATGCGTGAGACCTACTGAGTGGGAATAGATGGCATCGAGCCGGAAAGAGATTGAGACTTCGGCAATAGTCCGAACTCGTTGCATTGAGATGTTGCAGGTATCTCTCGACCGAGGTGGTTTGGACTGGCCACTTCCACCCCCCCCGCTGCAGGATTCCGACCTCCCTCCAATCGAGCCTGATTCGGTTGACGAGGTGAAGGAACGCGCCCTCGGACTTTTCACGGTGGACAAAGCTGGCTTCGAGAGGCATCTCAGCAATGCTCGCGAATCGATAATACCGCACCGCTTGGGACTGACCGTCGATCCTGAGAAAGAGGGGGAGCGGTGGCTGCTCCGCCGCTTGGAGGATGTCGCCAGAATAATTCTCTTCGATGTCTGTGAAGCGTGGTTGGCTGCCTCACTCGATGCAGACGCACCCGATTCTGAGCGTTGGTACATCGGAATCACCCTCTTCAACGGACTGTGCAAAGTCCCCGACCCGATTGCCGTAAACCGTGGCTACCACATCTTGGAGAGCATCGCTCTCACCCACCCACCCGGAAGATGGCCGACACGCCCAGAAGCGGGTCCGCACCAGATGGATTGGTCCCCCGACCGTGAAGTGAAGATGGTGGTGCGCGCTGAAGGTGGTGGCATCGATGCTGCTCACTGGTTGCTCGACCAGATGGAGATGGGAGATGTGGAGCGCCGCATCCTGCTGATTCATTGGTTGCGAGCGATGCTTGAACGGCCGTCGCTCATCGAAGGAATGGCGCTCGGAAAGCGGTTTGAGTTGATGGCACAGGCGCAACCGCCAGAAGTCGCCGCAGAGATGGTCGGCTGCCTCCCGCGACTCTTTGAGACGGACCCCGAATCCGGCGACACCGTGCTCGCCTCCATCAGAACCTGCTTCGAGTTGCACCCGACAGAGGCATCCTACTGATCGACCACCTTCTGTCGAGTAATGATGCGAGTACCCGCACCAGCGCGACCAGTTCACTCAAGGAGTTGGGGGGTTCAATGCCCGAAATATTCCTTGAGAGGGTGGTGAAACAAGCCCGCGACTCCGACCTGAAGGTGAGGAGAATGGTTGTGCAGGCGTGTCTGCGCCCTTATCTTGAGTTGGAACCGGCAGATTCCCTAGGGGTGTTCGTACCTCTCTGGCTAGAGGGCGACGAGGTGGTCGGCTCAAGGATGCGAGAACTGCTTCTGCGGATGCAGGAGGTCAATGTGGAGGCGTTCGATTCCGTGAGTCGGAGAATTCTTGCCGCAGATGAAGCCGGGCTCGAAAGTTTCTGGCGATTGATGGCGGTGCGTGATGAGGGACGCGCGGCGGCGTGGAAGTCGCACCTTTCGGGAGAGGGAGAGCGCCCCGAACCCCTCATTTGATGCGATGAGGGGCTGTGGAACTTCCATGACGGACCAAGCCATTGGCTCTGATACCCGTTTGCAGGCAATGTTCGGCATCATCCTGTTGAGTCAATCGATGTTCGACTGGTCTTCTCCCCAAGGCCCTTGGAACGACCCCTCGTTCACCCGTGGTGTCATCGCCTTGGCAGGCTGTGTTATTCTCTATTCGGCGGGCTTTCAACAGGTATTCGGACAGAAGGGGTGGATTCCCTATCTGCGGCTGTGGAGAACTGAACCCGAATCCATCGCCAAGTACACTGGAGGTGCGGGGATCATCACGATTCTCGCGGCAATCGGAATGGGTAACGACTCATCCCTGCCACCGACCTTCAGTTTGATTTCGCTTCTTTTCGGATTACTGCTCCTGCTCTATGCGTCATACGCCTGGCTGGTCATTTCGGGGCCTCTGAGAGAAGACGGGTAGGTTGAGGGATTGCGCCCTTTCCAAACCTAGTTTCTGCGGGACCGAGCCGAGTGAGGTCAGCGCTTGCCGGGTTTCCAGAATTCGAAGGGCAGTGGCTGCTCGCCTTGCATGCAACGGAATGCGAGGTGGTCGGCACGCTCGTTCCAGCGGTGGCCCTTGTGGGCTCGCACATGATTTCCCGTCAGGCTGCGTAGGGACGCTACCTCATCCCACAACTCTTGGACGCGGGAGGCCAACGCCCTGTTCGCCTTGGCGCGGTAGATTCGCTGGGCGATTCGCAGAGCGTATTCCGAGTCGCCATGGATGGTTGTCGGAGAATCTCCTTCGTTGACTAGGAGCCAACGGAGAGCGTGGGCGAGTGCGGATAGTTCAGCGGTGTTGTTGCTGCCAACCTCGGCTCCGAGAAAATCGACCGCTTGTTCATCGGTCACTACCAATCCACTCGCCTCGGTCAGTATTCCACCATCACCCCGACCCAGACCACCATCACCATCGACGACGACATAGGCCCAAGCGGCGGGAGTTTCAGCAGTGACATTCTGGTTGTCCTGACAAGAGCCGTCCACATAGATGCTCAAGTCTGGGGCGGCAAGGCTGTCCGACCCGCTCTCAGCGGCGTCTGACATGAGGCGGCTCACTCCCCGATTTCGGCCTTGTAGTCGGCAGCACTGAGAAGTTCAGATTCAAACTCCAGTGAAGATAGGCGTAATTTCACGATCCATCCATCCCCATAGGGGTCTTGGTTGATGAGTTCGGGGGAATCGTCGAGCTCCTCGTTCACGGCAATCACCTCACCATCGAGAGGGGCGAATATTCCGCTCACGCTCTTGACAGACTCGACGCTGGCAAACTCCTCACCCGACTTGAAGGAGGAGCCGCCATCGGGCAATTCGACATAGACGATGTCAGTGAGTGAGTCCTGCGCATAATCGGTGATACCGATGACTGCGACCCCGTCCGCGATTAGCAACCACTCATGGTCAGCCGTGTAATACAGGTTGTCTGGAACCTCACTCATGCATCCACCAACCTCTCCGAGTGCAGCGAGGGGGTCAATCCTTTCGCTATTCCTCTTCGCTGACCTTTGACTTGAGAAGACCTTGTTCGAGATTTGCCCAAGCGTCCGACAAATCCTCTTCATCCATCTCTTCGGACACATCCTGGGTTAGAGTCTCCTCCTGACTTGCGGCATCCTCTGAAGGGAAGAGGGAGGAGAGCGGAGAGTTGCTGCTCGAGAGGGAAAAGCCTGCGAGAAGGCAGATGACTGCGGCGCCGGCAATCAACCACCCCGTCGAGCCGCTCGAAGTGCAGTTTGCAAGTGTGTCCTCTGGACATTCCGCAGGGGGGAGGCGCCCGTCCACCAGAGCGAAGGCGGTGGCGAGCAGGAGGGCGAAGCCGAGGCCGAGCAGTAGGCGGCGGGCGGTGACTGCGGGTGACGCCATCGGTTGGGACGAAGTGTGGGCAACGCATCAATTCGACGGATTTCCGGATTGGTTAGATTCCGGGACGGCCACAGGCTCGCGGAGCCTAGATGTCGAGTTCGATGTTGAGGTTCTGAATCAGTTCCTTGTACCGATTCC
>CAZPJQ010000080.1:0-8431 GCA_964586945.1 uncultured Candidatus Poseidoniales archaeon
TCGTCACAGAGGCGGGCTTCGGCTCCGACATGGGAGCGGAAAAGGCGGTCCACATCAAGGCTGCAGCGAGTGGAATCCCACCGGACTGCATCGTGGTGAACGCGACCGTCCGCGCCATGAAATTGCACGGCGGCGGCCTTAGCAGTAGGGGCGGGCAGCGGCCCTCCAAGGAGGAGATAGCGACCGAGAATGTTGACGCCGTCCGCGTCGGAGCAGCGACAAACCTCGCCCGCCACATCAGGAACATGAAGCGATTCGGCTGCCCCGTAATCGTCTCCGTCAACCGATTCTCGACTGACACGGAAGCCGAAATCAACGAAGTGCTGCAACTAGCCAGAGACGCCGAGGCGGACCATGCAGTTGTGTTTGAGGGTCATCAACGAGGCGGCGCGGGGTCGGAGGACCTGGCAAGAGCGGTTGTCGCGGCGTGTCAGGACCACTTGGCAGCGGGCAGGAACTTCGAGCCACTGTTCGAGCCGGAGCTTCCGTTACTGGAGAAGATTCTCAAAATTGCTACCATGGTCTACGGAGCCGATTCAATCGACCTTCGAAAGGAGGCTCAGCGTGATTTGCAGAGGATTCAACGCTGGAAGTACGACAAGTTGGCAGTCTGCATGGCCAAGACGCAGTACTCGTTCTCGCATGTCCCGAACGAACTTGGGGCACCATCCGGATACACGCTCCCAATCCGTGAACTGCGCCTCAACGCCGGAGCTGGGTTCGTGGTCGTCATCTGTGGAGCCATGATGACGATGCCAGGACTCCCCAAACATCCTGCGGCACTGAACATGGACATGGACGACGATGGCAATGTCACTGGTGCCTTTGGATGAGACTCCCGCGCGTGGGGTTGAAGTTGTCGTCCGCGCTGCCAACGCCATGAGAGCGCTCATCTTGACGGTCATGCTACTGCTGTCGAGTGCCTTTGCCGGCTGCATCAACACTCCCCAGCGCATCGACGAGGGTGGAGTTTCTGTGCAAGAGCCCGGCGACGAGGCGGTGGGGGATGGTCTGAACAACACGAGCACGCAGGGCCCGAATCCAACGCCTGAACCGGGGCCCGAGGAGGAGTCGGAGACTGACTGGTCGAAGGAATGCCTCTCAGATCACTCTGGTTTGGCAATGCACATACACCCTCGTATAGTAATCCAAATCGAAAACGACAGTTACACCGTGGGTGCGAACACAGGAATAGACACCGAAATCTGCCCCGACGGCTCAATGCACATCGTCCACACTCACGACGACTCTGGCAAGCTGCATGTCGAAACCCCCGAGCCGACCAACATCACTCTAGATGTCTTCTTCGAGATATGGGGGGTCGCCTTCAATGAGACTCGTATTGCCAACTACTTCGTAAACGACACACACGAATTGGTGATGAAGGTGGACGGTACCATGAGCGATGAGTGGCGCTCTCATGTCTTCTCCGATGGTGAGACCATTCTGATTCACTACAGGGAAAAGGAGTGACCGTCCCCCTTGCAAGGGATTCAAGAGCCACCAACGTCGGGGTCACTTCGGGCGGTTCCATGCGATTGGTCAAGCGAGACGAGGAAATGCTGCGCCTGCGCGTGCAGCACGAGGATGACCTGTGGGTCCTCTCACAACTCTCCAAGGGCGGCAAGATGGCTGGCATGGTATCACACCGCAGAGACTCGACCACCGGAACACAAGAGGGCGGGAGGGCCAAGTCTGCAGAGCGCAAACCGATGTGGATAGTCATCGAGGTTGAAAATTCCGAATTCCAACCATTTTCGGACCAACTCAGACTTCACGGGGTGATTACCGAAGCACCGGTCGACAAGGGCTCCCACCACACTCACACGGTAGGGCTGAAGGACGATATCGAACTCACTGCCACCACTGGGTGGAGCGTAGCCGACGAGCAACTTCTCCAAGAGGCGGTCAAGGAGGGCGGGCGGGCAAAAGCCGCCATCATAGTAGTCGAGACCGACGAGATTCTGTTGTTTGAAATCGCCTCTCATGGGATGCGGGACCTCTCTATGTTCACTCTGCGTGGCGGCGGAAAGCGAGAGGCGAAGTCAGCGGAGGTGCGGGACGGATTCCTCGCTAAGGCAGCGAAGGAAACTGCTCTGCTGTTCGGAAACGAACTGCCCCTCATTATCTGTGGACCTGGCCTGACTCGCGTCCAATTCGCGAAGATTCTTGTTGAGAAGGGGTGCAGTCAGAAGATGCTCAATGTCGCAACGAGTATTGGGGGACGTCCTGCTGCCAACGAAGTGTTGTCACAAGGACTCGCCGACGAACTTCTCGGCGACACGGCGATCGTCGAGCAGACAAAGGCGGTTGAGGAGGCGCTGTCGAGAATGGCGACCGACGGCGCTGTAGCCTACGGTCCAGATGCCATCTGTACCGCATTGGACGCGGGTGCAATCGACAAACTCATCGTATTGGCTGACATGATACGCGACGAGGAAGCGACCATCGGCGGCGAACCGTGGTACGAATTCGTCCGCCGTCTCGATGAGACGAATTCTGAACTCGTTCAATCCTCTACAGAGCACGACGCAGGAAAACAGCTCGAAGGAATGGGCGGCGCCCTCGCCCTCCTCCGCTGGAAAATGGATTGAAGCCATCACCAGTAATCGGCCGGATTCTGCCACTCTTCGTGAACATTGTACCAACCACTCACAGGGTCATTCCAATCCCTTGGCACGACCTTTTCATGGCTGTGAGTCTCAAACTGGGCGTAGGATTCTCGTTGGTAGTCCTGAGCAGCAGGCGTCCGCGTGAAATCGCCGCTCACCATCTGAGAGCTGAACTCATTTTCGTAAACCCCGCCCATGGTTGGGTGAGTGCCTGCCGGTTGGGCGCCCACAGGAATAGTCGCGGTGTCAGGATTGTCCGCCCAGTTGACGACGGTTTCAAGGAATTCCACCCCCTTTGAGGTCGGTAAATGTGGTGATAATGCGACCGCTGAGGTTCGGGTAAGAGAATCCCCGGTTTCCGACATTCGTAGAACGACGCCGACTAGGAAGACCAGAGGACCTAAGAAGAACAAAGGCCATAGAAAATCCGAAGAATCGGTCCAAAGAGGAAGGATGAAGATAATTCCGCCTACCGTCATCAAGGTCTTGCCGAGAGACTGTTCCTCTTCGGCCATGATACTGCTAACAAGTCTCCCTGCATTGAACTTGCGCCGCTCGGATTTGTTCATACGCCACTCCCTCCTGCCCCTGACATGGCCACACGACACGCTCTCATCGTCTGCTTCGGTGAAGCGATGCTTCGTTCCTCAACAGGACCGGATGGTGCTGAGGCAATTACTCCCGGTGGTGCCGAATACAATGTCGCATGCGCGCTCGCGAGGCTTGGCAACCGAGCAGCATGGGTTTCTGCGCTACCGAGTGGTGGTCCTGCAAATGAAATACGGAAGCCTGCCGAAGAGGCTGGCGTAGACTTGCTAGTCATCGAGTCTGAAAATCAAGTCGGAACATACAGAATATCGTCGGGTGAGGTTGAGTACAACAGAGCAAACTCAGCCTTCGCTCAACTTGAATCCGGAGCGATCAACTGGCGTGAAGTGCTCACCGGCGCTCGCTGGCTGGTGGTCAGTGGGATTACACCACTACTCGGTGATGGCCCCCGCGCCAACTGGTCGGCAGCGATGACCTTCGCTGAGTTGGACGGCGCCTTAGTAGCACTCGATCTCAACCACAGACCCGCCCTAGGCTCGTTCGAGAGCCTGTGGACAGAGGTCGAACCACGCCTACGACAAGTGCACCTGCTAATCCTCTCAACAGAGAACCTTCTCTCCCTGACCGGTAATGATGATGAAGCGGCGCTAGATGAAATAAGGGCGAAATGGAACCTTCCCTATGTTGCCTGTACATGGAAACAGAATAGTGATAGCGGGAGGTTACGATGGAGCGCAGTAGCTCATTCAATGGGGCTGGCGAGTACTCGCGAGAAGCCAGTTCGACACGAGCCCGCAGAACCCTTGGGAGGCGGCGATGCCTGGTTGGCAGGATTCATTGATGGCCTAGTTGAGGGCTGTGAGCCGGAGGCTTGCTGTCACCGAGGCGACTTGTTGGCAGCCCTTACACAACGGACCTTCGGAGACCTTGGCGACATCTCCCGCGACGAGTTGTCGAGATGGGAATCGATTGAAGGGGCGGTCGACCTCTCAGCGGATGGGTGAGACCGTGTCATTGGAGTGGAGTCTCGAGCGCATCGGCCGTGCCGGCTTCATCGGCATTTTGCGTGGAGACGACCCGGAACTTCTCATTGAACGGGGAATGAATCTTGCTGATGCGGGAGCGAAAGTCCTCGAGGTGACTCTCGATAGTTTAGACGCCTCACGAGTCTTCACCACCTTGAGGGAGGGACTTGGAGAGGAGGTCATGCTCGGCGTGGGCACTGTACTCCACCCCCAGACTGCAATACCCTCAGTGGCGGATTGGGGGGCAGAATTTGCGCTCTCACCGGTCAATCCTGAGGGTTTCATTGAACTTTCAGAGGAATATGGGATTCTGGCAGTTCCAGGCGCTGCCACTCCCAGCGAGCTCTGGACCGCACACATCTCCGGCGCTGGACTGGTCAAACTCTACCCTGCCGCGACCAATTGGTCTCCTCCCATGCTTGCAGGCCTTCCCGCTCCAATGCGACAGATTCGCACGATTCCAACAGGAGGGATCGCCCCTGAACAGGTCGAAGAATGGCTTGATGCAGGCGCCTTCGCCTGTGGCCTTGGAGCAGGACTCACCATCGAAGGCGCTGACCTTCTAAGCAGCAACATCCTCGCACGAAGAGGTGTACTCCGATGAAGATCCGCTCAGCAACGGTAGTTCGCTGCCCTCCTCGTTGGCTACTGCTGAGACTAGAGAGTGAGGCTGGCGAAGTCGGCTGGGGTGAGGCGATTGGCGACTTGCACGAGGAGGTGGAGGCCGCCCTCGAAGCGATGGCCGGGCGAGTTGCTGGCCGAGAGATTGACGGAATAGAGCGAATCGGGCAGGAGATGCACAAGGGTCGGTTTTGGCGAGATGGCCCAGTACTCAACAGCGCGCTCAGCGCGCTTGAGATGGCACTCTGGGATTTGCGAGGCAAGGAACTAGGAGCACCCGTCCACCAACTACTCGGGGGCCCTGTGCGTGACAAGGTCACTGTCTATCGAAACCTCTGGGGTAGCACGCCCGAAGAGTTCGCAGAGTCTGGCAAGACGGCGCTTTCTGAAGGTCTGACGATGGTGAAGGTGAGCCCTGCCGGCCCCACCGATTCGACACCGAGCGATGCTGGATTGGAGAGCATCGTCGACACCGTTTCGGCCGTTAGAGATTCAATTGGAAAATCAAAACTTGCAATTGACCTCCACGGACGCCTTTCCCCTGCTGCCAGCCGCCGCCTTCTGCCGTTGTTGGAGCCGTTCGACCCCTGTTTCGTGGAGGAGCCCTGCCTGCCCGACGGGAGCGCGCAACACCTGCGCGACCTACAGCAACTTCACCTTGAACAGCGAATCCCACTCGCCACTGGGGAGCGCCTACTGACCAAGCGGCAATTCGCCGACCATCTGTTCCCAAGCCCCGTTGCGGCGGTCCTCCAACCAGACCTCTCTCTCGTGGGCGGAATCAGGGCCGGCGTCGAGATCGGAGCGATGTGCGAGGCAGCCCAAGTCTCCTTGTCACCTCACTGCCCATACGGCCCCATCCAATTCTCAGCATCTCTGCAGGTGGCTGCAGCCAGCCCTGCTCACGCCTTCCAAGAATTCCAATCCCTAGGTGGTGCGGCCGGTGGGGGAACTCCAGGTGGCGGCGCCAACTGGGCCTTTGACCTGCTCGCTTCCCCCTTCGAGGTGTCCGACGGCATGGTCGACATACCGAGTGGGCCGGGCTTGGGCATCGAAGTTCAGGAACATCTCATCGATGAGCACATGGAGGCGTGGAACCCACACCCGCCGACCCTTTGGCAGCACACAGATGGCTCTCACGCAGAGTGGTAGTCCGCCTCACCGGGCATCGTCCCACGAACCCCACCGGTCGGATCTTCCACATCGCCGACAAACCGCGGCACTACATGCAAGTGAACATGGAAGACCGTCTGTCCAGCAGCTTCGCCCACATTGACACCCAAGTTCCAGCCATCTACCGAGGGAAAACTAACTTCCAAGTCATCCCTCAACCAGCCCGCGCCCGCGAGGAGGGATGTCTGCTCGTCAGGGGTACAGTCCCAGAAAGAGGCGACATGGCGCTTGGGCAGCACCAGTGAATGACCCGGCGAAATCGGAAAGGCATCTCGTATAGCGAAGGCGAGTTCATCCTCCCAAAGCACCTCCCGAGTGCCCATCTCGAGAATCTCACAGAACGGACAGTTCACGCTCACCCCTCCAACTCGGCATCGAGCACCGGCGCCGAAACCTTGGGCAGCAAAGGTGGACTCCAAGGATCACTTCCAAGCTCCTCCTCACCCAACCGCAGGTTGTTGAAGATGAACCAACCGAGGGCCGGACCAACCGCTGCCAGCGTGAACAGCAACCAGTAGGCATCATTGCTTGATTTGAGAATCAAACCGCCAATTCCGACCATCACGAAGGTCGCAGAGAGCGCCTGCATCGTTTGGAACAGCGACATGTGAGTCCCACCGAGCCGAGGGTCAGCGACATCTGCCCAGGTGGTGATGAAGGTGAACATCATCCAATCGGTCAGAACCAACGTGGGAACCCAAATGGCGAGTGTGACCATCCCGGGAAGCCCCATCAAAATGGAACCGCCAAGAGCGAGATAACAGACCATCGAGCCAAGTGCATACATCCTCAACATCCGTTTCCTTCCATAGATGTCCGACAACCAGGGGCCTGCCAACCCAAGGTAGTTGATGAGTGCGAACAGATTCCACCAACGGGTTATCCTTGCACCATCCATCTCCTGAACTTCGATGAGATAGGCCGAGAACCAGGCCTCGAATCCATCACCGAGTGGCAGCAACAGACAACCGAGAAGGACCAGCCAGGCGGTTTTTGTCTGCATCGCGGAGAGAATCTTCTCCTTCAAGGGGGTTCCATCGGGGAACGGGTCGAACTTCTGCGCCTTCGGAAGTGGCTCACCCTCCTTCATCATGTTAGTAATCGCAAGACCGCCTGCCATCACTGCAATCAGTATCAGGAAGGTGACATTTTGTATGGATACATAATTTGTCACGCCGTCACTGATGAAAGGTGACAACTCTCCTGCCCCAATCCACCACCCCATCAGCAGAATCACCAGATGACCACCGCCTCGATAGGCCAAATTGATCATCGAATTTGCGCGGCCCAACTGCGGCACGCTTTCGGCCATCATCGCAGCAACGGCCTGTTCAGCGAACAGCCGGGGCACCAGCGCAAGCAGGAGCACAGCAACCCAAATCCACGGCTGCGCACCGACATCGATGAACACCAGCGGCGTCAAGAGGACCATGTGGCCAAGCGTTCCGTACAGCATCCAACTACGCCGCTTGCCATGCGGAAGAGACTGATACGCATCCACCGGTTGAGCCCACAGTGGGCGTAGGAAGAACGGGATTTGGACGACCATGAACATGGCGACGACGGTGTACTTGTCGAGCCCGAACTCAGCCATCCCGAGGGTGCGACCCCAATATCCGAGGAAGGCGAAGGGCATCGAGAATCCGAGGTAGAAGAAGATGAACCAGAGGTCCCTGAACTTCGAATTTATTCCGATGTCAAACCTCTTCCGACCCGAAGAATCAGCCCCTAAGACGAAGACGAAGAAGGCTACGAACAGAACCATAACCAACAAGATTACAATCGAAACCAGACTGAATCCTCCAGCACTCACCCCTTGCGCATCGATACCGTCATCCGTTTCGTTGGTACCATTCGGATTCCAGTCCCACCAAGCGTGCAGCGCTACGATGTCAAGCCCAGTCTGCAATCCATCCTCGACGTTGGAGCGCCCCCCGGCAAGTGTGTTGATGGTGCTCACCGAGTCAGTCTGAGCGTGCTTTGGAGTCTGCTCACAGGTGTCACCCTCCTCCAGGATGTTCTGGTGCATTCCCCGTATCCAAGTCGCTGTGTGCCCTGCCATGATGAAGTTGAAGTGGTCTGAATTGCCCTGCGTGTCGTCAATCACGCTTACCCAAGGCTCTGGATGGCTGAGATTGTCGTTGATGTTCTTCAGCCGAGTTTGGAACCATTCGGCATTTGCCTGCATCTCATCTGTGACTTCGAGCCCCTCATTTTCGTAATATGACCAATCATCAACCGGCGAGGTGAACTGGTAGAGAGTCCAGTAGTCCTCTTCACATCCTAGAGAAGAAAAGGTCGGGACTGGCCAATTGAGGGCAAACATGTCGAGATTGACATAGGTGACGTTGGTGCCGTTGGGAATCTGCTCTGAGACAAAGTGCAGACTTCCCTGCCCCCGCCCTCCGAAGAGCCTGAGCCCTGCCACTCCTCGTAGTCCCACCAGCCCAA
>CAZPJQ010000081.1:0-8391 GCA_964586945.1 uncultured Candidatus Poseidoniales archaeon
GATTCGAACACGGGTTTCCAGCTCCGGAGGCTAGAGTGATATCCAGGCTACACCATGGGTCCAGTGAGCCACGGAGCCGCCTCAACGCTATCAACATGAGGACTAAGGGCGAATAAAGCGGACCCACCGCGATTTGAACACGGGTTTGAGGCTCCGCAAGCCCCAGTGATATCCAGGCTACACTATGGGTCCAGCGAATCGCCGACCTGCCTGCCCGATTTAACCTCGCCGCATGAGCATGGCAGCGCTCACGCCACCATCAGAAGGAGGGGGTGCTCCCGACCGTCGAGGAAAGGAGATTGAAAGTTGACGGCCGGGAGCGGGGTGTAGAAGTGAGTTCAACTGGTGACTGCGTAGATTCTCTTGCCGGTCGCCCGATCCTGAGTCCACAATATTTCCTTGCAGTGCCTAGGAATAAAGAATCCAACCTTGCGTGGAGTCAGACCGTGGTTTTTCATTCGCCTCTCATTTGCCAAGGCGGCTACAATTTCGCTTGCGGTACAGTTTGGATTTGTTGAGACATAATCCAGTATCTCTGACCTGAGTCGATTGAAGCGCGCCATCTTTTGGGTGCCGTGTCTACTTTGCATCAATCTCTCTTGGTCGTCCATTCACCTATGAAGGAAAGTGGGGGGTACCCGGGATATCCCGTCTCATTGCAGTGGAACGATGGTCTTCCAGCGCGGTTCTGCGAGCTTTTTCGCCTTACCATCCATGACAATCGGATGTGGGTGGGTCAGCACTCCATGCATCCCCTCAACAGAGAATTTCACCCTCAATTCCACATATCTGTCCCTTTCGCACGCTTCCAAGAGTTCGTCATCCAACTCCTCGCTCGCCTGCTCATCCGCGTAACCTTCGTTGGTGATGCAAAGTGTTGAACCGTCGAGATGTGCACGTGGTTGAAAGTCATGGTCATCTGGGTCTTGCATCCTGACTTCAAGGTCGACCACGACCCTTCCGCGCACTGTCATCTTGGTGATGTCAATCGACGATACCATCTCTACCGACTCCCGCCACTCCGGTTTGCTGAAAGAACATTCGCACGCGCCCACCCGTCACCGTTGGCCCATTACGGCTGTTTTGAGATTGGCTTCGATGCGAGTTCAACCGACCCAAACCGCCGAGGAAATACCTGTGAGGGGTGAACAGAGGCTGGCTGAGGGGTTACTCAAACCACTTCGGTGATTCGTGGGGTGAGGATGACAAACTCCACCTCAAGAACCCAATCGTTGCCTTCGTCAGGATCCATCTCATCAATCCAGTCGGGGTCTGCCTGGTCCGCCGTCACCTGCCAAGTCCAGTTGCCCTGCCCGTAGCGACCGACCGTTTCGTCGAGTAACAACCTGCGCAATTGGTCCCGGTCATCGGCATCATAGGTCCGTTCGCCATCGGGAACTGAATTCATCTCCTGCCTGTCCAAGTAGGCCTTGGGTTCCTTAGTGGGGTCCTCCTGCGAGGTTGCGTGTTCTTCGTTCCACGCAGAGGTGGGGACTGCGAGTTTCAGCGTGAAATTGTCTTGTGGCAACTGTTGTGGAAGCAAATCCATTGCCAAGGTTAGAGTCGCGTTCACCGCGAGCAGGCGACCGCCCTCGCCGGGCTCATGTATGACCGCCCAAGTGTTACCTTGCTCGAGATAGCCGTCCCAGGTGTAGGACACCCGAGTCTCCTCCCAGACGACCCTCCATGTGCGGGTCGTCACATTGAGACTGAAGTGACGGCTGGTAGATGCCTCCATGTCATCGGTGATGGTCAGAGTGCCTTCCATCTCTCCTGACTCGTTCATCATCAGAGTGATGCTTGACTCCGTCGAATCTACCTCATTGCTCGCATCCCCATCGCCATCGGAATCTAGCCAGTTGAGAGACCAGGCCCAAAGCAGAAGGCCGCCGTCGGGGTCGTGGGAGGCGTTGGCGTCGAGGGTGACGAACTTCCCCACCTTTGTCAGTGAAGGGACTGAGAGAGATATTTCCGGATAGGCGTTGACATGAATTGTCCAACTTGCGGAGTCACTACCGCCGAGGTCATTGGTCACCCGGACTTTTACCCCATAGGTACCAGGCTCCGAGAAGACATGGCTGGTCAGCCCCTGTGAGGTGGTTGTCTCGGCACCGTCGTCAAAATCCCACACATACTCGGTGATGACGGTTCCTTCGGGAGATGTTGAGCTGCGGGCGTCGAAGTTCACCGGTTCACCCGCGTTGATCTGGTCGATGTCAACGGCGAGGTTTGCGGCCGGCTTTGGAGGGCCTATCGAACTGGTACAACCCGAGAGCAGAACGCTGCAGAGAATGAATGTCGCAATGACTCGCCGCGCTGTGCCGCTGCGAAGGGATGCTCCAATCATGGTTCTGCGAGCCAAAACCATCGTTTAACAGCATGACGCACTGATGTTGACTCAAAGTATCAAACAGAATCAATTCAGTCGTCGCCGGCATCGACTTCGAACTCATCATCTGAAACCGGCACTTCGACCTTTTCGTAGGCGGTCATGTCCTCTCCCGTGGAGGGAGCAGATGCGAGGTGTGAATCGGCTGTTTCTAAGTCTACTTCATCTCCTGTCGCCATGCCGTAATGGTCCTCAAGCGGCTCCTCCTTGAGTAGGTCATCAGCCTCCGCCTCCTCGACATGAAACTCGACTGGAACTTCAGCAGCGGGTTCCTCCGAGGATTGCTCCTCATCATCGACGAGCGCCTCCAAGGCGTCGGACAGCGCACCATCACGCTGCTCGGAGTACTGCTCAGTCAGAGACTGCTCAGTCTGCTCCTCAATCTCCTCGAAAGTGGCAGGCTTCTCCGGCTCCGCCTGACCACGGCCAAACAGACGGCTCAGCCAACCCATGGTTGGCAGACGAGGGGGTAGGGGATATGCTTCACGGAGAGATGCCCTCATATTCAGCAAGTTCAAACGAGGTCGGTGGCACCGAACCGCTCAATGTCTCACGATCCACTCGCCGGATGCCGCGTCATCGGCTTCGACCTTGAGACGACTGGGCTACAATCTCGAAGTCACCGAATCGTGCAATTTGCAGTGTTGGGCAGCGATGTGGACGGCAGCGCAATCCACTACGAGTCACTCGTCGACCCGCAACGCCGTATCCCGGCTGATGCCGCCCGAATCCACGGCATTCAAGATGCTGATGTGCGAGGGGCCGCCAACTTCGGGACGCATATCGACCGACTTGACGAATTGTTCACCGACGCTGTGGTAGTGGGCCACAATGTTCGTCGCTTCGACTGGCCGTTCATGGCTGATGAATACCTCAGGTTCGGACGCACAATGCCCGAGCCACGAGCGATCATTGACACTTTGGAAGTGGCTCGCAGACTCAAACTTCCCCGACCACACGGACTCGGTAGCCTCTGCAAACAATTTCGAGTGTCCCTAGAACAGGCCCACACAGCAGGCGCTGATGCGGCAGCAACTCTGCTCCTTCTCTGGAATATCATGGAGGCTCACCCGAGGCCTTTCCGCAGGCCACTAGACGATTTGCAGACTTGGTTGTCCGGCAGCCAAGCCTCAGCGGGTGGTGATCTTGGAAGAGGTTACGACGACCTCGAGCCATTTGATTCACAGGGTAAACTGAGAGTAGACGGAGAAAATCTGGTTTTCGCCTTCGGCAGACACCGGGGTGACACCCTGTCGACCGTGAGCAGCGCCGATCCCGACTATCTTCGCTGGGTCCGCTCACCAAGCGGGCCACTCACAAAGGTTGACCAAAGCCTCCTCTCAGACTGGCTCTCCACAAAGAATACTGACTGAGTGGCCAACTAAGCAGTAGGCCATTAAGCGTCTGGAATCGGTTTCCAAGGAAGCACATCACACCAGTCACCGAGCCGCCAACTTGAGCCGCCGACATTTACTCCACCGAGCATCACGGGCCCCTCCCATGCGAGGTCTTGGATTTCCTGAAGATGCTCGCGCGCGTAGCCGGAGAATATCGCGCCGTAACGGTTCCCAGTCAGAGCCATCGTCCCATTTTCGTCGGTTGGTAGCATCCGCTCGACCAACGCGACTGAGCAGTCGTCCTCGACGCGAATCAGTTGCACCACCTCGTCACGGAAGACGCCGGTAACCTCCAACTCACCCGCCGCCCGTGCCCAAATCCATTTCGGGCACCAAGCCTTCCATTCACAGAATCCGCAGGCCTCCTTACTAGGCGTCGCGGCGAACGGCTCCGGAGTCAACTTGCTCGCCTCCCAAGCAGCGAAGGCGTCGTCGAGAACGCTCGGACCGTCAGCGACGTAAACCTCCGAGTGGAGCGAATACCACCCTTCGGCGCGGATTGGGGGGTGGTCGGGATTGTTAGCGATGATTAGGTCTCTGTAGAGGCGCAATTGCCTGCTCACTGTGTCATAGAGCTCTCCATCTGGTGGTCGGCCCGTCTTCAGGTCGGCGACAATCCAACCGATTGGATTCTTCTCCTCATCCCGCTCGACTATCAGCAGGTCGAGCCGTCCCATGAGGCGGCCGCAGTTTGAGCGGAGAGTGCCCTCGGCTGAGAGAACCATACTCTGGATGTCCTTCCAGTCAGCGACTGAAATCGCCGCCAAACTGACTTTTTTGAAGCCCGCCTTTTGGAACAGAATGTTAAGCGACCCAATTAGCAACTTCTGCCCCTTTTCGAACTCCTCCTCCTTCCATTTCGGATGGCGAGGTGTTTCGAAGAACGCCTCTCTCTCCTCCTCCCACTGCTTGGTCAGAATCGCCTTGGCGGTGGTGGGAAGCCAGCCGGTCTCTTCGTCCGCCTTGCCGGAGAGGTCGAGGTTGCAGAGGTCTTCCACCGAGTCGTGAACCGCTGTACCAATCGCCGCCGGCATCCCGGTCTTGCGTGGCAGTCGCTGTCGAGAGAGCCAGAACTTTCTCGGGCACGCCTCAAAGTTGTTCCAAGCGGAGGGGGAGAGCGAATGGGCGCGCTCATGTGCTCCTGTCATTCCACTTGCCTCCTCACCTCTCTCCGTCGAGGGCGGGGCGCCATGCGCCCCAACCATTAATGAGACCGGCGCTGAGCGGAACTCGTGAACGATGGACCCATTGTGAAGATTAACGACGATGTCGATGCTGAGGGGGCACTTGTGGTCTCCTGCTTCCCAACGGTCAGTATGGTGTCGAGCATAGTCGCCCACTATCTCGTCGAGAAGCTGGAATTGGAATTTGTGGGCGGCGTCAGAGATGCTCGCCTGCCCGCAGTCTGCCTCGTCCAGGAGGGAGAACCGCTACCCCCCATTCGCTTCTATGCTGGCGACCCTGTCTGCACGGTCGAGGGGTGTGACAAACTGATTGTGGTCCTCTCCGACATTCAGGTTCACGGCCGACTGGCACTCCCGCTCACCGAGGCTCTCTTTGAATGGAGCGAAAACGCAGGAGTCACCGCGGGGATGCTGATTGACGCATTCGCCCACGGGGTTGAGTCACCTCACGAACTGATTGACGATGACGACACCGAAGAGACGATTCTCGGAATCGGTGCCACCCAGGAGGCCAGAGAGAAATTGCTGTCGATGGATGTCCCACTGCTCAAACACGGCGTGATTGGCGGCATGACAGGCGTGATGATGGGAGAAGGCCGCAGACGAGGACTAGACCTGTGTGCGATTCTCGCAGAGGCCAACCCCTCCATGCCGGATGCGAGGGCCGCGGCCCGCATCATCAACAAACTCGACATACTCCTCCCAGCGATTCACCTTGATACCGAACCCCTGCTCGAAGAGGCGGAGCGCATCGAGGAGCAGATCAAGGCGATGCTCGCACACCAACTCTCAGCCGCCGAGGAGCGGGGAGAGGCGGACAGTTCACCTTCGGCGATGCTCTACGGCTGAATTGATTCGTTCTCTTACTCACCGCCGATGAGCTCGGCCAGCGCTTCCTCTGAGAGAACATTGACGCCAAGCCGCCCAGCCTTGTCCAACTTGGAGCCCGCACTCTCACCCGCCACCAGATGGTCGAGTTTCCCAGACACTTGGGTGACCACCTTGCCGCCGGCCGCCTTGATGCGCAGCGCCACCTCCTTGCGCGGTCTCGAGAGAGTTCCGGTGATGCAGAATGTCAGACCGGTCAGCGGTCCAGTCTCATCGACCACCGCCTCTTGCTCGGTGATTGACAATACCTCGTCCAAGCCGGATACCACCTCGGCTCGAAGCCCGATGCCGTCGAGGAGTGACTGTGCCACTGTGGCACCAACCCCTTCGATTGCAACCAACTCACCAACCGCGGAATTGTGCTTCAACTGCTTTCCAGCCTCATCCTCGCCAGCAACCTCATCCTTCTCTGAGACCAACGCCAGAAGCGCCTTGAGGGTGCCAACTCGACCTGCCACGGAGTGAGCAAGTTCCGGCCCTATCCCGGGAAGCCCGAGGGCGTGGAGGAACTGACCGAGAGTGAGGTTGCGGTTCGCCTCGATCTGCGAGAGCACATTTCCGGCCGACTTCTCAGCCATCCTGTCAAGCCCGATGAGGTCTTCAAGCGTCAACCGATAGAAGTCTGGAAGCGTTTTCACGAGTCCGGAGTCACACAGTTGTTCGGCCAACTTCTCGCCAATCCCGTCCATTTCAAGCGCCCTGCACCAATAGATGAGTGAACGGACCACCCTCGCCGAACAGTCGAGATTCGTGCAGCGTAGGAAGGCGCCGTCAACCACCAATTTCGTGGCACAGACTGGACATTCCGTCGGGGAAACAACCTCCTGTGAGGAGGGCATTGATTCGGTGAACGGTACACCGTCAGAGTGGCTTCTGCCCTCCAAATCGACCGCCTTCGCCTGCCCCATACTCTCGATGACCTTCGGGATAACATCACCCCGCCTGACGATTCGCACCTTGTCTCCGATTCGTATTCCGAGCCGCTCGACCTCTCCGGCGTTGTGCAGCGTGGTGTTCTCAACCGTGACCCCTGAGACAGTCACGGGAGCGACCCGGGCCACAGGAGTGACCGCACCTGTTCGACCGGTCTGCCAGTCGACATCCATCAGAACCGTGGTCGCCTCCTCGGGCGGGAACTTCCAGGCCAACGCCCACCTCGGATGGTGTGCCGTGGTGCCGAGCAACCTCCGCTTCTCAAAGTCGTCGAGTTTGAAGACCACTCCGTCGACCTCCCACTCAAGGGAGTCGCGACTCGCTGCGTAGTGTGTTGTCAAAGCGACCATCGCCGAGCAGACCTGCTCGTCGTCATCGCCTTCCATCAGGTGCTTTCCAGCGACCTCGATTCCTACTGACTCCAACCATTCAGCAGCCTCCAAGTCACCCTCAAACCAGTGCGGTTCGGGGCTGTCGGGATGTCTGTCCTCGGCCTTGGTGAACCTAATGTCGTAGGCGAGGAAACTGAGGTGCTCAGCCTTCGCCTTGCCCTTCTCGATGTGCTTCTGGCGGAGTGCGCCTGCTGCGAGGTTGCGCGGATTCGGTGCGACTTCGGCGTACCGCTCACGATAGGTGGCGAGCGGCATCACAACCTCGCCTCTGATGTGACAATCCCCCTCCCATGAGAGTTGGAAGGGGATGTTGGGGATTCTGCGGGCGTTGGCGGTGACATCCTCGCCCCGCTCACCACTTCCTCTGGTCGCCGCCCTGACTAGGCGCCCCCTCCGATACTCGAGTGAGAGGGCGGAGCCATCCAACTTCGGTTGGGCGAGGAACCTTCGGCCATGGGCGGTGGTCTCTGCCACGAAGTGGAGGATCTCCTCCTCCGTGGTCGCCTTGTCGAGACTCTTCATCGGGAAGGCGTGAACCACCTTCACAGAGCCTGGAGCCGGGTCTGCACCGACCCGGGAGAGTTGAGGGTGGTCGGGGGCGAGCCTGCCCAGCTCGTCCCACAATTCGTCGAACTCGGGGTCTGAAATCTCAGGCGCTGCTCGATTGTAATAGAGGTCGGAATGATGGGCTACGAGTGCTGCCAACTCGTCGATGCGGGTGGGGGTGTCCGCTGCCGCGGCACCCGTCTCTACATCGGACTCTCCCTCGCGTGCGCCCATCGCGGAGCGATGGGCGGCACCCCCCTTGAAGGTGCCGAGCGCCCCTCATTCCTCCCCATCAGTAACGAAAAGTGCCCATTCGTCGCTCTGCAGCGCCTCGATGCGCGCCGCTGCCTGTTCTAGGTCCGAGAGCGCCCCACCAACGGGAAGCGGTGCGAACACCCACCACCCCTTGCGCTGCAACACCAGACGACTGCCTCCACCCCACCCAGTCGAGCGCACTCCGTCCCACGAATACTGAAAGCCGTCAGCGAACAGGTGCGTCTGGGTGACCGCAGAGCGCTTGGGAACCATCAGCCAGAGGCAGTGCAAGCCCAGCAACAAGTCAAAGATCAGGACTGCTGAGGTGGGTGTCTCACTACTCTCGGCAAGGAGCCAGGGGAGAGCCATCATGATACCGAGCGTCAACAGTGAGGTGCAATTTCGAA
>CAZPJQ010000082.1:0-8025 GCA_964586945.1 uncultured Candidatus Poseidoniales archaeon
GATGAAAGAGAGGGCGAGTCCCTGTGTGAGAGTGGTGATCAGAGCAATTAGCACAATCGGAAGTGAGGCCCACTCAAGTGGAGTCGATAGTCCTGCAAATTCCTCAAGGAGGATTCCACCAGCCATTCCCGCGACCGCCGGAATGAGCAGCATCAGAATGTAGTAGCAGACCTCTTTGCAGTAGTAGGCGAAGTAGTTCGTAGACAGGTCAAGTGGGTGCATCGCCGGAGCGGCGAGGAGGTAGTTCTTGCCCCCCGCTCGCTGTGAGGTCATCACCCGTCCGAGGAAGGCGAACGAACCCATCGAGAGGCTGAACATGAACATCGCCCCATGCATGTAGGACTTCAGTTGGTCCCAGGAAAACGACTGTTGCTCACCCTCAGCACTAATGAGAACTTCGCCGGTGAGGTAGCGCAGTCCAACGGTCATGATGGTGATTAGAAGTGCTAACATGACTGGGAACATCATTATGTGACGCTTGCGCGCGAAGTCGACATTCTGCCGCCACTCCTCCCGAAACATCATTCGGAATGTGACTCCGAACGACGCCGACATCGTCGGTGATTCTCTATTTCCGAAAGCCATAGGGTGTTACCACCAATTTCACTCCTCTTCTAGAGTACCGTCTTCCATCGCCTCGACTTCAGCCATTGAGGTTCCCACAAGCCGGATGAAGACATCTTCGAGAGTCTCAGCATCATACTCCTTCAGGTCCGCCACCCTGCCAGCTGCGAGGACATGGCCGCGGTCGATTATGGCGACCCGAGTACAGAGTCTCTCGGCGACTTCAAGGATGTGAGTACAGAGAAAAATGGTTCCACCTCTGCCAATAATCTCCATCAGAAGCTCTCGGCATTTTCGTTGGTATATCGGGTCGAGATTGACGAACGGTTCGTCGAGGAAGAGTAGTTTCGGGTCGTGGATGAAGGCACCTGCGAGCATCACTTTTTGGCGCTGGCCCTTGGACAGATCTTTGCAGAGAGAGTCCCGCTTCTCGCTGATTCCAAACCAGTTGAGCCAGTATGTCACCTTCTCCTCCACCTCATCCAGATTTCTCAGGCGGGCGACGAACTCGAGGTATTCTGCGGCTGTGAGATATGATGGCGGACTCTCCGATTCTGGCACGATGCCGACATTCGCTTTCACTTTGCGAGGGTCTGAGCGGACATTGATTCCAAGCACCTTTGCGCCGCCCATTGTGGGGCGGAGTTGACCGGTAAGGAGTTTGATGAAGGTCGATTTACCGGCCCCGTTGGGACCGAACACCCCGAAGAATTCTCCAGAGTCTACACTTACATTGAGGGGGTGGAGGGCGACGAAGTCGCCAAATGCCTTGCCTAAATCCTTCGCTACTACGAGTGGTTCTTCTGAATCCGCCATATGTTCACCTCAGGCTCAACGGCCCTGCCACTCCGGGCGCTCGCGCGCGAGGAAGGCGTTGACTCCAATCTCCTTGTCCTCGGTATCGAAGAGGGCGCAAAATTCCGCTCGCTCATATTCGATACCCTCTGAGAGTGGCCGCTCAAGGGCTGCTCTTACGGCCCGCTTCGCCGCTTTTATCGTGTGTGGTGATTTTGAGCCGAGGTTATGGGCGAGGGCCATTGTCATCGCATCGAGTTCATCGGGTGTGCAGAGGTGGTTGACCAGCCCAATTCGATGCGCTTCGGCAGCGTCGACCATCTCCCCGGTGAGAACCATCTCCAGCGCCTTCCCGTAGCCGAGTAGGCGGGCTAGTCGCTGGGTTCCGCCACCGCCCGGAATCAACCCGAGATTGATTTCCGGCGTGCCGAGCTTTGAACGGATGGTGGCGATTCGGATATCACATGAGAGTGCGATTTCAGCGCCGCCGCCAAGGGCGAAGCCGTCGATGGAGGCGATGGTCGGTATCGTCAGATTCCAAATCGCCTCCCAGGCATTGTCCTCGAAATCCCCTCGGATATCATCAGAACGCTTACCGACAAACTCGGTGATGTCCGCTCCTGCGACAAAAGCGGGTGGCTTCCCTCGCTCTCCCTCTGCTGCCTCCGGCGGCGGTGCGCCACGGATGACCACGACTCTGACACCATCATTCGATTCAGCGGCAGAACAGGCCTCTTTGAGGGCAGCAACCACATTGGCGTTGAGGGCGTTCAACTTGTCTGGGCGGTTGATTGTCCAAACCTCGACGACCCCGCCTTCGGGTGAGGAGTCTACAACGGGCACCTGTTCGATTGTGAGCGGCTCGGACATGAGATCACTCCAGTTCGTCTCTCATTTCGTCCAACTTCGATTGGCTCGCGGTGGGTGGTGGTGGAAGTGGAAGCCCGTCCGGTGGTGGGGGAAGGTCTGGAAGCACCTCTTCTTCTTCAATTTCCGAAGCGGCAACGAAGCCGTCGTCCAGTGGAATTCTCAACTTGAGGATGCGAGCGTCGTCGATTCTGACATAGGTCGCTCCGTACGGATGGCCCGCTGGCACTTTTTCCGGCTCGTCGAGCAGTGTCAAGCCGTGGCCAGGCTTCGAGAGAACGGAGAGCAGGTCCTCTGCATCGTCCTGCTTTGCCCACATCCTAGCAGCGTTTGCGCGAATTTCGGCCAACTGTCCTCGCCGGCGCTCTTCGATTCGGCGCTTGATTGCGGCCCGTTTGTCGCGGCGTTCGTCAACGAACTCCTCTATGTCAGCCTCTTCAACTGATTCGGCATCGATGTCAACCACATATTCCTCGGCGACATGCACCTCATCCTCAATCGCAGACTCGTCGAGTTGCACGACTTCCTCATCATCTTCGCCACCTTCGCCGGTGGCTTCCTGAGCCTCCGCTGACTGGGCTAACTTCCGGTCACGCCTGCTACCGCCATCCTCGTCTTGGACTACCGCCGCGGGTAGTTCGAGGTCGTCGCCCTCGTCTTCACCTGAGTCCGCCGCTCGGCCGCTACGATGTCGCTTTTTCCCGCCTCGGCCCCTGCCTCGGCCCCGCTTTTTGCTGCTGCTGCTCCGAGTGAACATGAGAAATGCTGCGAGGAGTAGCAGTGCACCGGTGAAGGCGTAGTTATAGAGCTCATTTTCCCACTCTCCACCGAGAAACAGAGAGAAGAGGATGCCTAGGAACAAGGCAAGAATCAACAAAATACGGCCAAACGACATCTCGCCCCCCCTAGGGGCGAGCAGCGGTGTCCCCGCTTTGAATACGACGGCGTATGAAATGGCTCATCTGAGCCGATTGAGGACGGCTCCGAGCGCCTTGCGACGGTGACTAAAGGCGTTCTTTTCTGCGGTTTTAAGTTCAGCGAAGGTTCTGCCCTCTGAAGTCAGCATATCCGTGGTCCCGGAATCCGAAGTTCCACTATCTGAGAACTGCCCCTCGGAGGAGAGCCCGCCGAGGTCATCCGGGACGAAAATCGGGTCGTAGCCAAAGCCGTTCTCACCTCGTTCCTCTGCGATGATTCGACCCCTGCAAATCCCTTCGCCGATGAACTCCTCACCATCCCAGAGTATCGCACAGGTTCGGAACTCTGCGCCGCGCTTCTCTCGACCTTCCATCAAGTCAAGAATGCCCAGGCACCCGATTTGGCTGTGGACAGAGGCGGAGGAGACACCGGGAAAGCCGTTCAGGGAGTCGATGAAGAGGCCGGAATCATCGACGAAAATCGCCCCTTCTTCACCGCTTTCAGCCAGCAGATTTCTCGCTTGGGAAATCTTTGCGCTGGCCACAATCCTGAGAGAGTCGGCTTGCGGTTCAAACACCTCGGGGGGTCTACCATTCAGCAGGAATTGTTCGACTCGGTATCCGAGTGGTGCGAAGTAGTGCTGCGCTTCGGCCAATTTGCCCAAGTTTCCGGTGAGGAAGAGAAGTCGCTTCACGACTGTTGCAGGGGTGGCGCGTGATTGAGTCTGTCGGCCGGCAGAGGTCGTCAAGATGAAGAGGGGTCCTCAAGCCGACGGCCCATGGAGTCGAGGATCCTTCTGTTGGTCGCGCTCGGCGGTGCGTTCGGTGCGACTGCCCGCTACGCAGTGTCGGAATTGTTTCCCGGAGAGTTTCCGTGGGGGACCTTGAGCGTCAACCTGCTGGGTTCTCTGATGCTCGGAATTCTGATGGGTGCGTCGATATCAACAGGCAGGATATCCTCCGAGATGATGTTGTTCTTGGGTGTAGGAGTATTGGGTGCATTCACGACGATGTCCACTTTCAGCATCGATATTGTCCAGCAATTCGAGAACGGTTTGCAAGCACCGCTACTCGGCTACATCGGAGCCAACATGGTCGTCTGCCCTCTGCTTGCCTTTGGTGGCTGGCGCCTCGCTGCGCTGCTCCTTGCCTAATTGGCCATCCCCCTAACCGTGGTATCGGACACGAGAGCGAATCTTATCGAAGCGGTTCAACACCTCATCGGCGTTTGGTGGCGGAGTGTCAGAACCTAGCCATTCAACCGCCGGCTCTTCTCGGTATCCGATGAGTACCTGAGCCATCGCATCCGGGTGCTCCGGGTGACTCGCGGTCAGACACTCATGTATGACCTGCAGGTCGAGCCCCATCTTCTCAACTTCAGTTGTCCAACTCGAAAGTCCGAAGTCTATCAGCGAGATTCCCGCATCGTCGTCCCATAGCAGGTTGTTGGTCGTCAGATCACCGTGCACCGCTCCCCTGCCGTGCAACTGTCGAATCACCCCTCCAGCCGCCTGAAGTGAGAGCTCGGTCTGGTGGGGATTCTGGCCGTCATCGCCAATACACCTCAGCACATCGATGAGTTGCTTGCCGGGCATTCTGCTCAGAATCATCTCTCCCTTCTCGGTGTCGAGGGCGAGCAGTCGCGGTACGGGTAGCCCCGACTGCGCCAGTCTGGTCAACATGCGCGCCTCTGCCGACATCCTTCGACTGGTCAACCGTCTGTCCAAGTCGGGATGACGGTAACCACGCGGGCTGCGAACCTTGCGGACTGCGGGAAGTCCGAGGAAGAGGCCGGACGAAACCGCCGCCTCGGCACCGACGTGAAGCAGACAGTCCTCCTTCCAAGCCTCCATTTCGCCACCCACACCCCTTCGGGGTGTTCTTCCGGAGAAGAGATGCATTCAAAGGGGTGGCGGCCTCGTTGGAAACCCCGAAGTGGTCTCATGCTGAGTCTACCTCTTGCTTCATGCACCGTAGAGGGTGCCAATTCTGATGCTGATTCAGACGAGTTGCGCCAGCGAATCCTCACCGCCAAGGAGAAGTTGGGCGACCGGCTGATGATTCTCGGCCACCACTATCAGCGAGATTCAATCATCGAGCACGCCGACGAGACCGGTGACTCGTTCCTACTGGCAGAGATGGCAGCAGCCTCGAAGGCAGAGCACATCGTCTTCTGCGGCGTCCACTTCATGGCCGAGTCCGCCGATATCCTAACCGCCGACGAGCAAATCGTGACGATGCCGAATGTCCGAGCCGGCTGCTCGATGGCAGACATGGCCGACCTGCCGGATGTCGCCTCGTGCTGGAATGAACTAATCGATAACTGTGGCTTGGGTGATCCCGCGACTCGGGAGGACCCAGACCTTCCTGCTCCGGATGGGGAATCGTATCTGGTGCCAGTGACCTACATGAATTCGAGTGCGGACCTCAAGGCGTTCGTCGGACACCACGGGGGGGTAGTCTGCACCTCCTCCAATGCCGAAGGCGTCCTAGGCTGGGCTCTCGAAAGGGCTGGAAAAGATGGCAAGGTCCTCTTCTTTCCCGACCAACATCTGGGTCGAAACACCGCCCTCCAGATGGGCTACGAAGATGATGACATGGCGGTCTGGAATCCTATGATAGCGCCCGACTGGCAGGCGCTCGCGGGCGCCACCTTCGTGCTCTGGCACGGCTACTGCTCAGTTCATCAGCGATTCAATGTCGAGCAGATCGAGGAGTTGCGAGCAATGCACCCGGATGCTCTGGTAATCGTTCATCCAGAGTGTGACCGCGAGGTGGTCGAGGCATCGGATGCGTCTGGCTCGACCGAGATGATTCGCAAGTATGTGGCCGATGCGCCGCCGGGCAGCATAATTGGTGTTGGAACAGAGATTCATCTTGTGAAGCGGCTTGACGCCCAATACCCGGACAAGTATGTCGTCTGCCTCGATGCCGGTCTCTGCCCCTGCTCGACGATGTACATGATTCACCCTGCCTACCTAGCGGAGTTGTTGGAGAGAATGGTGGAAGGCGAGGTGGTCAACCGCATCGTTGTCCCGAAACAGATTGCAGACGATGCGATTCTGGCTCTCGATAGAATGCTTGCCATCGTCGCCTGACTCACTCTTCTTCAGAGTGGTCTTGAGTGTGACCGTTCTCCCGCTGGCGTTGGAGAAGCAGTATCACCAGCAGTGGAATTATCAGGAGAGTGGCAACCTGCAGAGTCCTCGAAGAGTAGGGTTCGAAGACCTCCTCGATGGTGTAGATCCTCAGTTCGTCGGGCTCACCCTCCCCAACTTCCTGCAACCAAGCGATGTGTTCTTCCATCACCTGTGGTGAGGTTTGGTTGATCTGGTCCTCAGTGTGCAGTGGATAGGTTTGGTTCTCACCGATGACATGGTAGCTGACATCCCAATCGAGTTCCGCCTCGCTGGCGTCAAGAGAATTGAGTCCCCACATGTGTTGCCAGGCGACATGCCCATGGCCGACGCTCGGCGAGGCGACCGGGAACAACGGGTCTCCGAGGATGCGCTGCTCTCCCGTCTCAAGGTTGACCAGCACCAACCGATCCACGGCTGAGAGATTGACCTGGGCGACAAGGTAGTTCTCATCGAGGGCAACTTCGGTGATGGTAGCATTTCCATAGTCCACTGCCGTTCCGGTGAGGGCGAGGACCTGCTCATCCTTCGCCGCATCTACCGTGGCGTTCACTACGACTGAACGGGTGCTCTGTACCCCGTCGAGCGTGATGATTTTCGCGGTCATTGGGGAACTTTCCGTGACCCAGGCAAGACTTACTCCCCCGCCATCAATCATGATGACGTCATCATCGGAGATTTCATCGAATCTCTCGTTTAACTCAGCGCTTTGCAAGTCGATGACGGTTCCATTGTCAATAGAGAACAGAAGTGCCCTTTCATCGTCAGAATCTAAGAGCGCGACATCTGAATACAGGGGCCCAGTAAGTAGACCATATCCAGCTCCACCATTCGGGAGGTCGTCGAAGCGGAGGGGGATGATGCGGTACCCTTGCCAGATGACAGCATGATTCTCAGAGATGAGAACCTCAGTCGGGGCGTAGTTTACTCCCCATTCCGATTGGTTTCCATCTTCATTCAATCCAAGTGAAGTGACAAGGCTTCCACCTGTTTCAACCTCGATAATGACTGCACTCAGGTCACCCTCTTCGTCGGCATCCAATGCCACCAGCCAGCCGTCTGCACCCGCCGCCGCTCCGGGATGGGTGACCCCCTCTGCAGGGAAGTGCTGGTGTGCGGCGTCGTAGAGCAGCACTCCACCGGTCGCCGCCACAAGCAGCATGAGCGCGGTTCCGGTCTGCGCTGTGGAGGGCGTCTTCAGCCAACTGACCAGCCGTGCAATCCAGCCGACGACAACCCGCTTCGGATTGTTGAGGTCAGCCAACAGCCATGCAAGCCTTGCGTTGAAGGTCCGCTCGTCGAGCCGGTACCAAACCCAACCTTGGCTCCTGTCGGCGAGGTGAACAGCGACCGCAGCGACAGCAATCCCACCGATGATGTCGACTATCCAGTGGATTCCGAGGTAGATGATGGCGAATCCAGTCAACAGGATGAACCAACCAAGGAAGATTCTGTATCTCTTCCAGCGCTGGTCGTGGTCCCATCTGTGAAGACCCAACCAGACCGCGAAGGGAAGTCCGATGTGGAGGCTCGGCATGCCGTTGGTGAACGGGTCGATTCGGGTGAACCAAGTCTGAATCTCAGGTGTCAGGCTGTACGCCAAAGTGGCCATCTCCGGGATGTGGTCACCGGTCACTCGAACATTGAAGAAGAGGTAGAATGGGACAGCCAGAGCGTAGACGAAGAACATCGCCAAGAGGACGCGGTCAGCCATCCAGCGGTCGTCGAAGTAGACGAAGTAGAGA
>CAZPJQ010000083.1:0-7926 GCA_964586945.1 uncultured Candidatus Poseidoniales archaeon
CGCCTTGGAATCTATTGGCAGTGCGGCCCCACCTGGTAAGCGTACGATGAAGTCAGGACGGCCGCCCTCAACCGACTCTTGCTCGCTAAAATCTACATGTTCAGTTAATCCGGCCTTCTCAAACAGGTTGCGTAGAGTCACCTCGCCCCAATTGCCTCTTGTCTGGGAGGATGAGGTTAGGGCCGAGGTTAGTGCTGTGGCACGGGTCCCCAAATTCTGGGTATGCTCCTCGAGCAACTTGAGATGTCTGACCACACCTTGGTATGCACCTTCGCGGTTCTTCTCCAACTCAGTATGCAGTTTAGCCATGTCCTCCATTCTCTTCTCAAACGGCTTGATCAGTTGGACATTGATCTCCTTGGCAGCGTCTGAAGCCGCCAACTTCGATTGCGCCCGAATGCGTTCTTCGGACTCTGCAACCACCTCCTGCCGAGCCTCCAACTTCGCTTCCGCCCGGTTGACTCGTTCCTGAGTTTTCTGAGAAGCTATCAGCCATCCAATTGCAGCGCCAAATCCAGCGCCAACCAAGACCATCACAATACTGGTTAGTTCGACCATCGTCATTCACCAATGTTTCAGGCTATTTGAACGATTGGAACGAGTTGCGGCGGTTCAAGAGGATGCCGGCTCAACCGGCGCTCCTATGAGGAAGAGATGAATCCACAGTCAGGTGGTGATGCCTCATGCGCACGCGGGTGGCACTATTGGGAGCGAGCGGGATTGTTGCCCAGCGATTTCAGCAGCGACTGGCGAACCACCCGTGGTTTGAGTTGGCTGCAGTCTTCGGCTCCGAATCCACAGCCGGAAAGAGGCTCGCCGAAATTACATGGAATCTCGAAGAATCACGGCCCGAAATTCCGGATTTGACGGTCGAGGAGTGTGAAATTTCCGAACTGCCATCCCAATTGGGAAAATTAAACATTCAATTGGTTTTCTCCGCCCTTCCGTCCGATGTGGCCGGCCCGTTGGAGAGCACTCTAGCAAAGTCGGGGTGCCGAGTCTTCTCCAACTCCTCCGCCCACCGCATGGACGACGATGTTCCGCTGGTCGTCGCCGACCTCAATCCGCACCATCTGCTACTTCTTCGCCCACCGTTCAGAGAACCCGGAAGCGGCTTCATCGCGTGCTCGACAAACTGCACCGTGGTTCCAGCCGTCCTCCCCCTGAAACCAATCTGGGACATGATCGGAATCCGACACATCTCAGTTCGCACTGAACAGGCACTCTCCGGCGGAGGCTATCCCTTGCTCAGTGCCGCTGACGATGGTCCGGTCGCTTCTGAAATCCCCGGCGAGGCGGAGACGATAGCAGAAGAGTTGAGCCGCCTTCTCGGACGAGTAGGTCCAGATGGAATCGGCCTCGCCCGCTTCTCAACCGATGTCGAATGCCAACGGGTAATGCGGCGCCATGGCCACTATGTCGAAGTCGAGGTGACACTTTCGAAAGCGGTCGACCTCGAAGAACTCAACGAATGGATGAACCCCTATCGAGGCAGGGCACAGGCACTAGATCTGCCATCTGCACCAGACCTCCCGTTCATCTTGTCTGACAAGCCAATCGAACCTGAGCTCGACCGCTGGGCCGGTTCTGAGGGCGAGGGTTCTCCCAATCCGGCTTCGGATCTTAGAGCGGGAATGTCGGTGGTAGTCAGCGACCTATCCGTCGATGGGACGGTGATGCGATTCAACGCGTTTTCCGACAACACACTGCGCGGGGCTGCCGGCGGCTGCGTGCTCCTTGCTGAACTCGCGATGGCTGAAGGGCTGCTCGATTGATGCGAACGCTTCTAACCGGCCGTCCGAGTCGGTGCCCCGGTAGCAATGGTCGAGTCTGAGATTCTTGAGCGGGTAAGCCTCTCTGAGTTGTCGGAAACGCTCCCTCAACGACTAGCATCCATCTGGCAAACTGGCCATCAAAGAACCCAGATTCTCATTCTGATTCAACGCCATCACCGAGCGAGATTCGAGAGCCACGCAGCGGGTCTTGCGCTCCAGCATCCAACTTGGTCACTCTTCTACCGACCGCGCAAGGAGGCGGAGGAGATGGCGGAGATGGGATTCGATTCAAAGAAGGCCTCATTCCTTTTCCTCGACATCGCGCTGGCTGATCTCGGACGTTATGTAGGACCGTTGGTGAAGGACGACTGGGAGAAGGAGGAGGTTGTGATTTCGCCCGCCGAGAATTCTGAGGATTTCAGTGCCACGAAATGGACAATGTTCCGCGACCCTTGGCTCGCCTCAGTGGAGGTGCTGCCATTCGCAATCCCACCGCAGGAAGTGGTTGGAAATGCCTGGCTGAGCAAACCCGCCTCCGCCAGTGCCGCGCCTCCGCCTTCAACCGCCCAGCCCTCAGCCGCCGAAGTGCCGGGCACTACCAGCCCGAGCGGCGACTTCGAAGGGATGCTCGCCGGCGTCAGCCACACCTTTGGTGATCCACCAACCGAGACACCACCAGCCCCTCTTCCTGACTCACTTTCGGGGCAAGGTACCCCGCCTCCATCTCCAGCCCCTCCACCACCGGAGGAACCTGCATTTGAGATGCCGAGTGGGCCGATTTCCATTCCCAACTTCGGGAGTCCAGAACCCACCCCTGAACCCGAGGGGTCAGCGACCCTTGGGCCGGTCTCAGTTCCGACTCCGGAGGAGATTCCCCCAGCAACCCCCTCTTCGATGGGCGACGAGGACTCGTCTGAAGGTGATGAGGGAGCGAGCGAGGATGGAGAGGCGAGCGGCGAGGGCGACGAGCTGTCCGCACCCGATGAGACGATTCGTGAGGAATTGGTGGACACCATCGAACTACTAGTGGTCGGCGGACTCAGCGCAGAGCAAATCATGGAGAGCCCCGCCTTCCAAGAGGTCTCGGAGCGAGCGGCTGCTGCCGGGCTTGATGTGTGGAACATCTTCTTGGCTAACGCAGGCTCCACTTGAGCCGCAGACAAAGGTTCTGCGCCGTTAGATTCAATTGCGGTCCGATGGCCGCACATGTTGAGAGCCATGGTGTACTGTCCGGCCTGCGGCCAAGAACAGACTGATGAAACCAAGTTCTGTCGCTTCTGCGGAGATTCCCTTCCAGGTGCTGAAATGATGAAACTTCTCCGCCAAGAGGCGTTGGAATTAGCTGCCAAGCGCAACGGCGGCCATCTAACCGAAACTCAAGCGCAATCGGGTCAGACGATGCAGGCGATTGAGCAGAACAGGGCGAATGGTGGCCCTATTAATGTCCAAAACGGGGTCCACGCACAATCTGCAAAACAGGCGACTGACGAACTGAAGGCGCTGATGCGCTAACTCCCTTGATTCTGCGCCCCATGTGAGCCTCGACTTTCAAACCAGTCAGTGGCCAAGGCCTCTCCATTCATGGCCACCCCCCTCCTCGGACCCCCATGGTGCGTGCCCAGAAGAAGTTGGCAATCGCGCTATCAAATCTAGTACCGCACCCGTGTGAGAATGCTAAGTTGGAACAGTACAGCATAGATGGAGAACTGGCAGCTCGCTGGCTGATGGACATCGTTGCATTTGGGGACTTGAGAGAGGGATGTACCGTTGCAGATTTGGGTTGTGGGAACGGTATACTATCCGTTGGTGCTCTACTTCTAGGCGCTGGAAAAGCTATCGCGATAGATGCTGACAGTTCTGTTGTGAATGTGGCAAAAAGTAACCTCAAAGGGGAGGGGTTCTGGCAACAGGGAGAATGGATCCATGCGACTATCGGTGACGATGAAATCAACCTCTCAGGGGTTGACTTGGTGATTACTAATCCACCGTGGGGGCGACAGAAAGAGAAGGCTGACCGCCCATTTCTTCAGGAGATACTGGATTGTCGAGTGACCGCTCATATTCTTCATAGCGCTAGCGCGACCCATATCGAACCGTTATTCACCTCAGCCGGATGGGCTGTCGAAAAATACGGGGAAGCCGACTTTGTTCTGCCTGCCAATTATTCCCATCACACCTCGACACAGGATAAGACAAGAGTCGCTTTCTGGCGCATCACCCCCAACTCGTAGTATCCGGCGGCTTGAAAAACCCTAGCCGGGTCGGCCGGCCATCCAGTGATTGCCTACGGCAATAGGAACCGGAGTCAGATTCAATGTCAGCAGCGAGTGAAGGCGAGTTCGTCACCCCTGGTCGAGAGGTCAGTGGCGGTGATGTCGGTGAGGGTGTGGCAGAGGTCGATGGACGGCTTGTCGCAACAAGAGTAGGCCAAGTCAAGATGGTCGACGGCGCGGTTACCATAGATACCCCAAACGACGGCCCACGGATGCCGGAAATGGGTGATGTCATCATCGGAGAGGTCAACAGACTCCAGACCAAGACCGCAGAGGTCAAGATTCTCCACATCGAGGGAAAGCCGTACCGCGACCTACCGGCGGAGCAGCTCTTCGGCGACATCTTCGTCGCAGAGGTTGTTGATCGATTCCTACCTGCACCGGGAGACGCGATGCGAACTAGAGACTTGATTCGAGCCGAAGTAATCCAACTGAAGCCCGTTCTGCGACTTTCTACCAAGCACAAGCCACGCTACGGCGTGCTGCGTGCAATCTGCCCTGCCTGTGGAGACATGTTGGAGCCGAGTGACGCTGTGGATGACTTCAATGTCGCCTGCACCCGCTGCGACTACACCGCTTACCGCGCTCTCTCCGACGACTACGGCGCCGGCTTCTCCGAGGGTGATGAAGGCTTCAGCACCCTCAACAGAGGTGGAGAGCGGTGGACTCCAAACGCCGAGGCTCGCCTCTCACACGATGGCGCTCGCCCATACCTCTCCATACTCGCAGACTTCCGCCGCGGCGAGAAGCATGAGATGCCTAAGGAGTTCCTCAACTCTGGTGGTGGTGGGGGTGGTGGCCGTGGTGGCCGTGGTGGTGACAGGCCCCGCCGCGAGATGACGAAGACCAAGTGCACACTATGTGGAGACAACTGCGAAGTCCCATTCAAGCCCACACCGGGCAAGCCGATTCGCTGCCGACCATGCATGGACAAGGTCGAGTCCGGCGAGGCTGACGCTGACGACCTAGCGAAGGAGCGTGGGGTTCTCATCAAAGCGAGGGATAACGCTAGAGAGGCTGATGGATTCAAGATGTTCATCGGCGGACTTCCCTACGAAGCTACTGAGGATGAATTGTCAGAACTGTTCGGCGAACATGGCGAGTTGAAGGAGGTTCACATCGCCACCGACCGAGAGACCGGAAAGAGCCGAGGGTTCGCTTTCGTAACCTACACCGACCGCAAGGTCGGCAGTGCAGCACTGGCCAAACTGAAAGGCACCAAGATAGGTGGCCGCAGCCTTACCATTCAAGAGTCGAAGCCGCGCGATAGCGGTGGCCGTGGCCGAGGTGGCCGTGGTGGCAACCGCGGCGGTGGCGGTGGCGGTCGCCGAGAGCGCCGCTGAGACCCTCGTAGAGGCTCATTGATGGTTTATTCAAAGCACTCTACGGAGCCGATAGGCTCTTTCACAATCGCACTAGTGCGCACGCATGACCGAACGAACCTTGGCCCTACTTCTCGTCGCACTCTTCTCACTCTCACTTATTCCAACCGCAGATGTGTCCGCCCAATTCGGTGCCGATGTCGAAATCGACCCAGAGGTCGCAATTCCAGGCGAAACTCTGCATCTGACTGCTGACGGTCTCGGTACTGACTCCACCGTGCTCTACGAGGTCTGGGTAGAGGATGACGAAGGTCAGCGACGGTTTGAGAGGCACAACCAGAGTACGGGCAGCGAACGTATGGAGTGGGATTGGCAGGTATCTCCAGCCACCCCTACCGGAGATTATCAGGCGTGCATCGGATACTGGTACTTCATAGAGGATGGAGACTGGGATTCGGCTTTCTTACAGAATCTGGATTGTGATTCATTCTTGGTGAAGCGGCGGGACATCCTGTTGGTGCCCAAAGAGGAAGTCGTGCTCGCTGGGTCAACCATCACAATCGAGGGTTTGCTCAGCCATCCATGGACCGGAGAGCCGGAGGCGGCAAGTATAGTTGAGTGGGTTGCGACATACACCATCGATGAGGATGGGAGTATCGAGACGCGGGATCAGAGAGGTTCTCTGCAGAATGTCTACGGTTCCTTTGAGTTCTCGATGGTCACACCACTCAACATCGCAATCGACAATTGGAACGGTGACATAGTCTCATTCCAAGTCTGGGCGAACGGCAGTAGTCAGGAGGTTGATTCTGCATCAACCTCAGTCGAAGTTGGCGAATATGAAATCAGTTGGCTCCAGCCAGCATATTCCTCCACCGTCCTACTCGACCAAGTTCTCCACATCGAGGCTTGGACTGAAGCAAGTTCTTCGTATGATACCACACCACTTCCTAATCAGGTGCTCGACCTGAACCTGTGGCAGGAAGGGGCTGTCCGGAGTCTCAAGTCAACATTCTACTCGAGCACGAGGGGGCATGTGAGTGAACTTGTGGACTTGGGAGGGCTGATTGGGATACACTCCGGTGCAGCAACTCTCGAACTGGTCGGCTACAATCCCAACGACGGCGAGGAAATTCACTCAAACCGATCCATTTGGATATCCTCCACAGAAGACCTGTCGGGTCAAGGAATCGAGATGCGCGCAACGGTTCAAGATGGCCCATTCAACCCGGGAGACACAGTCTCCATCAATGTGGTCGTCACCGACCTTGCGGGTGAAGCCATCCCCAATTGTTGGGTTCACTGGTTCGCGTGGGAGGGAGATGATGGTTGGGTTGAATATGGAACCGTGGTGATTCAGTCACCAGTGGCAGTACAATTGGATTCGTTCGGAAAATCAACTCTTGAACTCACGATACCATCGGACTTCCGCGGTGACTTGGCAGACATCGAGGTCTGGTTGGTGGCGTACAACGCCACCGGCGAGAGTGACAGCGAGCAACTGAGCATCCCTGTCGTGGAACCAGATATCCACCTCGTTGCTGACCGCAGCACCTTCTCTCCGGGAGACCAGATCACATACGAACTCGTGGCGGACGGCTTCGACGATGATGTCAGATGGACTTGGACCTCAACAGATGGCCAGAGTGGGGAAATGGTGGACACAGGAACTTCGACTAACATCATCCTGACAATCAGCGAGACTTTCAACGACTACGAATTCATCTTGTCAGTCTACGCGGTAGACGGCTCAGGCCACTCTGAAACCGAGGAAGCCTCCATCTTCAGCAGAGAGGGCTATGTGGTCAATGTCGACCTGCCATCGGGTAGGGTGAGGGCTGGTGAGGAGTTCACCATCACCTATGAGTTGCACAGCATTGAGGAAGGTGAAGCATTGGAGCTTCCAATGAGTTGGGAGACCACCATCTTGGGTTCAACCGAATCGACACGGATCGGTGTAGCCACCTCAGCCACCGGGACGCTCGTCGTCCAGCCAGCCTCGGACCTCGAAGCGGGTTCCTACATCCTCCACGTAGGGATTGGAACAGCATCCACCCTCCAAATCGTTGAGGTCGTGGACTCGGATTCATCCGATATCGTAACGACTGCTGGCGACACCGCTCAGACTGCTGCGCCGACCCTTGCCATCGTCGCACTATTGATTGGATTGATCGCCTTGATTCTAGCTATATTCAAAGGAAAGGGGGACAATGAACCAACCCTTGGAACCTCCGTCGATGAACCGGTGGCTGCAGCGCCAGCCGCCCAACCGGTTCCAGCTGCTGCTGCCCCACCTGCACAGGTAGTGCCTGAGACTCTAGGAGCACCGCCGCCACCTACCGGTGCTGCTCCAGCCGGTGGCTGGGATTACACGGGACACCCTCCTAGTGGTTGAGGAGAGTTGCGACGGCCGAACGGCTGACAACCAGTAGCCCATACCGACTTCCGAGGTGAGCGGATGGCATGGTTGGTAATCGACGGTTACGAGGATGAACCGGCGGCGTTCGGAGTCCCTCCATATGTCGGATTTCATGTTCGGTACATCTGCGGAGTCCT
>CAZPJQ010000084.1:0-1862 GCA_964586945.1 uncultured Candidatus Poseidoniales archaeon
TCGTCGCCGAGGTTAGTAACCTGCTCAAGATGGCAGGCTTCAACCCCGCTGATGTCAGCTTCATCCCCTGCTCTGCATTCGACGGCGACAATGTCTTCAACAAGAGCGACAACACCTCTTGGTACAGTGGTCCGACCCTGTTCGAGGCAATCGACGCAATCGACATGCCTCCCAAGCCCACCGACAAGCCTCTGCGCCTACCGATTCAAGATGTCTACAAAATCAGTGGTATCGGCACAGTCCCGGTCGGCAAGATTGAGACAGGTGTTCTGCACGCTGGCAAGACGGTCATGTTCAACCCGAGCCAACAGAAGGCTGAGGTCAAGAGCATCGAGATGCATCACACCGAGGTTGCAAAGGCTGAGCCTGGTGACAATGTTGGATTCAATGTGCGCGGCCTTGCCGCAACCGACATCCGCCGTGGCGATGTTGCTGGTTACACAGACAACGAGCCTGCATTCGTTCGCCACGACGAGACTTTCGTCGGCAACATCCAACTGATGGACATTCCAAAGGCAATCGGCGCAGGATACACACCCGTATTCCACGCACACACAGCACAAGTGGCTGTCCGATTCGTAGAGTTGCTAGAGAAGACCAGCAAGGGCGAGAAGACCGCAAACCCGGACTTCTTGATTACTGGCGATGCATGTTTGGTTCGCTTCCAGCCTACCAAGCCTATGGCAATCGAGCAGATGGACAAGTTCCCAGAGCTTTCCCGGTTCGCAATCCGCGATATGGGTAAGACCGTAGCAGCAGGCGTCTGCATGAAGATTGAGAAGAAGTGATTTACTCTCAATCAAATGTAAGTTGGGAATGAATGAGGCGGTCGTAAATGGCGAGCGTCACTGCAATCAAGGTCACAGGCCTGAATCATTCACATGTCGATGAACTTTGCAATGGAATCAAGCACATCTCGGACCAAACCGGTGTCAAGATGCGCGGACCGATTCCCCTCCCGACCCGTCGCCTCATCGTGCCGTGCCGAAAGAGCCCGGACGGAGAGGGTTCAGAGACATGGGACCACTGGGAGATGCGAATCCACAAGCGGCTCATCGAGTTGGAGATCAATTCAGCCAAGGATGAGGCAGTTCTCGCCAAGGTCGTTCACGGCCTCGACATCCCAGACACGGTGACCATCGAAATCACCCTGCGGACAGTGACTTGAGCGGACAGTCAGCCAGCACAGGCTGCATTGTGAGTCCAATCGACTGAACTGACGAGCGACTCATGTTGAGGCATCTTCGGCGAGCCCAGCAGCTATCAAGCCACTTGCAAAGTCCGCATCACAGAACTCGATGTCGCCGGTCAGCAGTTCGAGTTCATTACCATCTGCATCGATAATCGGTTCATCTAGGTCCTGAAGAATTCTGATTCGGATCATGTCTTCATTCTGGTCAGCGGAGGCATCTTCCTCAACCACCTCTTCGGTTGGAGCAGACATTAACTCGGTCGGCTCTGCAGCTGGCTCACTACCCATGCTCTTGGAGGCTGAACTCGGATAGGCGTCCATGCGAGCGATTCTGTCCTCCTCATCATCATCAGGCTCTTCGTAAGTGACTAGAGCCTCTTCGATCACCTCGACCTTCGGTGGACCCTGTCCGGTGAGTCCACCCGCCTCCTCAACATAGGAGTCGAGTTGAGGGGTACCGGCCTGTATGGTGGGTGTCGGGCGCTCACCACCGGCAACTCCCTGTTGCATAATTGTCCACGAAACCTGTCGCTTGTAGCGTTCAATCAGTTCGCTGAGTCCTTCGTGGAAGGCGCGCTCGGCGACATCCTGTCGACTCCAATCCAGAGCTGCGAGTTGCGCCTTGGTATCGTGCTGCGCATCTCCGAAAGGTGCCGATGCGAGATTGCTC
>CAZPJQ010000084.1:1872-7726 GCA_964586945.1 uncultured Candidatus Poseidoniales archaeon
CTCGTCGATGCATGGCGAACGAACGCAGTCAATCGGTGTTGAGTTAGATCGGCGACGGCCCTGCGAACATTCGCCTGCCGTCGAGAGAGGTTCTGCGCCTTCACGCTCCAACCTTCATTGTGGCCGACTTCGACCAACTCCATCTCGATGTTTGAGAGTAGAGTTGCGACCTGCGACCAAAAGTCTGGCCGTGGCAGGTCAATCGGTTGGTTGCGCTTCGCCTGCTGTCTCGCCAAGGCGAACAATTGGTTCTCAATCGCTTGTAATTGAGCGGCGCTGACTCGAACTTGGGGGGTACTTTGGCCGCTCAATATAGACGCCTCCGAAGTGCCTGCAAATCGACATCCTAAGAACTGTTCAGCGCGTTCAGCCCGACGCGAGAGTTCCTTTACTCCCAATGAAAATCCTGTCAGCCCTAATTCCACCGTTCTCCACGATTCTCCTCCCAAGTCGCAAAAGTTGCATCCATAGGATGCATCACAGGGGGGAATAGGATTCAAACGGTTGGGATTATGTCCACAATGCAAGGAGGCGCTGCCTTGAGACGATTTATCCATCAGCGAAGAGCCGCATTTCTCTCGCTTCTGATGTTGCTCACGCTGCTCAGTGCTGCGACCAGCGCCACCACGACCAACTGGTCGGGACCCTCGAAGGTTCAGGTTCCCAGCGGAGGAAGCAATGTGACTGTGGAGGGGTTCACCATTCCAGCCGGCGATACCGTCACCGACGCATGGCTAAGGGTCGGTTCAGACAGCATGACTGATATCGGCACAGGCAGGCTCTGGGAGGCCGACGCGACTCTCCAGCAGAACTTCAGTTGGGGTCTTTGGAACGGTACGACAGCCAATTTCTTTGACGGCTCGTTGAGTCTCGATGCCAACCACTCCGTCGGTCGAATCAACGACTTCGAAACGCTCACCCGGACTCTCCAGTATTGGGACATGGGCGGTTCCCCCGGCGTCTGGGAGGTCGACGACATGTTGGGGCTTCCCGGTGTGGTGAACGGTAGTGGCCGAGAATCGAGTGGTGGACTGATTCCAATTGGTGGCGTGAATGGTCGCTACATCGTTGCGACACTCGCCGGCCAAGCCCTTCCCAACGGGGTTCACTCGTGGCTTGAATCACCAGACTTCACCCTGCCTCCCGTCATCAATGAACTCAATCTCTCGTTCAAGCATTGGCAGCACATGTACACTCCTTCACTCGGCAACGGCAACGCTGACGGCGCATGGCTAGAGATGTCACTCGACTCTGGCCAGACTTGGCGTTACATGACTCCTGACGGCGGCTACAACAATCGCATCAACGCCGCCGCCCCTACTCCCAATGGCTCCGGTGGTTCAAACTTCGAGGTCTGGGCTTCGCCTGACGCCACCCGCTGGCAGACTGCAAATTTCAATCTCGACAACGAGCCTGGAATCCTCAACGCAACCCACGCCCGCTTCCGCTTCGTTGTCTGGACCGACGCCAACTCTACAATTCAGCGACCCGGCTGGTTCCTAGACAAGGTCAACCTGACAAATGTCGGAGAGGACCCCGGCAGTTGGTTCCACGGCAATCTGACAGACGAATATGCGAATGGGGCGGAGTCATACCTTCTGCTAGAGGTAAATCTGACAAACGCAAGCGGCCCGATCATGCTGAACTACGCCACCGACTTCGACATGGAGGGCGACATCTACGACAACTTCCGATGGGATTGGATGACTCCCAATTCCACCAATTGGAATGCTATTTCAGGAAACCTACCAGGAAACGGTGTGCTGATTGGCGGTCAGATGTATATCGATGACTCACGCGGCTGGAAGCGGCTCATGCATCCGCTTCCGCAATCGCTCGCCGGCAACTCGGTGGTCTACCTGCGGATTCACGTTGAGACGGACAGTTTCCCGGGTTCGGGTTACGGAGGCTCGTCAATCGACCCACCAGAGGGGGTGTTCATAGACGATGTGGAGGTGATATCGGGGTTACCTGGCAACGAGACGGTCCATCTGTCGCTCAACTTCAGCGACATCAACGACGGCGGGGCGACCCATGCGGCAATCGGCAGCGCATTCGACGAGTGGCAGCACCTAACGGACATCGGTGTGGACGGTCCCACCTACATCCTCGACTCCTTCGAAGACTCCCCCCTGCTTCCGACCGGCTGGACCATAGACACAGATAGGGGCAACGGTTGGGCATTCCGCGCCCACAACTCATCGTGGAGTTACGGCCCCGATGCGCCGGCTGTCGGCGACAAGTATGCCGGAATCATGTTTGGCAGTGAATACGAGGCGAACACTTGGACCCATCTGATTTCACCGCCGCTGGAAATCCCGGTGGGCACTCACGCCCGCCTTTCGTTCGACTCGTTCATCTGTGCGGAGAGGGGATGGGACGGCGGAATTCTCTCCATTTCGGACGACGAGGGCAGGTCTTGGAGTCAGTACGGTGCCAATGTAATCGACTTCTACGACACCTATCAAACATTCAATCCGTTCAGTGACATCTACAATATGTGGGCCTTCGACGGCTCCAATGCAAAACCGACCTGCGATGGGGCTCGAGGGACCCCCAATGTCAACAAGTCGTGGGTCACCAAGCAGGCGGACGTCAGCCAGTTCGGCGGACAGGCTATTCAACTTCGATTCTCGTTCTTCACCGACGATTTGCTCGTCTCCGACGGCTGGTATCTCGACAATGTCGGGCTCTATGTCGACTGGTTTGAAGAGTATGGGACTTGGACCAGCGACCCAATCTACCCGGAGGATATGTTGGGGCTCGACGCTATCGAAATCGACGCTGACGTCCCCAACGGAACTTGGGTGAAGGCGACGGTTCTCGGCATGATGAACGACGGCAACTCCACAAGTCGCTGGACCAACATGAGCCTCCCTCTGACCCTTTTGGGATTGGAGGGTGACGGGTTGGTCACTGCGACCCAACCCATTCAGATTCGGCTTGAACTGGGAACCACCGTCCCACAACTCTCGCCGACGGTCCACGCCCTCTATCTAGGTGCCACTCGGGTCTTGAATCCTAGGAATCTCGAACAAGACGGCTGGACGGTTGATTCTGCTCTCGTGGTCGATGGGACGAACAGGAATGTCACGAATCCGACCCTTGCTACCCACTACCTTCGTTCCGTCCCCCTGGTTCCCACTCACCCAGTCTCCGCCCTCTCGGTGTCTAGTGTCGGGGCGGGTGCTCTCATCACGATAAGGGATGAAGCGGGAGCAGTGATTCACACCGGGGCCTTGATCAATCAGACGGTTCAGACCACGACCCCCTTTGCTTGGTTTCAGATCGAAGTGGCGCTCCAAGCAGGTGGTTGGATTCAGAGTCTCAAGGTCGATGGCATGCGCGGTTCGCCCGCAGTGGGAGCCTCGGTCGACATTGGGGGGGATGGTTTGGTCGAATGGCAGTGGCCTGGGCCCACGCCTTGGGGTCCACTCGGTTGGCAGACTCAGAGTTGTTGGGAGGGCTACCCCTGCTATCCGGCCTGGCCGGATCCGTCTCGACACGACGGGCCCGGGTGGCTCGACAACGGAACTTCGATGCGGCATTCAGAGATCATGCTCAACCCCGATGAAGAGAGGGGTGAAGACCATCGTCTACAGTTCCTGATGCCTACTGGCGCCATTCCCTTCGGCGCCATGTTCCATGTTGAACTCTCCTCCTGGGAGACCGCCCCCAATCCGCCCCCCAACACGACTCTCACCATGCATGCGGGAGCCACGCCGCTGGCGACTTTCAGCAGCCTAAATCCAAGCGGTTGGCTGCACCTCGATGCAACGATGATATCCTCTCTCAATCAAACCCAATGGATTGTCACCACTAACCAGACTGAGCGTTCATGGACGAGCTATTCGTTCGAAGTCGACATCGTCGGTGGTCTGCCATACCACCTGACGGCATCCGTTGATGTGCTTGCCATAGAGTATCTCTACTCTGAGACTCTCACCGGTCTCGGACCGGTGGTTTCCGCTGTGCTGAACGGGACCACTCCGCAGAACGGCAGCCACATCATTCCAGTCTCGGTGGGCGCTTGGCAGGGCGGTGTTCGACTCTGGGGCGGCGTTACCCACGACCCACTGATGACCAGCGAACTGGTCTCTGCTCCGGTCATGATGGTACCAGATCGCCAGAGCGTCATCACCACTCACCACAGCCACCTGTTCGATGACTCAAGGATTGCCGAGGTGACCCTGACCATGAGTGACTTGATGGGTACTGTCGTCACCTTCACGGCCACCAACCTCTCGTCCGGTGGCACATTCAGCCAGAACGGAGGTGACGGGCTTATCTCTCTCGAATTGGCGAGCAATGTTGTAGTGTCACAAACAGGTTACTCGGCAACTTGGGTTCTACAGACCGTACACTCTTGGGATGATGTCGACTGGCTCGACCTATCGGCGGGTTGTACCGACGACGACGGCTTGACACTCACACCCAGCACGGTCAGAATCGGGGCCGGCTCAAAGGCGGTCGAGAACGACATGGAAATCGATTCATGGGAGGTTCGCAGCCAAGATGGCCGACTATTCTCCACCCGCGGCGCCCCCTCATATCCCTTCGAGGTTGCGGCAGGATTGTCGGTCGAGGTCAGCGGCACAATTCGCTTTGAGGATTCTCCCGGACTGAGTCCATCCAACGAAGATTTCCAGGTGGTGGTTCTGCTCGAGGTCGACGATGAGCCACCAATCCAAACCCAAGCCTTTAGCGGTCCTAACGGCGTCTGGAACGCCACGGTCGCTCTGCCCGAGATGAGCGGTGAAGTCAATCTGACAGCATGGATCATGCGAGCCGGACCATTGGGAGAATCACTCAATGGTGCGACTGATGTCACAAAGGACAGGACCCCGGTCACGCTCGTGGTCGACAGCAACGCACCCCTTCTCGGCCAACTGATGGCCAACACTCCGAGTGGTCTCCGCCTAGCTGACAACAATATCTGGCCACAGAATCGACTGCTCCCGATTTCTGTCGAAGTCAGCGATGCAGAAGCACTCGGCGGCTATCTCTTCCTCAACTATTGGCGGCAGGGAATTGACGACTTCAACGGTGACGGGATTGCAGACCCCGAGGAATACATCGCATTCAGAGAAGTGACTCCGATGAAGGCGACCGGCACGGTGCGCATAGATTTCCGTGCTATTCACCTGTTCGGAAACGGCGAGGGAAGTCCGGTTTCGATGTTCGTCACGGGGACGGATTTGGCCGGCCATCAGGTGATTGGCGGAGGTGGCCCTGGGCTGGATTGGGACATGGCGACGATTACGACGCAAGAGGATTTGCCGACCAGCCTTTCACTGCCACTCGTGCAACTTGACCGTGCCGGCGCCAACCTTCTTCTCGGTGTAGAACACACATTCTCCTTCACGCTGATTGACGGCAACGGAATCGGCTCACTGGACAACATTTCAATCAGTATTTCAGGCGATAATCCATCCTCCGACATCTGGTTCGACCCACTCTCCGAAACGATTTGGAGCAACCCCAATTCCCCGGTCTTTCCGACTAGGCTTCGCATTACCGACCTAGGAGATACAGCCTATCTCGTCGAAATCTCCTTCCGAATTGGAGTGAATGCCCCGAGCGAGTGGAACACTACTGCACAGGTACCCTCCATCAAGGTGGTTGAGCATGGCCAGAAACTCGAGTTGGGGAGCGAGGCGCTCACTCCCCACGCGTGGACACTTGACTCGAGGTTGGAGCTGTTCCTCGTCTCCGTCGAGGACATCTCACCGCCAGGAAGCGACGCGGTGGGCGATACCCTCTACCTGCAGCCAGGTGACCGATTCGAGTTTGAGGCGGCGTTGAGGCACAGTTCGAATGGAGCCAACATATCCCTCGACGGCGACTGGGAGGC
>CAZPJQ010000085.1:0-7682 GCA_964586945.1 uncultured Candidatus Poseidoniales archaeon
AGAGCGAAATGTCATCATGATTCCACACGGCTCGCTGGTAGAGTATTTGGGTGCGGAAAAATTCATTGAATTGCAGGTGCCGACCTTCGGAAATCGCAGGATTTTGAAGTGGGAGTCAAGCCGCGAGGCACAGCGGGAGTGGTTGGAGTTGGGTGGTCTATCAATGCCGAAGGTGATTGAGGACCCACATGACATCGATGGTCCGGTGATTGTCAAGTACGCCGGTGCTAAGGGTGGCAGGGGCTACTTCATCGCGCGAAATTTCAGGGATTTCCGCAGAAATGTAGATTTGGAAGAGAATTTCACAATCCAGGAATACATTCTCGGAACTCGCTACTACATGCAATTCTACTTCGACCCGATTCCCGATGACGGCTACCAAGTTGACGGAATGGGTTCACGCGATGGAGAGCAACTCGGCCGACTCGAATTGCTGACGATTGACAGGAGAGATGAGGCCAATGTCGACGAGTTCTACAAGTTGGGTTCACTGAGAGACCTGCGAGAGATGAACATCGAGCCCTCCTTCGTGGTTACCGGAAACGCGGAGATAGTCCTTCGAGAATCCCTGCTCCCGGAAGCTTTCAGACTCGCTGAAGGGGCGGTTGCCTCATCACTTGAATTGGAGGAGGACTCCCACGGGATGGTAGGGCCCTTCTGTCTGGAGTGCATCGTCACCGACCAACTTGAGTTCCGGGTGTTCGAGGTCTCGGCGAGGATTGTCGCTGGAAGCAATGTCAGCATCGGCGGCTCGCCTTACACCAACCTCAACGAGTTAGACATGAGTGTCGGGCGCAGAATCGCTCGCTCAATCCGAAAAGCACTCGAAAAGGACCGACTCGAAGAGATTCTCAGCTGAGTATCGGATTAGTCCTAAACTTACTCTGTATACGCCGAAATCGATTAATCCTACTACTATAGTTGGATGATGTGACCTACGAGGCTCCCCCCGAAGTAAGGTCACTCTCCATCGCGTTTACTCATCATGTCGTCGAGCGTAAGACAACTAGAGATGATTGGCTTGTGAGGACAAATACATTCAGGGATACTCGAAAGAAAATTCCAGAAGTTGAACAATTACTGCGTGAGAAAGGTCGCTGGTTCCGCCGGTTCGACGAAGAAGAGAAACTAATGAAATGTTACTGTATCGTAAATAATTTGGAAGTCTACTGCGGTGTAATCCATGATGATGAAGAAATTATTGTCATCACGACATACTACCCCTATACGCAGAAGATGAAGCGTAGGTTGTTCCCTAGACGATTTGAGAATTATCAAAGATTCATTCTTGAAAACCAAAATGAACTCAGTTGAAGACGTCGTGGTCTTCCAAGACCTGCACATTACCCGGCGGAAGACAGGCGAGCACATCGTCCTGAACGATGCCCGTCGCCTTTGCGACCTTGTTGGCGAGCGCCTCCTTCTTGACTGTCCCAGGCCCAATCCGGAGCCACCGCTCGCACCATTTCGTCACAGCCTCATGAGTCCCGGTCAGAGGCAGCGCAATCCCGTTGATGACCGCCATTCCGAGCGTCATCTCCATCTTCATGTCTTTCAGATAGTTGCGCTTCCCGCGCACGATCCAAGCACCGCGCGCCAACGCCTCGCCAGTCTCGGCGGTTTTCGAAACTTGAGTCGGTTCCACCCAGAAGGCAGTCGCCGCGGCACCGCCACTAGACCACCCGCGGCTCCAAACAACCGCCATCTGCGCAGCATCTTCTCGAATCTTCTCATCGAACTCCTCAGCCTCGAGAGTCTGGGTGAGCCGCAGTGCTGGTACGCCATCGGGAAGTCCGGGGATAGGGTGGGGGTCTGTCTCAAACCCTTCCTTGAGTTTCAGCGCGCACGACGGGGCGCCATGTAGGTCCGCATGGAAATAGAGGTCCGGCCGGCTCAAATGCTTGTTCACAACCGTGTCATTTCCCCTCGCATCCTTGCCGCCGATGAAGAGGTGTCCATCACCCACGACCGCCCAACGATGTTTTTCAAGCCACAATTTCTTGCTTCGCTTCGTAACATTCAATCGGCCTGCAGCCTCATCTTTCGCACGCCGTTTTTCGACTCGCGACATCTCTTCTTGCGTCTTCTCAAGTGCCACCCTCGCGCCAACCGATTTCTCCTTCTGCTTACGCCCAGCGTCAAAGTACCGCTGCGCGTTCTGGTGCACCGTCAGGTCGAGGTGAAGCTCGATTCTGGTGCCCGGCTCGTTGTCCTCGTCGGGCAGGTACGCCATCATTCGGCGTAGGGCAGGGTCGATTGACTCGATCCACTCGATGCCACGGAGTTTGTTTCGAACCTCGTCCCAACCCGACTCCTCGACTGCTTCCAGGGTTTGGGTCATCAGTTGCTCGACATGTGTCCATTGCTCCTGAATCGCCTTGCCGAGAGCCTGTTGCGCCTCGCCCTTGGCGATGAACCGCGAAATCGCCTGCTCTTGCTGAGTTGCACGCCGCTCAAGCGTGCTACCGGGGTCTTTTGCCTCCTGTTCTCCTAGGGCTTCGACCGCTCGCTCATGTTCGCGGCGGGCCAGAGCGGTAGAGTCGTGGCCGCCCTTCCAGGCGTCGACCGCTTCGGCGAGAGTTTCGAATTTTTCGATGAACTTCCCTTCATGGTTGGGTAGTGTGAATGGACCGACCTCTTCGGCGTGTTCCTCGAAGACAGCGTCACGGGCAAGTGGATTGTCCCCAGCCGATGAGAGGCCCGCCTTCGCGGCGTGTGATAGTACGGCAATTCCTCCTGTACCAGCTTCCAGGTCATCGGATAGCGAGCGCAATCCAACTGATACAGCGGCGACTTGAGATTCATTCAATTCGGCGGCGGGGTGTGCGCCGTCGATTTCTGCTCGGGTGCAGACCGCCTCAGCATAGACTCCGGCGAGATTGGCTCTGCTTGCGAGAGTCCGCACAAGGTCGGCGTCACTCTCCGAGAAAAGTTTGCTTAGAGTGGCTGCATCTAGGTCCCGCGGATCGATCTGGGCCGGAGGGAACTCGTACTTCTCGCCCCGCTTGAGAGTCCGCTTGGCATACTTGACATTGGTCAGCGGCTGAATTATCACACCCTCTTCATCGAGCAGTAGGACATTCCCATCTCTGAACATCTCTATTACTAGAGAGACTACTCCTGCTCGTGTATCGAAATCGAGGGTGAGAATCCGGTCGAAGCCGTGTTGGCGCACATCTGTCAGTCGGCAGTTCATCAGGTGTTTTCGCAACAACATCGAGAATGGCGAGGGGTTGGACGGCATCGGGCGGTCCCGGCGAGAGAGGTAGATTCGCTTGCCGCGGACGATGACGAGGTCGAGTTGCGACGCCTCCTTCGGATTGAGTCGCAGAACCACCTGCTCCCAGTGGGGATGGTACGCTTTTCGCGCACGCGCGCCGATGAGCGGGCGCAATTCAGCAGCGATTCTCGCCACATCGAAGCTCGTCATCTGACCTCGCATGGGTATCCCTCGGAAACCCCGCGGTCACTGCCCTTCATCAAGGTCGCCTACGGAATAGTCCTCCGTTTCATCGCACTAACGCTGATAGGGGGGGCCATTATCGTAGAATCATGGCAGGCACCCTAACTCTGGGATTGATAGTAGTCGGAATCGTATTGCTGCTGATTCTGTTCTGGATTTTCTCAGCATACAATCGAATGGTGGACCTGCGTGAGGAAGTCAAGAACCAGTACCAGAACCTCGAAACCCAGATTGGGGTCAAGGATCAGAAGATTGCGCTGGTCGAAGACACCGATCTCGCACAACTCGGACTTGAGAGTTCAATCTACGACAAAATCGTGGATGCGCGGAAGTCGTTCGCCAAGGCAAAGAGCACTCAGGCTCCTGCGGAACTAATGGCTGCAAACGCCTTGATGGACAGTGTGATTCCACAACTATTGGCCTTTGCCGAGGACAACCCGCAACTAACTTCTCACAATGTTCTCGTCGCTGGACTTGAAGAGGGTGTCCACGCCATTTCGAAGATGGCGAGCGAGGTCGAGGAGTACAACCAGTCGGTCAAGAACTACAACACCGTGATTCAGATGTTCCCCACGGTCATAGTTGCGAAGATGTTGGGCTTCTTGATGGCTGATATGTTTGACATCTACACTCGTGAGCAGGTCGAGTTCATGTTCGACCGCCGCGCCAGTCTCGGCAGTTTTGTGGAATCGGAGAAATCTGATGCCGACAAGAGGACTGAGGCACTAGAGGACGAACTGGCAGCAGTGGAAGCCGAGGCTGAACTGATTGCCGCCAAGGCGCGTCTTGCGGCTCTAAAAGAGCAGGTTGAGGACTAGAGCGAAATCACCATCACGATGAGTGTCGTCAGTATCAGCAGCGTAGCCCCACCGAAGCGGTCGATTCCCGATGAACGAGCCTTCAGAACCCCGAGTTCCGTTCCCTTGCTAATCATCGCATGCCGTCGTGGTGCATCTTCTCCCATGGCAACGAGATTGTGATGCAGTCTGCTCGCGTTCTCCGACACCATCCCCCGCAATTCATCGTCATCAGTTCTATTCTTGATTCGAGCCATCACATAGACGGGATCTCCGATTCTAAGGCCGTGAAGAACCCAACTATGTTCCATGATTTTCTCATTGCGACTAGCTCTGTAGAGTGGGTTTCCCGGTTTGCTTCCCGGCAGGTTTCGGGACCACAAGGCGCTGCCCCATGATATATCTTCGAAGGAAATCAAATCGACGACCACACCTCCACTGCCATCGTGCAACAGGAACTCGCGCGCGTTGGAATCAGAGCGTATCATCTCCCATCTGTAGACATAACGCGTCTTCTTCTTTCCTTCACTGTCGATGTAGGTCTCTTTGATGCGAAGATGGACACTATAGGACCAACTCCAGGCTACTAGGTCGTTGAACGCCCACGACTTGTTTTGATAATCGTCGACGGTGAATATGTCCAACGGTTCGAAGTTTGCAGGTCTGACCTGTCCCACGAGTTCGTTGTGCCCCGCATCTAGGTATTTCACAATCGAAGTGATGGTGTCCCATGCCTCCAATGCGGACTTGTTCAAGAAGTGGGTCACGACGATGAGGATGAAACCGATTACGATCAAACCAATCATCACTGGAACCAACTCACCGCGGTCCCCTCTCGGTAACCCCCACCACATGGAGAATAAAAGCAGCACCGAAATCGCTTGCCAGAGGAATTTGCTGGACATTATTGGTGGTGTAGCGTTGTACATTGCTCGGAATCGGGCATGACGCGGATGCTCGCTGAAGAGGAGTTCCTGTGCATTGTCGGAGTCTGCATCCTTGATTTCCTCCTTCATCAGCCTGTCAGCCTCGGCAGCGGTTGCAACCCTTTCAGGGTCCTTACCTTCGACGTTGACGGCCCACTCATCACCTTCCTTAGTCACCTTCACCTTGAGACCATCCTGCTCGAACCGGGCGAGTGGATTTGACAGCCAGTCACCGCTGTCCTCATCCCATGTCAGGCGATCAAGGTGCCAATCCTCGTGGTTCATAGGCGGGAATGGCCTCACATTCCAATAATCCTCATCAATCTCTCCTCCCCCGGCAGCCTTCCCGATTACTCCAGCCATCGAACCAGGCGTTGCAAATGAGCCAATCAGTGAACCAATCGCCGCTAGCAAGAGAAGGCCCCCATTCATGTTGACAAGTGAGCTGACCAGCCCGTAGGCGAGAATGCACATTCCCAACACGAAGAAACCGATGCTCAGGGGGGTTGTTGGAGAGCACCAACGGAAATATTGCGGGACCGGTATCTCTGGAGGTTCCCCACCAACAGGCGTGTAATCCTCAGCAGGTGGCTCATTTGGAGTGTCAGCCATCCTTTCTCCTCGGCTCGGTGCTTGCTATCTCGCCCTTCATCGTGTCGACTGTCGCCACCGCTGGTCAACAAATTCCACCGCGCCCGTGCGCTCATGGGCGCGTAGATGCGAAATTGTCTGGTCCAACTTCAGAATCGGATGTGCATCGGGTGTGTCTGCGTATGCGAAGTCAGCAATATCCTCGACCGTGGTCAATCCGTTTCCAACCGCCTCAGCCACCCGCGCGTGGCGCGCCCGCCTGTGTGAGATGTATCGGTTGAGCAGTTTTTCGGGTACGGGAGAGAGTGGTCCGTGGGCGGGAAGCAGAAGGGGCGCATCGAGGTCGCGAACGCGCTCGAGGCTTGCGAGGTAGTCGTCCATGTCACCATCAGACGAGGGCACCAGAATCGTCCCGATCATCACCGCCAAATCACCCGAAACCACCCCCACTTCGCTGGCTAGACAGATGTGCCCCGGACAGTGACCCGGTGTCTCCAAGACATGCCAGGTCACCTTCCCGGATGGTCCAGAGATGACGAGATTATCGCCATCGACGAGCATACGGTCGGTGTCACAGGGTGGAATGACCGTGTGAGTTTCAGCGGTTGCCCAAATCGGTGCTTTGTAGATGTTAGAAATGGCTGACAGGTCGCCGATGTGGTCTGGATGTCGGTGAGTGAAGATGGTTGCCAGAATCTTGCCGCCGGCAGATTCCACGGCGCGAATTCTGCGCTTGAGATAGGTTAGACCTACTGGGTCGTGGGCGGCTGGGTCAACCACCAGATGGTCTCCGCCAGGCTCGCCGAGAATGTAGCAGTTGGTGGTCGTAGCGGGTGGCAGGGTGTCGGTCGGTAGCGGGATGCACTCAACCCCTGGTGCGAACTCGATTCTGTGTTCTCCGGTCGGTGGGTCTGAGGCAAGTGCGCTGACAGCCTCATCAATGTCCCCTTCCGAATCCTCCAGCGCACAGATCAAGTCTCGCAGTAGAGTGATTTGAGGAGGGGGGATTCGCATATTTCCCTCCGTCCACGAGGCGAGTGCATCAGCCGGCTGCATCCAGCGCAGTTCGTCGAATTCGCTGTGTTCAGCCGGGAGCGACGGTTCGGGAGGTTCCGGGTCGTGGAGGTGGAAGAACCGGTTGGCGAACCTAAGCGGGGCGAGTGGTGGAGTCGTGCGGAATGAGATCACCTTGAATCCGCTGGGATTGGCGGGAATGTCACCATCCTCGACCATCGGATGCCAATTCCTTCCGTCATCCATCACAGCGGTTCGAATCGGCTCATCGACGAGCACCAAGCCGCGACCGGAAGGGGCCCAACCGACCTCCTCGACCATCTCCCGAAGGAGTGCCACCAAGGCAGCCCCCTCGTCATCCGTGCCAAACTGTGGCAACTCTTCAGCTGCCACCCTGTCAAACCGTGTTACTCCGCCGCCGGGGAATGACCAGAAGTCCGGGAAGGAAGGCATCTCGGGGACCCGATGACAGAGCAGAAGCTCGGCCCCCGATTCGCCATCCCGTGTGACGACAAGTGATGCAGACGGCCGCGGGACCACAGGGGTCGATAGCGGCATCTCAAAGCCGGCTGGAACCTCACTCATCACCACCGCCCAAGATGCGCAGGGCTTGAAGCCTGTCGCCGACTTCAAGACCTACATGAGCCGGGCCGACCCCCTCGCCCCCCTCGTCGAGGAGATCGAGCGAGACCGCATCAAAAAGGAGCGAATCGCCCGCGTCGGCAGACTCTCCCTCGCATGGTTCATGGTGCTGCTCATGATTGGATGGGTTTCCAAGTACGCCTACCGCTTGGTCTGAGGTTTGCTTGAAATATCCGGGCTTGGTCGGCCGACCTACAGCCCCTTAGTGTAGCGGTCCATCATCTGTGACTCTGGATCATAGGACTCCAG
>CAZPJQ010000086.1:0-2438 GCA_964586945.1 uncultured Candidatus Poseidoniales archaeon
CGGATATCGATGGGTCGGCTTCGCCGGCATCTTCCGCAGCGTACTCTTCGGCGCCACCATAGCCCGCCTCCTCGACGGTCGGTTCCTCATAGGCGTCAGCGGCAGGTTCGTCGTACTCATCCTCCTCCTCGAAGTAGTCGTCGTACTCATCCTCCTCATCGCCGGCGCGGCGTAGGAGCACAACCAATACGACGATGATGCCGATTAGAATGAACGCTCCAAGCGCGGCGCCGAGGTAGTAGAGCCAGCCGCCAGCCTCAAAGAAGCCAAGCAGATTTCCCTGCACTGTGATATCCTGTGACACATGCACATTCTCTGCGACTACGGTAATCGTGGTCGTCCCTTCAGCCAACATGTAGACTGTCCATTGTGAACGGTTATCCTTGGTCGCTCTATGCAGTTCATTGCCCGTGTCGAGATAGGCAGTATATGGTACTGGTATCTCGTTGCCAAAGCCGTCAAACGCCGTGATGTCGACCGTGATTGTCTGTTGCTGGAAGACCGCGGTTCCCGGAGTGACCGCCATCTCAAAGGAGGCGAGAACAGAAGGTGTGACTGTGACAGCCCAAGTTCCGGTGAGCCCGGTCGAGTCCTGGGTGTAGATCAGTGAATGGTTTCCAGCGACGGTGCCGGCCCAATCGTATGAGCCAACATCCTCGTTGTCAGTGAAGTCGGCCGCATTTCCACTCCAAGAGACCTCCACCGGGAAACTGTTGCCGTCGCCATCGGTGGCAGTGATCTGAATGGAGAGAGAGGCGCCGGCAACCAATGTGACACCCGTGTTTTCGTCGCTCAATACAGCAGCGATGCCATGTGCCACGGTAACCTCGATGATGGCCTGATAGGCGCCAGAAGAGGCACAGATTTTCCAAGTCCCCTCGGTGCTCGCCTCCCAGACGAATCCATTCGCCTGCAGATTGCTGGTCAACTCATTGCCCCAGTCAAAGCAGGAGGGTGGTTGAGTGGTCGGGCTAGTGGCATCCCACACGAACCAACGCAACATGTCAGTGGCCAACATATTCTGATTCAAATCGCGGGTTACCGGATTGAGAGCGACATACTCATCTGCGGTCAATTAAGAGCCGTGGCCGGAGACGGTAATACACGTCAACGGACCGGCAATGACGGTGAAAACAACCTCATCAGACATCGCTTGGGTTCCCTCGTGCATGTAGATTGCTTTGACTGTCCAATCTCCAACGATGACCGCATCGAAGTCAGCATACGAGGATTCGGATTGGAAGATGAGCCAATTGCCTGCCATTGGTTCGACGATTTCCCAGCTATCCACCAGACCGGTCCATTCGTTGTCGAATTGGTCGAATGCGAATGCGTTCAAAGTGACTGCACCGCCCGAAACCACGGTGGTAACCGGAGACTTGAGGCGGATTCCAATCGCCTCGCCGTGAAGAACAGAGATGACAACATGCGTCGTCACTCCCGCCAAGGTCGCCTCTACCCACTGAGTCGAAGAGACCCACGGTGTCCAGCGCACAGGCTCCTCAGCGTACAACGAACCGTTTGACCACAACCACGCCGATAGTGGCAAAGTCACATTCAGGCGATTGCCTTTCAGATCAATGCGGACCGTCTCGAAGGTTATCGACCCGTCCGCTGTTAGCGAATTATTCGAGGGGTTGACCTCCAAGTCAGCGATGGCACCATGAGTGGTTTCAACGAGTTGAGTCGCATTGAGACCGATGCCCGTCATCAAGGTGAGATTCCAGAATCCAACGGCGTATGCGGAGTACTCACCAACAGATGAGATGGAGCCATTCTCGACACTCCAGTTGACCGAGCCCACTCTGAACGGGGTAATCGGGTTGTCGTGAGAGTCGTAGGCAGTCCAGTTGAAGTCGCGAGTTTCTCCAGCCGGCACCTGCGCGTCGCCAGCCATCACGAGATATGCCGGATTTCCTTCGGTCACTATCACCAACATGTTGAGAGATTCCGTACTCCAGGTCACATTCACCCACTGCGTACCTGTCCTCCACGGCATGAAAGTCAGGCTTCCCGCCGGGGTTGTTTGCTGCGCTCCCTCTGCGATTGAGCCGTTGGTCAGCGTGAAGGTCACCGTCTCTCCAGGGACCGAGTTGCCGTTTGCATCGAGGATGTCGACCCAGAATGAAACGGTTTGGTCAGAAGTGATGGTTGAGGCGATTGGCCCGCCGACCAATGTGACCGGAGTGCCCGGTTGCACGATGATGATGTGGTCGACGATGACCCGCCCGAACCGTGCAGAAATCGTGACGCTCCCATTGTGGTCGGGAGTGAACAGTCCTGAGCTTGATATCGTGCCGTCGGTGGTGGTCCATTCGACTGTACCGGTGATTGTGTTTGAATCGACATCGGTTAGAGTCGCGTTGAACTGCACCGGTGTGTCAGCAATTGTGACTGACAGCCCGCTTACGGTGATGTCAACGACGCTGGTGTAGCTG
>CAZPJQ010000086.1:2448-7593 GCA_964586945.1 uncultured Candidatus Poseidoniales archaeon
AGGCGGGGTCGCTGCGAGGATGTCAACGACTCGGAGTTGTCGAATGTCACCTCAAATTGAGGGATTCCCTGCGGATATGGTCCAGGAGTTCCAATCAAGACCACTGAGAAGGTCCCGTTGAGTGCAGCCCCTAACGCGCCACTGACATCGAAGCTGACCCAACCGGTCGTAGTCGATGAGATGCTGACTGTATCGAGTAAAACCACGCCACGGTCTACGCCTGCAAGGAGGCCGCCGTTGGTGCCGCCCCAGGCATGGCCGAGTGATGCTTGGATCCAAGTCGCTTCATGCTCGGAGAAGTTACCGTTCAGCAACGCATACGCCTTAATGTCGATATAATTTGATGTCGAGGTGTCGGTACTTAAAATCCATAATTTGAGGTTCGCCGAATGCGACCTCGCATCTGCCGTCAACGGAAGTTGACCAAGATCCACCTGGAAGATTCCGATGCAGGCGTTCTGGCTGGCCGGCCCGCCATCGCACCCGGAACCGACCACAATCTGGTCCGAGCCGTGAGTTGCGGACTGATCTCCCTCGCTGATGTAGGTGTCTTCGACCTGTGGATAATTGAAAACCTCAGCGTCTCCACCCTCCTGATATTCTGCACTCCAAATGTTGTTGCCGAGAACCGAGGTGTCGGGATCACCGATGGCGAACGACCTGGTGCTTGAGCGAGGCCCGAGCACTGAACCGTTGATGGCCTGTACATGCCAGTAGTAAGCCTCACCTGCCGCCATGTCCCAAGCGGGAGTGAAGTTGCCCTGTCCGAAACTCCCCATCGAGGAACTCGCATTCCAAGAGAAGACGGTGTTGGTGTCGGTGCTGTTGAAGAGTGTCAGAATGTAGCCGGTGGTTCCAGCGTCATACTGCCAAGTGAGGGTTGGTCGAACCGGAGACTCCAGCAGGAAGTCGTCGTATTCATCCACCGCGTAAAGCACCTGTTGATCCTGTGGGAAAATCTGAACCGGAGTCGCCGGCGGAGATGTCCCGTTGAGATTGTCGATGTAGCCAATCACCAGTTGTGGCCTATATTGAGGACCTGTGCTCTCGGATGAGGAGAACTGAAGGTAGCCGGTCCAGTTGGTCTTCAATGCTATCGACACGGTCCCATTGTATCCCGCCGACTGGATGAGTGGTGTGACATCCCAATCATACCAAACACCGCCGAAGCCGCTTGCAGGGAGGCTCACGGATGAGGCGGCCGTTCCATTGCAGTTGTTAGCAACCGAGAAGGAACTCCAAGTGTCGGACTCCGAGAATGAGGAACACTCGTGAACCGTGACCGTCGGGTTTCCAGACTGTGAATAGCCAACACGGTACATCTTCAGCGAGACTGTGGTTGCCAACATAGACGATGGGAAGGGCAATTCTCCAAGGTCAAACTGAATGAGTGACACGGACTCCTGACCCGCCTGGAATGGACTTGCGCCTACAACGAGAGTGTTGTTGCCCCCCTGACTCACAGAGGTACCTGCACCAGGAGTCGAATCGACCCAAGTGTCCGGAACGGAAGGCAGCATCCCACTCTGTACGAAGACTGAGCCTCGGTACATCGTGACCGTATGGTTGCCAAGGCCGTCGTCACTGCCTTGGTCGGCTGGGACACGGAACATTCCACCTCGGGTCCAATTTCCGAACATGTCGCCCACTACGGCTCTGACACGCCAATCGAAGTAGCGGTCTCCCCAATCGGTGCCACTAGGCAAGTCACTGGGATTTGACAGCGTGTAGGAGAGGGGCGCACCGGAGAAGCTGCCCGCGTAGGAGTTAGAATCACCCGAGTCGAGGCGACGAGTTTCGTCAGGGTCGAAGTTTCCATCCTCACTCAACTCCAACTGCCATGAAGTGACATTCGATGGTGCAGGGTGCGCCCACTGTAGAGTCACCGGGTCACGGCCGGTCGGCCGAGGTTCCGCCGCTTGCCAAAGAGTCGAAGCGTTTGCGGGGATTGGCGAGGTGGCATCAGCAGGAAGCCACTGCGTGCCAATGCGGTGGGTGATGTTAAGCACCGGTCTCAGCGACGGAAACACAGAGTATTCCGAACTGTGGAACTGTTTGATGAGAGAAGTTCCAGCCTGTGCGGTGAAGTGAAGCAAAACGGTGTCGTCACCGCGTAATCTCGCTGACTGGACGAGTTGAGTGATGTTCCAGCCATACCAGCCGACTCCAGAGACTATGACCTCGTCAATGATGCCACCCGACATTGGGCTAGGCCAAGTCTGGTTGATTGCCGGACGATTGAAGGTCGTCTGCATCTCGGTGAAGTCGACCGCCAAGGCAGACACCGCGATATCAAGAGGTGTAGATGAGGGTCCACCGCAGCCTGTGCAATGGAGTTCGAGTGAGGCATCAATAACCTCCCAAGGCTCTGGTACGGGGATGCTTGAGATGTTGACACGCATCACGCTGGTAGAGCGGTAAAGGGTGCTGAAGGTAGATGGGCTCCTACCTACTGACAAGGTTTGGGAATTTCCAGTGTTGCTGTTCTGTGAGTAGGAGTTGAGCATCGCATCGGCAAACGAGATGGGCAGGTAGAGCCGGCTTACCGCCGAGCCCTCCTGAGCCCGCAGACGTGCATCTGTCGAGTTGATTTCCCAGCCGATGGTGTTCGGGACATCGAAATTGTACGAACTGCTGCGCGGCCCATACATGTCATCCTTGATCGTCTGAACGAACCATCTCTGCCTTGAATCGAGGGAGAATGAGGCCGGAGGTGTCCAAGTCATGTTTGTGACATCGAATCCACTGTCGGTTCGACTGTCGTGGATGATGTAGCCATCGCGCACATCATTGCTGTTGTTCTGGAGGATGACTCGCCAATCGTCAACCGAAGACGGTGAGTTGTGATTCCAACTTAACACCGGTTGTTGCTCAGACTCGAGAGCGTGTCCGCTCAAGTCCCATGTGATGTTGTTCATGGAGGGGGTGAGTGGCCAAGCCGCCGTACTGGAGGATGAGCCAGTGCCGCTCCGGTACCAGACCTTGAGGAAGGGGCGACTGCTAGCCCAGGTGTAGTCTGCGGAGTAGAACTGCGCCTCAGCAAAGAGATTGGTGTCTGAGCGCAGGCTCATGTTCACTCGACTTTGTCCATCCCCAAGCGCGGCGTGTACGATCTCCGTGACATTCAACCTGAACCAACTCGATGAAACCGGGCTCCCGATGTCTACAAGCGGCCCGACATCGTTGCTGCCAATACCACCTGCCTGCGTCCAGTTGGTCGTCGAGTTGTTGCTCATGTCGCCATCCCAAGAAACACCGTTAGCGGCATCGGTCCAGTTCCTCGTACTGTGGTGTACTGAGACACGAGGCGGCATACCGCCGGATGAGGCGTTCACAGTGAACGGCCACAAACTCAACTGCGCCCCAACAATGCGAGAATTCGCCGGCTGCGGCAATTCGCTGAGAGGGAACGAGAGCATCGATACCTTCGGACAATCAGAGGAATCGCAACCGACTACGAGGTGATTGGAGGTTGAGTGCGTGTCATTTCTGTTTGTACCTCCCATCACCCAGGTATCGGGAACGTTCGGAATGTTCTGGGTGGGCACCGCGTCTCCGGGACGAATCACGATGTAGGAGTTGTCAGCGTCTAGTGAGCCGCTCTCAATGTTCGGGACGACGAAATCGGCAATCGTCGACCAGTTTCCAAGTTGGTTTGTCTGTGAGGCTCCGCGAGCGCGCCAGAACCAAACTTGGCCGGTGGAGAGATCGCTTGAGGGGGTGTAAGTCATATTGGTGACATCGAAATCGTTGATTTGGACCCATGAGCGGGCGATACTGTAGTCGTTAGAGTTGAAGGTTGAGGTGGTGTCCAACTCCACGACCCAGCCGTTAGCAGAAATTGGTCCGCTGTGGTTCCACGAGAGCGTTGGCCGCTTCTCTGGGGCAATCAGCATGCCGCTGGTAACCGACCATGCGCCGTTCACCAGTGCGACCGGAGTCGGTGGGGCCGGGACTTCCATCGAGCCGGGTGAATATCTAATGACCAGTTCGGGATAATCCGCAGCACTCGCCGCATTCTCCTTGTCATACATCACCGCTTGACCGCTACCCGAGCCTACGAGCAGGAGGTCAACGGGCACATTCCAGCGCATCGAGTTCTGAATCGCCACGGTGACATTCCAAGTTGCCCAGTTCGTAGATTGCGAAATCGTGGAAGAGTCGAGCAGCTGACCTCTGTCGGGGCCCGAAGCTCCGAACCCGGTCCAGTTGTTGTTGTTGTCGTAGTTCTCCCAAGTCGCCTCGTCTTCCTTCCATCGATGGTTGATCATCTCGTAGACCGAAGCCGAAACCGAGCCGGAGACATACGACGCCTTGAGACGGAGCTCAACATCCGTGACCGCAAGCCCGGGTGGCAGAATGTGGCTTCTGATGTCACAGCCAATCAGTGAATATTGACTGTTGGTAATGGAAAGTTCGCCAGCATCGTTGTTCGTATTCGGACCAAGGCTGTCGATGTAGGTGTCACCACAGTATGGCACGGCCATCGAGTTTGAGGCGTTGGAGTGACGTACTCGAATCTCCCAAGTGTTGTTGGAGACCCAGGTTGAATTGATGGTTGAGGCGAAGAAACCGCGGGTTGTATCGTAGTCTCCCCAGTCGCCATCTTCAACCCAGCGAACTCGCCAGTAGTAGTCCTCGCCGTAGTCAACACCCCAAGAGGAAGGTACCGTGAAAGTGCCCGCACTGGTGTTGATTCCGCTGCTCAGGTCACGGCTGTCAACCCGGTAGAGTGGCCCTTCTGTGAATGCCTCGTCGGAGGCGAACTCGATTCTCACTTCATCAGTTGTGTGGCCAGTTGTGGACCAGTTCAATGTCGGAGTCAAGTCGGCGGTGATGTTGTTGCCGTTGACAATGCTCCAGACTCCCTGTCCATCCAATGGAGATTGAACGGTCACCGTGTCACTTGGTCCATTACCGTCGCCCCAAGCGTAGGTGATGACCATGGTCGGCCGGTAGGTGTATGCCGCTTCTTCGCTACCCGCGAACCGCACCCATTCGTTGTTGGCTCCCGCACCCTGAAGGACAAAGGAGATTCCATCCGTTGGACTTTGACCCAATAGGTGAGTCTTACGCATGTATTCTTGAACAGCATATGTCACATCGAAATTGAAGGTGGGGCCGCTCTTGTTTCCGTTCTGGACA
>CAZPJQ010000087.1:0-4272 GCA_964586945.1 uncultured Candidatus Poseidoniales archaeon
TGGCAGTGGCCAGTTCCCCCACGCTGAAGGAACAGCCAGCGAGGTTGTAGCCTGAGCGGGCGGGACCGAGGGAGTCTGCGGGAGCATCCATCAACTCGAGGGTGGCGCGGATGGCGTCTTCCATGTACATCATCGGGAGCCTTGTTTCGGCACTCACGAAGCAGGAGTAGGTCCCGGTTTCGATGGCGTCGTGGAAAATCTCGACCGCATAGTCGGTGGTTCCCCCACCCGGTGGTGCCTTCCAGGAGATGAGCCCGGGATAGCGAATTCCGCGCACATCGACGCCGTGGACGGCGTGGTAGTAGTCAGCCATCAGTTCCCCGGCAACTTTGGTGATGCCGTACATCGTGGTTGGATTCAGTGGAGTTTGTTGTGGGGCGAGAGGAGGGCAATCCGGTCCAAAAACAGCGATTGATGAGGGTGCGAACAGGCGCAGGTGGTAGATGCGAGCTAGTTCGAGAACATTGACCATGCCGCCGATGTTGACCTCTTGACAAAGCCCCGGATTCTTCTCGCCAGTCGCTGAGAGAAGTGCAGCCAAATGGTAGACCGTTCCAATATCCTCGTCAACGATGAGGTTCTCCATCGCCGCCCAATCCAAGACGTCTGCGACAATGAACGGTCCTTCCGAAATGGCTGGATGTGCTGCCACCTCCCGAATGTCCGATGCGAGCACAGCCTCCGCCCCGTGACGGTCGCGCAGTGCTGTGACAAGTTCCGTGCCGATTTGGCCGAGCGCCCCGGTCACAAGGATTCGGGAGCCGTTGGGTGACGCCATTAACCGGCTGTAGCCGAGTCGATACTTCAACTTGAGCCGGGATGGGATAGAAGGATTCGGCTGCTGGAAATCTCCTCAACCTTGATAGGCTATGCATGAGGGGTACATATCCCGTTGAGTGCCATGCGGTTCATTGTGGTCAGCGGAGGGGTCCTCTCGGGGCTGGGTAAAGGAGTCACTGCGAGTAGCATCGGAGTGCTGATGAAATCGATTGGATATCGGGTCTCAGCAATCAAAATCGACCCCTACCTGAACATAGATGCAGGGACAATGAGTCCCTTCGAACATGGCGAGGTCTTCGTTCTAGACGATGGTGGCGAAGTCGACCTCGATCTGGGCAACTACGAGCGCTTCCTCGATGTCACACTGACGCGTGACAACAATCTGACGACCGGCAAGGTCTACTCCGCAGTAATTGAGGCTGAACGGAGGGGTGACTATCTCGGCAAGACCGTGCAGGTGGTCCCCCACATCACGAATGAAATCCAGAATTGGATGGAGCGAGTGGCGGCGATTCCGGTCGACGGAAACGGTGCTGAGCCAGACATCTGCATAGTCGAGTTGGGTGGGACTGTCGGCGACATCGAAAGCGCACCTTTCGTGGAGGCGTTGCGTCAATTCCAGTTCAGGGTAGGAAAGGAGAATTTCGTGCTGGTGCATGTCAGCCTCGTGCCGGTGATTGGTGTGGTTGGCGAACAGAAGACCAAACCAACCCAACACACGGTCAAGGAGTTGCGAGCCGCCGGGCTGAGCCCAGACTTCCTAGTCTGCCGTGCTGAGGAACCGCTGCTTCCTGCCACCAAGGACAAACTCGCCCTCTTCTGTCATGTCGAGCCGAGCCATGTGCTGAGCGCCCACGATGTATCGAATATCTACCGTGTTCCATTGATGCTCAATGACCAGGGTGTAACCGAAATGATTGCTGAAAAACTCAATCTTGAGATTCCAGAGTCTAGGCCATTGTTCGATGACTGGGTTGAGATGGCTGACAGGGTTGACTCACTTCAGAAGACGATTAACATCGCGATGGTGGGCAAGTACACCGGACTCACCGACTCCTATCTGAGCGTCATCAAGGCGCTGCAGCACTCCGCCTTCAAGGTGGGTGCAAAGATGGAGATTTCTTGGGTTGAGGCTGCTAGTCTTGAGGCCAAATTCGAAGAAAAGAACGCGAAGAAGTATGCTGAGTCGTGGGCCGCACTGAAGGCAGCCCACGGCGTACTTGTTCCCGGCGGATTTGGGATCCGTGGAATCGAAGGGAAGATTTTGGCCGCTCAATACGCGCGTGAGAATGGAGTGCCGTATCTTGGAGTCTGTCTAGGACTGCAAGTCGCGGTCATCGAGTTCGCCCGCAACGTGTTGGGACTTGAGGGGGCGAACAGCACCGAGTTCGACGACAAGACGCCACACCCTACTGTCATCTTCATGCCCGAAGGGAGCAAGACCCACATGGGGGCGACGATGCGCTTGGGAAGTCGACAGACCAATCTTCACAGCGAGGACTGCCACGCCTTCCGACTGTACGGAGGAGCGAAAGAAGTCCATGAACGGCATCGCCACAGGTACGAGGTGAATCCAGACATGATCGCCGACCTGGAGGGAGCAGGCCTTCGATTTGTCGGCAAGGACACCGAGGCTCAGCGAATGGAAATCATCGAGTTGGATGACCATCCCTACTACTTCGGAACCCAATATCATCCTGAGTTCAAGAGCCGGCCGAATCGGCCGAGTCCGCCCTTCCTCGGACTTGTCGAGGCCGCCTTCAAAAGACTCTGAACAGCGCTTGTGACGCTCCCTCGTCGGCGGTTATTCTTGAGCTACCTTGACGAGCCGGGTTGTCCGATAGCCCTGCAAGACCTTGAGGTACTTCTTGAGCCGGAACTCATCGTCGAGAGTCTCGTCACCGGAGTCAATTCTGAGCGCCCTCAGGGTGAGAAGCTTCGCCGGTGTGCCAATTCCGAGAACGCCGTCAATCCCGACACGACGGATGACCTCGGGAGAGATTTGCAGGTTTCCCCGCCCGATTAGGAAGCCTTGACCACCCATGGGGGATAGTAGGATTCGCGCCCCGCCAGTTTGCCCGCCGGTGTGTCCATCTAGCAGTTCGAGAAGGCTCTTCTCCGTGACATCCGAGGCAACGATTTTTCCGCCCTTCATTACATCGATTCCGAGCACCGTCTTGGTGAGCCCCAAGTGCCGTGCCATGGTACGCAGTGTCCCACCCGTGCCCCAGATGACGAGCAATTCAGGTTCTTCCTCCATCATCTCCCCGATGTGCCTCGCCATCCCCTCCAAGAGGTCATCTTCATCGGCCGCCTCCACCCTCGTCTTGGCGCCCTGCATCCAGCGTGGTGATGAGGGGGTCTTCACCTCGGAATAGAGTCGAACTTCCCATTTTCCTGCCCGGTAGGCATCTTCGTCAAGGTCCATCACCTCGGTCGTTCCGAGCAACAGGTCTCCACCCAACCAAGCGTGGATCACTTCGGCGGCAGCATTGGTATTCGCCGCGAAGCAGCCGCTGTGCATCTTGACTCCTGCTGGAACTCCGACTAGAGGGATGTCACCCTGCCCAGCTTCTTCGAGGGCGGTGACGATGTCGCGTGTGGTTCCATCTCCCCCAGAGTAGAGGATGAGGTCAACTCCGAGTGAGAGAAACTCCGCAACTGCCCTCTCGGTGTCAGTAGCAGAACTTGGGTCGGCGCCTGCAATAGTGTTGGACGGAGATGGCGATTTGGGGAACCAATCGCTGCCCATCCGCCCTTCACATGTGGCGAATTCGGCCCCTTCGAAACCGAGTACCGAAAGTTGCTCCAGAGTGGCAGTCATGCGCGGTCCGGAACGGTCTTCGGCACCTGCCTTTCTCGCCTCTTCAGCCCGTCCGTCACTACCCTTGAAACCGAGCCGTCCTCCCAGCCCAGCGTCAGGGTTCACGAGCACTCCAATCAGAGCCACGGAACGGGCCACGAAAGCCACCCTCATCAACACTCCCGAAGCGGTTTTGGGGTGGTCGAGTGGCCAACGCATTCAAGACTGTTCCCACATTCCAAAGCCCGGCGTGCGTATGGCTGCGAAGGGAAACAAGGTGGCATCCTCTATTGATGAGGCTTTCAAGACCGAGATGGACGCCATGGTCCAACTGCGTAAAGAACTCGCGGCGGCCGAGGTTCAGCCTGAGCCAGAGCCGGAACCCGAGATTCTAATTTCAGTACCCGAGCCTACTCCGGAGCCGGAACCTGAGCCGACACCAACCGGCCCACCGATGCCCGACTTTGACGCTCTCTCCTCAACGGGACCTCCGATGCCAGAGCCTGCTCCTTCCGGCCCTCCAATGCCGGAGCCAGCTCCTTCTGGCCCTCCGATGCCGGAGCCTGCCGCGGCTCCTCCACTCGCCGCGCTGGATGCACTGGCCCCTCCAGAGCCCGAGCCGGTCCCGGAACCAGAGCCTGAGCCTGAGCCTGCCGAAGATCCGCTTCTCGCCGGATTGGCGCTTCCAC
>CAZPJQ010000087.1:4372-7572 GCA_964586945.1 uncultured Candidatus Poseidoniales archaeon
GAGCCTGAGCCTGAGCCTGCCGAAGATCCGCTTCTCGCCGGATTGGCGCTTCCACCGGTTGCGCCGGAGGCCCCCAGTCCACCTTCTTCACCTCCGATGGGCGGTCCGGGTCCAGGTCCAATGCCACCTATGGGCGGCCCCGGTCCCGGTCCGATGCCTCCGATGGACGGTCCTTCGGGTCCAATGCCACCTATGGGCGGTCCCGGTCCGATGCCTCCGATGGGTCCGGGCGGTCCGTTGCCACCCTCCGCACCTCCGATGGGAGCCTTCCCGCCCGGTCCCGGCCCGGCGCCTCCCGGTGCTCCCGGCCCGATGCCTCCGATGGACGGTCCCGGCCCAATGCCACCTTCTGCACCTCCGATGGGAGCCTTCCCGCCCGGTCCCGGCCCTGCGCCACCCGACGGTCCTCCCTCCGCTCCCGGCCCTGCGCCACCCGACGGTCCTCCCTCAGCTCCCGGCCCGCTGCCACCGTCAGCACCTCCGATGCCTCCCGATGGTCCACCTTCCGGTCCCGGCCCGGCGCCGCCGTCAGCACCACCGACGCCATCACTCGATTCTTCGATGGCGCCACCCACCGTCACCTCACCGCTGCCGCCTCTCGATTCCCTAGGTACTCCACCGACTCCGCCTCAAGCTGATGAGGAGCTACCCAATGTGCCTCCGGTCCCGCCGACGCTGGTACCTGACGACCCTCCATCTGCACCTCCATCTGCACCTCCAACTGCACCTCCAACTGCACCTCCATCTGCACCTCCAACTGCACCTCCAACTGCACCTGAACCTGCATCGGCACCTGAACCTCCATCGGCACCGGCACCGGCATCTGCTCTTCCGCCTACAGAACCAATTGGGGGCGATGAGTGGGTCGAGGAATTGGGTGATGACTGGGATGAGGCTGCGAATGTCTTCGAAGGTGACGATGCACCACCAGAACCGGAGAAGAACTTCGACGAGGTCGGTTGGGAGCCGGGTCAGAAAGCGCCTGCTATGATTCCACAACTGCCGACGAAGGGAGCGTTGAACAAGATGAAGAAGGCGGATCTCGTTGAGTTGGCAGAGGGACGCGGAGTCGATTCGGAAGGCAAGAAGGACGACATCATAGAGCGGCTACTCGCTTGATTCGACCCCCTGCGCCGCTCCTGTTGGGTTTGCTTGATATGCGCTCCGCGGCCCCACAGGGGCCGGAGGAGAGCGTTTGTCAACGGTTGAGGTCACATTACCTGATGGCTCAATCCACGACATAGCACCGGGTGTTTCAGCGGGAGAAGTCCTGCGCGACTCACTCGGTAAGGGAGCGGTGGCAGCACTCATTGACGGTGTCGAGGTTGACCTTTCAACTCCGATTTCAGCGGCGTGTAGTATTTCCCCAATCCAACCCGATAGCGACGCTGGCCTCTACATCCTACGCCACTCTTGCGCCCACCTTCTCGCTCAAGCGGTCACTCAACTACACCCCGGAGCAAAGCCGACAATCGGCCCACCGATTGAACACGGATTCTACTACGATTTCCACATGGAGCCGCTCGGCGAGGAGGAACTGCGTGCCATCGAGAAGCGGATGAAGGAACTGGTCAAGCAGAATCTCCCCCTCACGAGAGAAGAGCACGATGCCCCCTCACTGGCCGCCATGTTCTCGGACAACTCTTTCAAGACCGAAATCATTGACGAGAAGCTCGAAGCGGGCGCAGGCTCAACCGTCTACCGCCAAGGCGACTTTGTCGACCTCTGCAGAGGCCCCCATGTGCCCTCAACCGCCTCCCTTCGGTGGTTCAAACTGACTTCCACCTCAACCGCCTTCTGGAGAGCAGACTCCAACCGCGAACAACTGGTCCGCATCTACGGAATGTGCTACGCCAACAAGCAGGATTTGCAAGCCCGTCAGACCCTACTTCGGGAGGCAGGACAGAGGGATCATCGGAAGTTAGGAAAAGACCTCCAACTCTTCCATGTCGACGAAATGGTCGGCCAGGGGTTGGTTCTCTGGACCCCCCGAGGAAGCGTGGTTCGTCAGGAATTGCAGGACTTTATCTCGGAACATTTGCGCCGCCAGGGCTACCACCAAGTCTTCACCCCACACATCGGAAAATTGGACCTCTATCGTACCAGTGGCCACTTTCCGTACTACCAGGAGAGCCAGTATCCGCCGCTCGTGGCAAGGGACTTGATGGCCAAGTTGGCTGATGAAGGGTGCTCGTGCTCGGACCTCTCGAACCTGATGAATGAGGGTGATATAGACGGTTATCTTCTCAAGCCGATGAACTGCCCCCACCACATCCGCCTCTTCTCCTCCCAACCCCGTTCTTACCGTGACCTCCCACTCCGGCTGGCCGAATTCGGTACTGTCTATCGATGGGAGCAGTCGGGGGAAATTTCCGGGATGACTCGCGTGCGCGGGTTCACTCAGGATGATGCGCACCTGTTCGTGACCGAGGAGCAAATTGCTAACGAGGTCTTGGGTTGCATCGAGTTGGTCGAGGTCATATTTGGGACGCTTGGGATGGAGGATTACCGCGTTAGGGTCGGGCTACGAGATGATGAATCCGACAAATATGTGGGTGATGGCGCTGCTTGGGAAAAGGCTGAGGCGGCGTGTCTACAGGCAGCTGAAAGTCTCGGCGTGGAATTCACGGAGGAGCCGGGCGAGGCCGCTTTCTATGGCCCCAAGATTGACTTCGTGGTGAGAGATGTTCTGGGGAGAGAGTGGCAGTTGGGAACAGTGCAGGTCGACTATAATCTGCCTGAGAGATTCGAATTGGAATACACCGGAAGTGACGGCGAAAAGCATCGGCCGGTGATGATTCACCGGGCTCCATTTGGCAGCATGGAGCGGTTTGTCGGTGTGCTGATTGAGCACTTCGCGGGGAAGTTCCCTACTTGGTTGACGCCTACACAAGCACACATCATTACGATTTCAGAGACGACTCCGCCTCGACGATTGGCAAGAAGATCCGCACACACAGGAAAATACAGCCCGCCTACTTGGTGGTGGTTGGTGATGATGAGACTGAGAACAGGACAGTCAGCGTCCGAGACCGAACCGGAAGTCAGGCCAACGGGATGGACCTTGACATCTTCATCGCAAACCTAACCGCGGAGATTGCGCTACGAGACGCAAACCAGTCGATTGTGCCTTCAGAATGAAGGCTTGGAAATTGTACTTTAGCCAGCCTTTCTAAAACTTACAATGCTTAATAGGCGAC
>CAZPJQ010000088.1:0-5081 GCA_964586945.1 uncultured Candidatus Poseidoniales archaeon
CACATGTGCAACCTGGAGTCGGTGATCACCTACGAGGGCACCCACGACATCCACGCCCTGATCATTGGCCGTCAGCTCACGGGCCTCGACGCGATCCTCTAGTCCCCCTAGTCGTTGCGCTCGTGGGATCGGGGCTGGGCCGGGTGGCTCTGCCGCAGCCATGAGACTAGCAGAAGAAGGTCTCGACGTGCTAGTGATTGAGAAGCGTCAGGTGGTTGGGAATCCGGCGCAGTGCGGCGAATGCATACCGGCATGGGGTGAGATGAGCGACGCCTTCCCCGTCATCAAGGGAGACCCTTGGCTCGAGGACTACTGGGATTTCCCACCTCATGTGATGGGTCAATATCTCGAATGGATGCGACTCTTCTCGCCGTCGATGAGAGAGTACGGCTTCGAACTCGACTGCTATGGTGCACATCGCCTGCAATTCGACGGCCACCTCGGCGACCGGGCCCAGAGGGCTGGCGCAGAGATTCGAACCGGGACGGAATTGCGCAAGGTCCAGAAACAACCGAAGTTGAATCGGGAGGTCTACCGAACAAACAACGGCTCCTACACGGCAGACTATGTCATCGACGCTTCAGGAGCCTTGGCCCATGTTTCCCGCCTGCGTGGGCAGGGAGAGAGGCCCGGAGTGCAACTTCCGACCATCTATTGTCAGGTGAGCGGGCATCAGACAGACTCGTTTGACATCTTCATGGGCAGCGTCGCACCCGGCGGCTATGCGTGGATCATCCCCAAGGGCGAAATCGCAAATGTCGGCATCGGAATTCGCCACAAGTACATCGACAGACCGCTGAAACAGTGGCTCGACAAGTTCTGCGACGACCTCGGTGTGACCATTCACTCCTACGGTGGCGGCTGGATTCCACTCGGTGGAAAGGTCAAGTCGGCGGTCAATGACAATGTCCTCGGTGTGGGGGATGCGGCAGGGCTGGTCATGCCCTCCAACGGCGGGGGAATCGGCCAGGCGATAATTTCGGGAAAGCTGGCTGGGGACGCCATCCTCTCCAACCTCAACTCGGGGGTTCCTCTCGCCGGGTACGACCGCGCTCTAAATGTGACAATGGCCAAACCGCTGAGAATCAGCACCCGCTCGAAGAATCTCTTCTGGGCATTCTGTCGTAACGACCTGATGACTGAGACGGCGATGAGAATTCTTGGAACCAATGGTCTGCGCCGCGCTGTGGACTGTCGCAGACCTCTCTTCATCATTTGATATAAATCACTCATATAGTGTCGGTATTACTGTCACTTTTGATTCGTAAGAGTCGGTGATGCTAAATGATGACTGAAAGCGCTGTTAGGAAAATTGTAAATGATTGGAGGCCGAGTCCAAATGCGCTGCTTTGGGAGCGAGATGAAATTCACGAGCCAGAGGCTCCGTTCTTCCGAGATTTGAACATTCAACATCAGACTCAGAGCGGCCCGACCTGTGTTCTAACCACATTGTCCCAATTGGCGCGGGCGAGTGGCGCGGATGTCGGCCCAGAGCATTTCATGGAGTCGGTGAACACCCAGTCACCACACAGTTGGTCGAAGGCTTTGGAGCCTTTTGGAATGCAACTCGCCTATTGCAACACCGACCTCAGGAGATTAGAGTACTACATCGACGAGTTGGTCGAGATGGATGACCTGTTTCTCGTCAGTTTCTATTCGTCAAATCCGCCATATGACCCAGACCCTACTGGCAAGTTGGTGGTTTCCCACATAGTCACCCTCCATCGGGATGAAATCATCGACACCGCAAAAGGTGGGATTTGGGGAGTTTGTGCAGCCACGGAATACACGCGGCTCAAACAACCGACCAAGCGAATCTTCCGAGTGGTCCCAATAGGCCACCCCAGAGCTGTCTGAGGCCTAGGGCTTGTCGGCGATGAAGCGGCAGGCCATGCCGGGGAACAGAAGCCGTCCCCTGACTTCGGTGAAGCCCACATCGCGCATCATTCGCTTGTAGGATTTGGTGGTCCCGAAGTGGACATAGGTCTTGGTCAACCATTTCCATGGGTGTTCGGTCTGCTTGCACACCACACGAGCATAGGTGCCGACCCAAACTCGCATCCAGAGCCAGCCTAGCCAGCCGTGCAGGAAGTTCGCCTTGCCAGCGTCACAGATGAGCAGTTGCCCACCCGGTTTGAGAACTCGGAGAATCTCCTGCAACCCCTTTCGCTTGTCATGGAAGTCACGGAAGGAGAAGAGGCAGCAGACCACATCGAACTCGCCATCGGGCAGGGGAATCGACTCCGCCGTCCCCTCCACAAACTTGGCCGGCGACTCTCCTCGAGCCTCACGTGCAGCGCTCACTCGCGAGCGTGCGACATCCAGCATCGCTGGAATCGGATCTAGACAGGTTACTTCACAGCCCTCGATACGCTCTGCGAAGGTCCCTGGCCCACAGCCGATTTCGAGGACCGAACTGCCCGGCGGTATGAGGGTACGTATGCCCTTGCGCCAGCGTTGGTCTTGGCCGAGGGTCGCCCAGCGATTTATTCGGTCGTAGACGGGTATGGTAGCCTCAAGGTTTCGTTGCAACTCAGACCATTCTTCGGTCCCGATGCGCTCGCTATCCAACCGGCTCCCCGGGAAGGGCTCATATCGGCCCTCGTTTGAACGCGTCGGAGGGGTTGTGCGGACCGATTGGTTAGTCTCATATACCGTATTCAATTCGGCGGTTCACCTAAGGGTGAACAGCATGGCTAGGGATGAAGTTCTGAAGGCAATCAAGGAGGCCGAAAAGAAGGCCAACGCCAAGTTGGAGAAGGCTCGTTCTGACGCCTCGAATATCACCAGCAAGGCTCGCGGAGAATCGGCTGACATCGTCGTCGCCGGGGTGCGAGAGGCTGAGGCCGAGGCGCAGACGATGATCGATGCGGCGAGGGCCGCTGCCAACAAGGCTGCAGCCACGGTTCGAAGTGAGGGCGACGAGGCTCTTGCAACGATTCGCTCAGAGGGCGAGAAGAACCGTTCATCAGCGGTTGATTCAGTGCTTGACACCTTTCTCGCCGAGTAGATGTTGAAGCGCTTTTATTGATGATAACGGAGTTGATTGAATGGGCCGTCTGACCACGCAAGCGATGTCCCGTCTAACAGCTGCTGGCACGCTCTCCAAGGTCGACGAAGCGGTCGGCGTTCTCGCTGAATTGAAGGCGGTTCACATGCTCGACTATCCAGGCGACGAGGAGGGCTTCGACCTCGGCAGTCCGACGGAGGAATCCGAGGAGATAGGCCGTGACCTCAACCGCTACCGCAGCGCCTCGTCCCAACTCGAACTGGTCTCTCCAAAGATACTGCTCGAGCCAGAGCCGATTCGCAACAAGTTGGTCGGAGAATTGCCTTCACTGGTCGAGCTGATGCTAGGCCACACAGAGCGCATCGACACCATCACTGGAGAACTCTCCAGCATGGAGGAGGAATGTGCCTCATTGCAGGTTCTACAGCCTCTCGAACTCGACTTAGACCTTCTTTCGGGCTATGAGTCACTCACAGTCTTCGTCGGAACCGTCAAGGATGCCGACCGAGCCAGTTCCGCCGCACCAGACGGCATCGCAATCGTCGAGGGCGTGAAACCCACGGTGGCTGCTGTGTTCTGCGAGGACGACTCCGCCAAACATGTCCAAGCTGAATTGGAGGAGGCCGGATTCGCCCTCACCTCCGTACCGGAGGGCGACGGTCCAATCGATGCTCGATTAGAGGAACTCAGCGCCAAGCAGGCGGAGTTGCAGGCAGAGAAGTCAGTTCTGGAGAGGGAATTGAGTGGCTGGGCTGATGCAAACGGAGCCACCTTGCTAGGTGGAATCGAGCTTCTGGAGCGAGACATGGCCTTGGCGCTTGGCCCCATCAGGGTCGCAGTCAGTGGTCACGCCTTCGTGATTGACGGTTGGATTGAGACATCTCGCTCAGATGAGGTAATAGCTGCACTCTCTGAGACCTGCCAAGTCATCGACATCGAGCCGTTCAAGGTGACACCCGGTGGCGGAGGACATGGCCACCACGGACCCGAACTCCAACTTCCTCCGATCAAGTTCGCCGACCGCAACAAGAGCAAGCCGATGGAGCTGCTGACGGACTTGATGGGCAGGCCTCGCTACGGAAAGGTCGACCCGACCCTGTTCATGTTCTTCACCTACCCACTCTTCTTCGGACTCATTCTCGGCGACATAGTATACGGTGTAGCCACCATGGGATTCGCCTACTTTCTCTACAAGAAGATTGGACACTCCGAGACCGGCATGCTCGCCTCCAAGTTCATCGCCTACACCGGCTTCGCCACGGTGGTCTTCGGCTACATCTTCGGTGAGTTCGCTGGCTACGAGATATTGCCACACGGCTCCTGCGTGGACTCCCTCGGAGCAAAGGTCGCTGGCGCATTCTCAGCCCACGCCTGTCACGACATACACGGGATTTGGAGTTGGGAGGCCTCACACGCACCGGGCTGGGCGACCTTCTTCGCCAACTTCTACCCTAATGCAGGGGCGTTCCACTGGTCGACCGCCGAATTGACGCTCTTCTCCTTCGCAGGAGTAGCGCACGGCCTACCCTTCGGCGTTGAAATCGCCTTCCCCTTCCACAGGGGGGTACCCATCAGCGCTGGGGGCAACCTCGAGAATCTGATTCTACTGACCATCTACATGGGTGTCGTGCATGTCCTACTCGGCCTTGTCATCGGCTTCCGTGACATCTGGCTACACGGAGACGCCCACGGCAACACCGGCCCGATCGTGGCGCTGTTCGACCGCGGCTCTTGGATCATCATCCTCGTTGGCGGATTCATGTTTGGATATGGCTTCCTGACACTGGGTGGTGGGCATACGGATGCTGGTTACATCGCCTTCCTCACAAGCATGCAGAACACCGGCGGAGCCCTCGCTCTGGTCGGTATGCTGATGCTCATCTACGCCAGTTGGAAGTATCACGGACTACCCTTCGTCATCGGTGCTCTTCTAGGGCCTATCGAGGCGATTGGCATGATGCCGACCGTCATTTCCTATGTGCGATTGTTTGCGGTGGGTATGGCTGGTGTCAAGATTGCAGAGACTGGTAACGACATGATGGTATACCTGCAAGACCAAGAGACGTTACAG
>CAZPJQ010000088.1:5091-7547 GCA_964586945.1 uncultured Candidatus Poseidoniales archaeon
GAGGCGATTGGCATGATGCCGACCGTCATCTCGTATGTGCGCCTGTTCGCAGTGGGCATGGCAGGAGTGAAGATTGCCGAGACCGGCAACGACATGCTCTACGGCAAGAGCCCTGACCCTGCTCACCATGTCGAAGGTGCCGGTATGCTGGACGCGGTGGCCGGTTTGGGAGATGCTGGCGTAGCAGGGCTGCTGCTGTTCTTGGCGGTCGCACCGGTGCTGGCAGCGATTGCAATCAAGTTGTTCTCCAAGCGACTGCCTGCAGAGGCTCGCCGGTTCGGCTTGCTTCATGGCATGACTCTGAGCGGCGTGATCGGAATGGTTCTGCTCAATGTCGATGCTGTGACAGTCCTCACTGTGCTCTCTCCATTCGCCATCGTGCCCGCGCTGGCTTTCGTGCTCGCTTCCCTCGACAGGATAGACCTCTCCGTAGATGCCCAGATCAGACTCGCTGAACTCGCTTCTTGGTTGGTTGGCGTTATCCTAGTCGGAGGCGTGTACATGGTGGTTACATTGGCCCTCGCATGGATCGGCCTGCAGTTCTTCGCTTGGGGCCTTGGTCTGGCAAGTCCCAACATCCACACTGCTCGACTGCACCTAGTCGAGTGGATGAAACAATTCTATGAGGCGGTGGGAGAGGCGTTCGAGCCTTTCGGATTCACCGCCCGGGCCGTGGAGGTCGAGTGATTATATCAGATTCCAGTGCAATGCATTAGGGAAAAAATGGAGGAAAAAAGAAATGAAAGAAATGAAATTGGTGCGAGCCGGAATTCGGCTATTGCTCGTAATGTCTGGGTTGACACTGCTGGCTAGCGTGGTAAGCGCTCAGCTGTCCGGTGACGAACTAGCAGAGAAGGACACCATGGCCAAGTTGGGCGCGGGAATCGCACTCGGCGGTTGTGGTATCGGAACCGGTCTAGGTCAAGGCCAGATTGGAGCAGCAGCAGTCGGTTGGGTCGCTGAAGACGGCTCGAAGTTGGGGCTCGCCCTGATGTTCACCGTGTTGCCCGAGACCATCTTGATGTTCGGATTCATCGCGATGTTCCTATTGTGAGCATCCGTTGGAGATGATTGAACATAGGAGGACGAACCGAAATGACGTTGGAAGCGCTAGCAAGTGAAATTGCCACGGCGGCGAAGAAGGAGGCGAAAGCCATCACCGACACCGCCAAGGCGGAAGCCAAGACCATTGTCGGCGAAGCTAAGGATGAGGTCAAGTCGCTACGAGGCGACCTCATTGCCAAGGCTGAGCGAGAGTGTGCACAAATCAATACCGAGACCGTCGCTTCGGCCAGACAGGCCAACCAGAAGTCGATACTTATCGCCCGCAGAGAGGAACTGGATTCCACCAAGGACTCCGTGCGAGAACTGGTCGCTTCAGCCAAGTTGAAGGGGCGTTCAGCCCTACTGAAGTCGCTGGTCAAAGAGGCGAAAGCCGACGCAGATGAAGGCATGGCCCTCCGACCAGTCGGAATCGACCGCCCCGCACTGGAGAAGGCCGGTAGTGGATTCGACATCGGCGAAGACATCGATGGACTCGGTGGCTTCGTGTTGGAGGCTGCGGATGCTTCAATAGTCTTGGACTACCGATTCGACAGCCGCTTGGAGAGTTCGTGGATCGCAGCTCTTCCAGTGGTGACTACAGAACTATTTGGAGAATAGAGAGAAGAGGTGAGAATCGTGGCGACAGTAGCAACGGGACAGTCCAATTGGGCTAACGCATCTGCGCGTGGAAAGGCTCGGAAAGCCGGCCTGATAGACCCCACCCGCCTGCGCCAGTTGCTGCAACAGTCACCCGATTCTATCGCCAGCAGCATCGCCGAGTTCGGCTATCAAGCCGAACTCAACCTGTATGCCGACAAGTTGAGCGGTGTCGACCTGGTCGAAACCGCTCTCAACCACAACATGGACCGTGACCTCGCCCAAGTGCTTGGCTTCTGCCAAGGTCATCTGAAGAATCTGGTCTCCATCTATGTTGAGAGGTTCACCTATCAGAAGGTGAAGACAGCCCTCAGGGCGATTCGCAGTGGCGTCTCCCTCGAGGAGGTGGCCAGTCAGGTCTTGCCTGAGCAGAACGAGATGAATGCCCCTTGGTTGGAGTTGGTCAGCACCTGTGACAACCTCCAGGATGCCGCATCGGCGCTTGAGGGAACACAGTTCGGACGGGCTCTTTCGGAGCTCGACGGCAGTGATGACCTGATGGCGTACGAGGACGCTCTCGACCGACACTACTACGCCTCCTCGACCAAAAAGTTGCGAGAGGGTACGACCCGTCACCCGATGCTTCTTCGTTACCTCCGTACGGAGATAGACCATCGTAATGTGATCAACCTGTTCCGTGCTCTAAGACAGGGTATGTCTGCCGAGCAGCGCAACGAACTGATGCTGAGTGGTGGCAAGTCAATCACCTCGACCTTCCTCCGTCAGGCGGCCGAGGCGGATAGCGAGGAGGCGCT
>CAZPJQ010000089.1:0-2020 GCA_964586945.1 uncultured Candidatus Poseidoniales archaeon
ATGTCGAAGGAGATGAACTCGTTGAGGTGACGGTAGGTGTCGTGCTTCTCCGCCCGGAATGCCGGTCCAACCTCAAACACCCTCTCTAGACCTCCCAAGATGGCCAGTTGCTTGTAGAGTTGAGGCGATTGGGAGAGATAGGCCTCGGTCTCAAAGTACTGCAGCGGGAACAGGTTGGTTCCGCCTTCTGCGGCTGCCGCGATGATTTTCGGGGAATTCATCTCGCTGAACCCTTCAGTGATGAGGTACTCCCGCCCATATTGCAGCACCTTGCCGCGCAGTTGGAACATGGCGTTGACATGGCTGCGTCGCAAGTCGATGTGACGGTTGTCGAGTCGCGTGTCGAGCCCGACATGGACCTTGTCTGCAACACCCATCGGCATCGGCGCCTCCGCTGCGGTGAGGACTGTCGCCGAGGTGACTTGCACCTCGAACTCTGCTGGAGGTTCGGGCTCACCCTCCTTGACCTTGGGTGGGTGCTTCTGGGCGACCGTTCCGGTGACTTGGATTACCGACTCTCGGTTGATCCCTTGGATGGTTTCGAAGGTGGCCTCGTCCATGTTGTCCTTCTTCAGGAACGCTTGAAGGTAGCCGGTCCCGTCTCTGAGAATCAGGAAGCAGATGGCGCCTCGGCCGCGGACTGTCTCTGCAAAGCCGGCGATGGTGACTTCGTGACCGACCATCTGGGCGCCGTGCTGGGCAATTTCGCCAAGCGTGTGGGTGCGGTAGTAGGTGGGCTCCCAGCCAGAGCCATCTCGGCCTGTCATGAAGGTTGGCGGGTGCGTGGAGCACTTGAACAAAACGGCTGACCCATTCGCTAGTGTGTGTGTGTGGTGGATGTCCTCCAAATGGCCTCCTTTCACCGTTTTTTTGGTATATGGTCGGGCTTTGGTGGTATTCGACGCCCTCTGCTCATTATAGGGGGAGAGCATCGGGTAGGGTAGTGAGAAGGATGAGCGATATCAAGAATGGAATGAGAAGGGGAGCAGTTCTGGCACTTTCGTTGGTAGCGCTGATGATGACTTCTGGGCTGGCTATTGCTCAGGACGCGCCGGTCGATGGGGCTCCTGACACGCGGCCAGGCGAAGATATTGATTACACACGCGAGAACATCGTGATTGAACAGGACTTGGAGAACGGCGAGATTCTTCTCAAGTTAGGTGAAGCGAGGATGCTTGTCAACTTCGGTGACGGCAGAATCCAGTTCGCAACAATTCAGACCAAGTACATGGGTGTCGCAGATGTCTACGATGACCGAAGAGGATTCGACAAGAGAGTCGGCATCCCCGTGGAGACCATCTTCTGGCAGCGCTTGATCGGCGTGGTCGAATATGTAGACCACAACGACAACGGCATTTTCGACGTTCATGGACCCAAGGTCGCAGGCACACTCGATGAGTTGAGCGACAGCCTAGTGAGCCATGAACAGATGGTGAAGTGGGTAGATTACGACAATGTAGAGTGGACGCTGACCCAGTGGAACCAGCAGCAGAACGGCAACGAGGTGGACATCACCTTCGTGCTCGGCGCTACAGATGTCCCTTACGACTCGAACCATGGGCAAATCACCAACAAGAGAGTCGAGCGACTCGCCTACATCTTCCATGTGACAACTGTCGAGGAGGAGATTGTGGTAGAAGCAGTCCCGCACTATCGAATCATGGCGGATGAAGATGGGGCCCCAGGTGATCAGATTGACGACAGTCGGTTGCTTGCCAACACCAATGTCACCGGACATGTTCTCAATTCTACTTGGAAGTATGACCAGTTGATTCAGGGCTGGGATGTAGCGGTTGTCGATGGCGCAGAGCGAAACGACACCCGTTTGGTGGTGCTGACCGAAATGGCATACGGCGTCCACATGTCTGACGCGGTCGGCGAGTGGATCCACGAGGAGTTCGGCGGTCTTCCCGCCCCGCGAGCGATTGCTGGAGATGCACCCCGGCAGAGTCCTCCAGATGTCGCACCCGATGTGGTTGATGCTGCTGAGGGTGACAGTCCTGACCACGATGAAAAGGGT
>CAZPJQ010000089.1:2120-7536 GCA_964586945.1 uncultured Candidatus Poseidoniales archaeon
GATGGAACCGAGGGGCGCTCGACCAATGGACGGGCTACTGGTGACAACACCGACCAGAGCGATGAAGAGCGCCAGCAGGACAAGGTGAAGGAGCGAATTCGCGAGTACACCGAAACCGCCTGCATGCAGCGGGGTGCCGAGATGGCTACCGACAGCGAGGCGCAAACCGAGGCGATTCGAGCCGGCACACTTCACTTCAGGGACAATGGAGCCGATCTAGGCCGTGTCCGCTGGGTGTCGAACGCAACTGTCGATGGTCTCGAGACCGAGGTATTGTTCCAGAAGCACGGGGCTCGCCCAATAATCCCAGAGGATGTTGACAAGCAGGACGGCATTTGGGCTGGAGTACGAATGGTCGGCGGCTACAACTATGTTCTCGGCAACAGCGTCTACCACGATCCGGAGTTCTCCTCTGACATCATGACCATGGACACCCAGTCTTTCGGTGAGCCGATTATCTTGGGAGGTTCTCTCGTGCAGATGCTCAGCGGCCTTGTCCGAATGCTACCACTGCTCATCGGCGTGGTTGTAGTCGGTGCAATCGCCGTTGGAGTTGCACGGAGTCGGCGGGATACCGCTCCTCTACCGCAGCAACGGCAGTACGCACCTGCGGGCGCCTGGACCAGCGGTGACGACTGGGACCAGTACGACGGGGGGGTGTAATCGATGGCAGTAGTCGAATATGGCTCTCACTTGATGGCGATAATGAAAATCTTCAACGGTAAAGGAGATGGGCCGGGAGGAGATTTTGTCGCGGTTGTTACTTTCTCTTCAGACGAACAACCCCCTAGCCCAGTTGAAATGCCAGATTCCGAATTGGAAATAGTCTGAGTTCGGTGGTTCAAGATAACTGAGAATTTCAATCTACGAGCACACGCGCTCGACCACCCTTTCATCAACCGAAGGGGGGGTCAGAGGTCTCGGATGGGGAAGGCTCCACGGATTACGAATCGCGAGCGGGTCTTGTTGGCCTTGGCCGACGCGCCCACTTTTGAGGACCAATACGAGTTGCCTCGGAGGTTCAGCCAAGCGGGATTGATGCAGCGTTTGGGGATGGCCCAATCGCATGTTTCGCGCGCCTTGAATGAACTAATCGAAGAGAATCTGCTGACTCATCGGCGCAGGCGTGTAGTCGGAGAGAGACGCCGGGTGACTGCCTATTCACTTTCTGAAAATGGAATCGACAAGGTGAGTGACCTCATCGATGACATCGAGTCGGCGGAAGTTCTCACCCATGGCAAAGAGGGCACCCTTGAACAGGTCGATATTCGCTCGTTGGTCGACCGCTGGGAGAGGGGCGGTGCGAGAAAAGTGCCAGATGCGCTTGCGATGGCTGAATTGCTCCGAACCGCTGAGTTGCATGACGGACTCCCTCTTCTCGAGCACCCGCCCGAGGTGACTACGGACGGTGGCGAGGCCGATCTTTCATCAGAAGCGATTGGCCTCCACTTGGAATTGGCCGAGCTTCGCAGGAGTCAAGGTGACATTCATGCGGCCATCGACCATCTTGGCAGAGCCGCGGACCTTCACAGAAAACGAGGGAACGCCGCCGGCGAAGCGCGTTGTCAGCTTGCGGCGGCGAGTTTGGGTGCACCATTGGAGTCACCCTCTTCCATCATCGAGGCCGTGTCTTCGATTCGGGATGATGCGGAGCGGCTGGATGCGAGCCTAATGCTATTCGATGCGCTACTCGGGAAATCACCTGAGGTGGCGTCAGAACTTCTCAGCGCCTTGGATGGGAATAATCCGGAAGTGAAACTCCGGCTTGCAGAGGAGGAATTGAGGCGCGGTAAAACTCCTTCTCTCACAGATATTCCAGAGACCCTGCCCGGTGCTGATGCACTCCGACAGGCGTTGTGGTCGGCGAATAGGTCTCGCCTTCGGTGCCGCGTCGCCAACCAGACCGGGTTGGGATGGCCGGTTCCGCTTGAGGTCGAACAGGCGCTAGGTGAAATCGGGCCCCAGTCTAGGCAACCTCACTCTCTTCTTTTCGGCGAACTGACACTTGCACATGTGTGCAACCCGGTGCTTGGTGAGGATGAACGCAGACGCCTTCTCGAGTCGGCGTGGGAGTTCGGCTGCCCGCTCCCGACGATTGGTCACATCGGCTTCCAATACGCGGTGCTGGTCAGTTCAGCAGAGTCTCTCATCATTCTGCAGCGGTTACAACAGCGGTTTGAGTCGGTCGGCGATTTGAGTGGAGCAGCAGTATGCGCTGGGCGCATCGAGCGATTGTAATTGGTTGGAGCGGCTTCGCTCATTTGTGCACACTCGATGCATTGCGTCCTCTGCTCATTTTGAAAGAGTCCTTCAAAGGGCTCGACCTTGTTCGTGGGTGAGGTTCTTAGGCGACGCGGTTCCCCTCGGATTTCATGGCGAATGGGGGTTATGTGTTTACCTCCGAGTCGGTCACCTGTGGCCACCCCGACAAGTTGTGCGACGGAATCTCGGATGCCGTGGTAGATGCCTGCCTCGCCCAAGACCCCGATGCTCGCGTGGCTTGTGAAACCCTCGTGAAGGGAACTGACAAGGACAGTTTTATTGTGCTCGCAGGAGAGATAACCGTGGCGGGTGAAAGGCCGGATTACGAGTCTATTGCCAGAGCTGCTGCGGCGGCCATCGGGTACACACATCAAGCAACGGGGATGGATGCCAACAACCGTGAGACCTGCAAGGTCCAAGTCCACATCACGACCCAGTCGAGGGACATTGCGAGAGGGGTGGATAGAGACGAGGACCAAGGCGCTGGAGACCAAGGGATGATGTTCGGCTACGCCTGTGATGAGAGTGAGGGATTCGATGGACTGAAAGGCACCTACATGCCGCTGCCCGCACTATTGGCGCAGATTCTGACCCGTCGGCTGAAGCAGGTTCGAGAAGGCATCCTTGATGAGGGAACCGGCGAGGTCCTACAACTTCCATGGGTGTATCCTGATGGTAAGAGTCAGGTCACCGTCGTCTACGACGATGACGGTTCTCCAGAATGGATTCACACTGTGGTGATAGCGACTCAACACGCTGACATGGTGCTCTCGGAGGACTATCCAAACATCAGCAACGAGGATGAGGAGAAGGAATTCATTGAGGAGCAAATCAAGCGACATGTGATAATGCCAGTAATTCCCAAGGAACTGATCATCGAGGGTAAGACGCGCTACATCGTGAACGGAACCGGACGCTTCGTGATTGGCGGTCCTCACGGCGACGCCGGAATCACCGGTCGCAAGATCATCGTCGACACCTACGGCGGCATGGGCCGTCACGGCGGAGGTGCGTTCAGTGGCAAGGACCCGTCCAAGGTCGACCGCTCAGCAGCATATGCCGCAAGGTGGGCTGCGAAGCATGTCGTCGCTGCAGGTATGGCGAACCGCTGCGAGATTCAGTTGGCCTACGCAATCGGAGTCCCAGAGCCGATGAATGTCACCATCGACACATTCGGGACAGCCAACGGTGGGCTCTCCGACGGTGACATCGCCGAGCGGGTGCGCGCCACCTTCGACTTCAGGCCGAGTGTCATCATCAGTTCACTTGGATTGACTCGACCAATCTACTCACCTACCGCTGCTGGAGGTCACTTCGGACGTCTGCCACGAGATGAGGGATTCTTCCCGTGGGAACAACTGGATGAGGCCAAACTGGCAATGCTCCGTGACGGCTGAAATGGATTCAGTTCCTCAGCCTTCAGCCGCGCCGTTGTTATAGGTGATTTCCGAGTCACGCCTCTACGAGGCGAAGCCATGAGTCGAACCCCGAGCCTAACGCTTGCGATTCTAATGTTCAGCGCGGTATTGCTGCCATTGATGGCTGCGCCGGTCGCCGCGAGCGAGGAAATCGACATCTCACTATCGTCACAACATGAGTATCTAGTGCCGGGAACCGCAGCAAACCTTTCGCTGACGGTGACCAATGACAACCTGATGAACACACGTTCCTACAACCTCTCGCTGGACACAACCTTCCTGCCTCCGGAGTGGAATGTGACACTCTCGGACTCCTCCCTCGGCCCTGTCTTCCCGATCCAGTCGGACAGTACCACCTTGGTCGTTCGTTTGGCCTCGGGCGCTGCGTTGGGTGCCAATGGGCAGGTCGATGTTACTGCGACGCGGAGCGACGATGCGAACGAGTCGACGACAGTCACGCTGCTGCTGTCAGTCGCTCCACTATATCTGCCGGCGCTTGACATCGGGGCGGTCGGCGATCGTGGATTAATCGCAATAGAGCCGAATCAGACGGTCGATGTTGACATCCCGGTGGAGAACGCCGGAAACATCGACGATTCAATCATTCTCCAAATCGACGAGGCGTTGGACCTTGGCGAGTTCTGGACGAATTGGAATTCGTCGCAGTCGAACAACAGTGGCAACGGGACCGGGAACGGCACAGGTAACGGCACCGGGAACGGAACCGGGAACGGCACAGGGAATGGAACTGGTGGCGGGAACGGAACTGGCAACGGAACTGGCAACGGAACTGGCAACGGCACAGGGAACGGAACTGGTGGCGGTAACGGGACCGGCAACGGAACTGGCAACGGCACAGGTGGCAACGGCACTATGATGCGAGGTCCGGCGAGAGATGTGCCCCTCGATTGGGAGGTTCGTTGGTTGGATCCCGTCGCGGTGAACATGACGCCTGGAGAAATCCGCAATCACACACTCAGAATCACCATTCCAGCGGACGCTACGCCGGAATACCGCGGAATCGCCCTGTTTGCCGGCTCACTGGGGGGGAACTACAGCATTCAGACGGTGATTGTTGTCGAGGTGACTACGGTCAGCGATGTCATCGTTCAAGTCGTTCACGACGCGAACCGCACCTACCTCCCAGGAGTCACAGAAGTAGTCTCGTTCGAGGTGACCAACAACGGGAACGACGCCACCTCATTGCTCTATTCGACAGTACCCGATTCGACCTGCTCGGCAGTGGTCGACGGCACGGTGGGCTCGGAGTTGCAACCGCTCGGCAGCGAGTTCATTTCGATGAACGTAACCCCTGATTCGAGCACCAACTGGAATGACACCTGTTCGATTGCCATCTTCGCCGAGGAGAGCTCGACAGGCGTGACACACGAGACGGCCTACACAATCGTGGTTGGAGTCGATTGGGGATGGGAGGTCACCGTTCCCAATGCGACGGCGGTATCGGCAGGGGCTTCAACCCAGTTGCAGGTGGCAATCCGCAACATCGGTTCTGAACTCGATGAGATTCGATTTGACGTCAGCGGCCCGAATGGAGTCAGTGGTGCCGGGCCTCCTGGTTGGATGTCGGTCGAGCGCGGCCTTTCTGATGCAATTTCGATTCAGGTTGACATTGACTCCTACATCTCGCTCGTCGGTTTGCACAACCTAACGCTGACGGCAACCGGTCGACATGGGGGTGAGCAGGTGATATCCTCGATACCTCTCGATATTCAGCC
>CAZPJQ010000090.1:0-7498 GCA_964586945.1 uncultured Candidatus Poseidoniales archaeon
CAGTGGTTGCGTTGTAGCGGTGGACGTTCGGCTGTGTGTAAAGCGACGCAGTGGTCCACTGGATAACATAGTAACTGTCTCCCAGCATTGCCATCGGCCCTGCGTAGTTCCAGGTGCCACCCGACATCGTCTCGGTCGTCGCGGTGGTCGCTCCGATCAGGTCGCTGTCAGCATTTCCGATGGCGCCACTGGTTGTGTTGTGGTGGGCTCCGCCGAGGCTTGAAATGTCGCTACTCGAAGTCAGGTCCCAAGTCGCCTCAGTGTCCATCGGGCGGAGGAACGCCTCGTCATTGTCGATGTTGATGCTGTAGCGCCAGTCACCGGCGAAGTATGGCACATTCATGGCACCGTCTACTGTAGAAGGTCCCCCGAAGTCAGAATTACTGCTCGCATTTGCCCAGGAGGTGGTGGATGCTTTACCCGAAATCGTGAATGAAGCGCCACTCACCTCGGCACCGATTGGCATGTTCACTCCGGCGGTGTTGGCACTTCCCATTTGGGTGAAGGTGTTGGTGAAGGTGGTCGTGCCATCGGTGAATTGAGTCTCTGTGGTCGCGGCGATTGCAAGAGGGGTGAGGCTTGCCAGCAACATCACCAAGGCCAATGAAATTGGATACCTAAGGGGGATTTCTGTTCGGTCGTTCATGGCGGTTCCCTATGGAACCGCATCAAATCGCATTTCAAGTTATTCACCACTCGTCGCGGACCATGTTTGGCGAAAGCGTAAGAGAGAGGGGGCGTTGGAGGGGCCGGAGAGGGTGCAGGTGGTTCGCTCAAGAAAGAAGAAAAAGAAGGGGATGTTTCAGCCATTGACAGACTGGTGGGATGAGCAGAGAGACCGCCATCTGGTACTGCTTGGAATGTTGTTCACGCTCGGCACCATGATGCTTGTCTGGGCGATAGTCTTCTTCGCTTTCCTCTCATCGAACATACAGCAGGAGACGAATGAGTGGGCGCAGTGGAGCACTTTGACTTGGGTAGGGGCATTCCTAGGTCTCGTCTCGACTATTTTCATAGCGCCAGAGTTTTTCCATTATCTCGCTCACTACAACACCCTTCAGGAGATTCTCGCGACCGACTCGCGCGCTGAGTTGGCGCAGCGGGAAGCCGAGGCCCGAGATGCAGTCAAACTGCTGGGTGGGCAGTGGCTCGCTAGGTTGGAGTCCAAGAAGGTCGAACTCGGAATGAGGAAATCGATGCCGGCCGGTCTCGAACTGATTGAGAGTGAGGGTGGACAATGGCTTGGAAGTTGGTGGAGTACCGAATCCTCGCGACTCTCTGAGAGATTCCCCAATGTGGAGATGTTCAAAGATTCTGGAATCAATAGGATTCTGTCTGGGACGAGCATCGTTGGCTTGATTTTCTTCCTGTGGAATGCCGTCCACGGGGTGGCGCGCGAAACGGAGGCGACAGCGCGCAACATGACTGTCGATTTGACCGGCATCGTGACCGGTGCTGAATACAACGCCACTTGGGCGCCACACTTCGACTTGATCGGTGGAATGCTGATGATTTTCTTCGGAACTATTCTTTACATGACTTCACCAACCCCTGATGACTCACCCTCCGACGAGGAGGAGTGAACGGGGCTGGAAGCGATGAACGGCGGCTGGGGCTGGATTCGAGAGGGGCTTCTCGCCATCGGCCTGATTGGCCTGTTGGTCTGCGCTCTATGGGTGTCGACCGGCTCACTTCCACCTATGGTGGTGGTTGAATCCTCCTCGATGATGCACGCTGAGGAGGGTGAGGTCGGAGCAATCGACCCTGGAGACCTCGTCCTTGTGATGTCAACCAGTCGGAGAACGAATGTGATCACCTATGCTGAAGCCGCAGATGCTGGAAATCGATTCGAAGGTTGGAATTCACACGGTGACCTAGGGGATGTCATCATCTACTCCAAGAACGGTGGTTCAGACACACCGGTAATCCACCGCGCGATGTTGGAAGCGGTTGCGAACGGGACCTTATCTCCAACCGACAGAGAGCGTGGACTCTGCCCAACCGGCGCGAGCTGGGACCCAATATCGCTGGATGCGACTGGTGAGGTCGGAACCTGTGTGCTAACCTGGGACGCGCCCGGAACAAACCAATTGAATGTTGAAAAAATCAATTGGACTTTTGAGAGTTACACAACCTGTCCTTCAAACCCCCACGGGCTGATGGTTCAGGGGTGGGACCCGGGCCACGCAGGATTCCTCACCCTCGGAGACCACAACCGCTGTGATGTCGATCAGGGCCAAGCAGCTTACCCGCTCGCAAATGGGCTCACAGACGAGAATGGAAACCCGGTGCAAGCGGTTCGCTCTGACTGGTTGGTGGGAGTTGCTGGTGCGGAGATTCCCTGGCTCGGGACCGTCAAGTTGGCTGCCTCCTCTAACTCCGCTCAAGTCACCACCCACTCATGGCAGATGTTGGGGGTGAGCGCGGTCGTTCTGCTGCTTGGAACATATGCCCTGGAGCGGGCCACTCAGCGTTTGATGTCAAGCTCTCCAGAGGTGGCGCAAGCCACTTTGGAAGAGAGTATCGAAGGTCGAAAGTCAGGTGGCGGTGACGACGCTGAATCCGGGAACTCCGGAGGTCTGGTTGACGAGGGCGCTGCCGGCGAATCAGAAGAGTGAATCACACGACCATTGGTAGGACGATGAGCGCGATTATCATCATCAGGATGACGAGGCTAGACATTCGAGAGGCCTTGTTTGCCATCTGTTTGACTTTCATCGGATGCCATTTCGTCACTTTTGCCAGTTGACTGAGATGGTCGTGGAGGCGGTCGCGTAGCAGGTGACCGCCATCGAATGGCAGCAGGGGAATCAAGTTGGCGAAGCCGAGCAGAACATTCATCCAGGTAACCCAGAAGAGCAGGTGTATCACTGCGAGGAGGCCATCTGTGCCGAGAGGAAAATCGTCTGCCGAAAGCAGTTCCAACTCGTTGGGATGCATGATTTCACCCTTGTATTCGAGCGGGCTGTAGATGATGGTCATCGGTTGGGCGGCGAATCCGAATAAGGTCTCTCGGGCGCCGCTCGGTGCATCGTTACGCAATGGGCCTGCCAACCGCTGTGCGCCGGCATCATTCGAAGAGAGTCCACTCACGCCTAGAAAAGCGTCACCTTCCGAGATGCCGTACAACTCCAACACTTCCGGGTCCGTCCCCCGCTCGACTTCGTACAGGTACTGGTCAGCGAGGGTCACGCTGAAGGTGCGCTCGGTTCTCTCACCATCAGCGTCAGTTCTAGAAAGAACAGTCAATTCGATGACATCTCCAGCGCGGTGAGAGTCGAGAGAATCTGCTATCTCGATGTAGTCTGTCACCGCTGTTCCATCCACATGGGTGATGATTTCCCAGGGAGCCAGTCCCGCCTCCGCCGCCGGTTGTTCTTCGATGATTCCGGTGGCGTGTACGCCGGGGATTGCGGCGACGAATTGGTTGGCGAGAACAGCCATCAGGATGAAGCAGAAGAATGAGGCGTAGATATTCACCGCGGGTCCGGCAGCGAAGACTCGCTGTCTCTCTCTGCTCGGTGCCCGCATCAGTTCGTCTGTCTCAGGCTCCGCGAAGGCGCCAATCGGCACCAATCCGATGATGAGCAGCCCAAAGCTGCGGACTCTCATCCCGTGTGCGCGTGCGAGGATGCCGTGTCCATACTCGTGGATGACCAGAGCGATGACCAATCAGGCCAGTCCCCAGCCGAGTGGAATGGTCGAGGAGATGCCGGGAATCAGCAACATATCCGAGGCTGAAGCGGGTTCGATTGCAGATGGATTGAGCATCGTCAAAATGAATGAGAGCAGGAAGAGAATCACTACGACGACGCTTGCGAAGCGGCAGGTCCAGAGGCCGACCTCACCAAAACCTCGCCAGAAGGCGCGGGGGCGGGAAATCACCTCCAAGGCTCGCTGACCCCGCTTGGTCCGTACCATCAGTACGACGCCGAGGATTCGAGTGGCGTCCCACCTGTCGAGAACACCGTACTCCTCCAATGCCTTGAGCAGAATGTACCAGACGACGATGAGCGCCAAGGCTGGGTGAATTTGGACCGCTACAGCAGTGGCAAGCACGATGAACACCAGCTCACGTGTTCGATTGCGCGGCGGGCTCGCCTCGTTCGCCATAACCGTCCTCCGCTCCCTCCCCCCCTCGGCCCTTTACAAACTGTCCGCGGCCGAGGAGCCGCAGCGCTGAAAGCGGAGGGTTGTCACAGAGCCCTCATGGCAGCGGAGGCGGTGGCTCCCAGTGGCAGGCGAACCGTCGAGCGTCGCATCTCCGACTTGAAGCGTGAGCGAGACTCGGTTCGCAGGATGCTCGAGCAGGCTTCATTAAAGCGGGTAAAGCGAGAAGTCCTGCGTCAGAGCAAGACCATTGAAGAGGCAGAAAAGGACCTCAGCGGCGGTAAGTAAGCCGTCCCTCGGTCGTCTAGAAGAGAACTATCAGAGGCGGAAGCGCTTGATCCACTCCGCCTTCGGCTCGTGGTAGGCAGCGGGAGTGTCGGGCTCCTCCTCTTCCTCCAACTTCGCCCACGAGTCACTGCGGGCGCGTAGGGAGGCGGCGGTCTGGCCATAGGACTCCTCGTCACGGCAGAGGAGGGAGAGGAATCGGTGCAGGGGAAGACCGGCATCCCAGTCGAGGTGGGGTCGTCCACTCTTCGTGAGTGTCAAGGCAGGAATGCGGCGAGCGATGATGGCGAGTGGCCCAGTTAGCGTGGTGGTCTCCACTCGCAGGAGTCTCCAGGAGTCGCCGCGAACCCCCTTTAGTCGGAGTGCGTAGAGCGGCATCAAACCGCATCTCTCACCCTCTTTCTGCAGATCGAGATATTGCTCCCAAGTCCGTCCTGAGAGGTAGTTTTTCTTGTCCTTGCTGGTCTTCACTTCGATGGGGAATGCGATGTCACCCCGAACCGCCAACAGATCTCCAGCCCCAGCAGTTCCAGAGCCAGCTGCCCGTACTACGAGGAAGGGTCGTCTGACCACCTGCATAGCGCGCGCCTTTTCGGAGGCTGTACAGGAGCGAGTCACAGCCCTCACCCCATCGGGAGAACCGATGAGAACGGCGCGCAACTCTCTCTCATATTGGGAGGTCATCGCCGGGCAGGGTCGAGGTAGCGTTCAAGACCACTTCGGCGCGAACAGACCTTCGCGAGTCAATTGAGAGGGTGAAGCCGAATTTGCGTAACATGGTGATTTGGTCGTTCAAAGGCAATTTTCGGTACTCGATGACCGCAATGATTGAACTATGGCGAGTGAACAGGGTCTACCGTGGGCGGACTGGTGGTGAGGACGGCGGACTTCCGCCTCGCATACTGTCTGATGAGAGAATTGAAACGGCGCCACATCAGTTTCATCCAGATTCCAGCTAACTCCCCTCTACCTCCCGAATGTTCGGTCTGGCTCGGAAGTGAAGAGGAAGTTGCATCCTCCAACCTCGGAAAGGGGGTCGCCTGTGACTATCCAGATGTCTCGGTGGCCACCGAGCGGGCGCTGCACCTCTCCACCACACAGGATTCCGTACAGATTCTCGCCTTCGGCATTGACCCCGGTCCTCGCCCGGGTTTGGCGTGGATTGCCGATGGCAAGCCGCTTGGAGTCGAACAGATGGAGGGAGTCGACGAAACAGTCGATAGGATCTGCCAGTTGGTCGGATTGATTCCCCATGATGGAGCGGTTGTGAGAATCGGAGACGGAGCCCAAACAGTCGGTACTCGGTTGTCCAACATCTGTTTGGCACGCGGGTTGGATGTCGAGCGGGTCGACGAGAGGCGGACCTCGGTAGGTACGCCGCGCCATCAGCATCATCATTCGGCGGCTCGAATCGCAAGGATGGCCGGGGAACAGGTCACCAGTCGGACGCCGGTTCGGCCCACTCAGGGCGAGGTGAAGGAAATTCAGAGGCGCAGCCGGCGGGCGAGCGAAGGGATGCTGACACTACCCAACGAGTTGGCTCAGGCGGTTGCGGTTGGGCGGTTGTCGATGGTCGAGGCGTTGGATGAGCAGCGTCGCCGACAAGATCCGACCTTTCCTTGAGGGTGATTACTTCAGCGCCTTATCTCCTGCTGGTGGTCGGGCAACCGTTGGGCTCAAACCTGTTCGCTGAATCCGCGGAGTCACCGCGAACGTGGTCTAACGGTATGACGGTGGCTTCCCAAGCCACCTGCCCGGGTTCGACTCCCGGCGTTCGCATTGTATGCTGGTGCATCACTCCCTTTGGGAGTGGGGGCGAGTTCAAATGCCGAACCCTTTTCGCGGGCTTCGATAGCATGACTGACTGGCCTCAACTCGAACCAATGCCGAACCGACTCGTCAACTACGGCGTGACTGAAAACGGAATCGCCATCATCGAGCTTTGCTCTGATTCAGCGGGTGATCCGTTGGTCGAGGGCAAGACCTCGGTCAACACCTACACCCACGCCATGATGCGTGACATCGACGAGGCGGTCCTCCGAGCCCGCTTCGACGACGCCGTCACCGTCATCGTGATGACAGGACATGGTGACAAGTTCTTCTCTGCAGGTGCTAGCATCTCGATGCTAGACTCCGTCACTCCCGGCTTCAAGTACTTCTTCTGCCTTCACGCCAATGAGACACTGAGCCGCCTTGAGCAGACTCCCAAGTTGGTCATCGCCGCACTCAACGGACACGCCATCGGCGGCGGTCTGGAGATTGCAATGGCCGCCGACATCAGAATCGGCCGCAAGGACGCCGGTCAGGTAGGACTGCCCGAGGTATCTCTCGGAGTGCTCGCCGGAACCGGTGGCACAGCCCGACTCTCTCGCCTCGTCGGCAAGGCGAAGGCGATGGAGATCATGGTGACTGGTCGCAAGTTCTCCTACGAGGAGGCAGCCGAGATGGATCTAGTGCACGACGTCTGGGATGGAGACTCCAACCAGTTCAAGCAGGACATTCTCGACTACGCCGGCCAGTTCACGCTGCCGTTCGCCGCAAGCAAGGCGATTGGGAACATCAAGCGCAGCGTGCAGAGCGGCATGGAGATTCCACTCGAGTACCACTTGGCGCTTGAGCGCGAACTTCAGTCCGACCTCTTCCAGAGCAAGGACGCCAAGACCGGAATCGCCGCCTATGTCGAGAAGAAGACCCCTCGATTTGAGGGAGCCTGAACAGAGCGACTAGGATGGAGGGAAGCAGCGTGGGACCAACAGAAGTGGTAGAGCAGTACCTGCCCAACTTCGAGGCGTGGATTGACCAGTTCAACGAGTGGCAGACCCGCATCGGCTTCGATCCATCGTGGCTCGGCGACTACCGCTTCGAGATCAAGTTTGACTGGGACACTGCTGGTGACACCATCGAGTTCGGCGACTTCGAGGGGATGCCCAAGTGGGAGCGACGGATGCAGGTTCCGCAGCAGACGGTCCGTGACGCTATCATCAGCATGGTCAGCGTTCAGGGTGACACCGAGTTCGCAAGTGTTGAGCAACAGTGGCACCTTCTGGACAGCGCCCCCACTGAGTACGACCGGAAGTCGGCGATGCGTATCATGTGCGAGGAG
>CAZPJQ010000091.1:0-7439 GCA_964586945.1 uncultured Candidatus Poseidoniales archaeon
CATGGTATCCGTGGAGGTGTTATCCAGACGGGTTATAGTCAATCCCAATTGGATTGAGAAATTTTCGAGTTGGATCAATATGAGGGCCGAGAATCAAGACGAAGAGTGACAGCGGTTGCAGTCTAGGCATCTACGGATTCGACCTGCTTCGTGAAATGGCCAGCGAATAATGGCAGTCTAAGGCGAACGGCAAGGGTTCATGAATGAGGGGTCGGTCGGCCACTCTGCAATCGTCCGGTCTCCCCGCACGGTGGCAAGGAGGCAATCTCCCATGACCAAGGTCGAGCCGAAGCCCGAGATAGAAGAGGAAGAAGAGGATTGGAGCACCTTTGCCTCCGCCGATTACGGCGATGCGTACGATCCGTGGGCAGACATGGTCCCCGTTGAGGAGGACTCACCCGCAGAAGATGAATTCGAGTTTGAAGAGTTCCAGGAATTTCGCCCTGCGCCTGCGCCCGAGGGAATCGCTCACCTCGTCAAGATGGGAACCTGTGACTGCTGCCTTGCCAGGTTGAGTGGACAACACCTCGACTGGTCGTCAGCTCAGGAAGATGGGGCTGCGACCCGTTTGGCCGCCCACGAGAGGACCCCCTCACTCGACGACTCAAAGGAGACCGATTCCAATTCCGCTGACGCTCAAACAGGTGGCTACTGCCCGTTCTGTGAGGAGTTGTTCGCTGATATTTCGTTAATCTGCAAGCGGATTTGTGACCAGTTGTCTGATGTTGAGTTCGCCAAACTGCAGATTGGGGCTCACTTCGCGAAGGACCATGTTGCTGAGGAAGAGGTGCTTCGGACGCGCCATGGAGCGCAAGGAAGTCGCGGCTTGAAGGCGGCATTCACCGAGGCGATATATCACACGCTGAAACCATCATTTTCTGATGCTGAGTTTGTTAAGGAGCTCCCCGAGGTAATGCTTCTCATCGACACTCTGACGCTTGAAATCAATGTTGACATTCGTTCTCTGTACCTCTACGGTCGCTACCGAAAGTTGGAGCGGGGAATCCCCCAGACCCGTTGGCCATGCCGCGCCTGCAAAGGTCGTGATGACGGCTGCGAGTCTTGCGAGGGAACCGGGCAGCAGTATCCGACTTCCGTTCAGGACCAGATCGGAGAGCCGCTGCGAGCCGCCTATGAGGCGGCCGACACATCGTTTCACGGAATGGGGCGGGAGGACATCGATGTTCGATGTCTCGGCAGCGGCCGGCCGTTCGTCATCGAGTTGAAGTCGCCGCGCCGTAGAGTGGCAGATCTTGTCGAGATGACCGAGCTGGTCAACGCCACTTCTGCGGGCCGAGTTGAAATTAGCGAATTGCGCTCGTCCCGCCGCTCTGAGGTCGCCCGCGTGAAGGGTACCGCTGCCGACAAGTCATACACCATCCGATTCCGAATCGACGGTGAGGTTGACGAAGACCGGGTACGAGAGGTCTTGGAAGGGATGGTCGGAGTCACCCTTGAGCAGCAGACACCACAGCGAGTGGCACACCGCAGGGCGGACAAGATTCGTAAGCGAGATGTGGTCTCTGTAGAGAACATCGAAGTCGATGGCAATGAGGCCCAAATTTCAGTCCGAGTACAAAGCGGGACCTATGTGAAGGAGTTGATTCACAGCGACGAGGGGCGAACGGTTCCGAGCGTTGCGGGACTGCTTGAGGCGGAATGCGAAGTCATCTCTCTCGACGTCGAAGATGTTCACGCTGATTGACCTCGCTGCGTAATCGGAGTCATCGGTGATAGCGACGCGCTTAATTAGGGGCGGCAGGTCGCCGAATCCCCCGTAAGGGGGAAAGTGGAGGAAGTAGGATGCGTCGCAGCCACGGTACTCGTCAGGGAACTCGCTCTATCTTGAGTCGCAGCAAGACCCAGCGCAGCCGTCTCTTCATCCGTCGAGTGCTCCATCCCTACGAAGTGGGAGACAGAGTTGCCATCGTCATCAATGGCGCTCAGCAGATGGGCATGCCCCACCGCAGATTCCAGGGCCGCACAGGTGTCATCACCGGAATGCAGGGACGAGCCTACATCATCGCAGTGAAGGATGGCAACATGGCGAAGACCGTCATCAGTCGCCCAGAGCACTTGCGACCACTTGAGTGAGGTGTTGAAAATGACCGACGAATCGAAGTACATCGACTACGCTACCGTCCGCAATGCTCTCGAGGATGCTCGGGAACGTAGAGGCGAACTCTCCTACGAGCAAGAGATGGCTCTCAACCATGCAATGTGGGCCGCCAGCACAATGCGCGCTTCGGTCGAGACAGATTCCAAAGTCTTCACATCCCTTCTTCAAAAGTTGATGGCCATTGAGAAGTTGGCCGCAGCACCAGACATCGCAGCAAAGATTGCTGAGGTCATCCCGGTTGAGGGCTACTCCGTGAAGGCCATCCTCGCATCAAAGCGAATCCCCATGGACGACGCTGAAATTGACGAAATCGTCACGATTGTTCGCCAAGAAGTTGGCTACGAAGGCTGATGTTCGCTTGTAACACAAGCCCCACACACCCCCCCATTTCCGGAGATGAGGTAAACTCCACATACTGCTCAAACCCTTCCATCATTGCTCGGGAAATGAGTCACCTTTACTTTCACCCATCACTCGTTGGGGTTAATGCACAGGACCTTCCTCGCGGAGTTGAGACGGATGCATCCCGGACATGATAGGCAGGGTCGCGATGAGCGGGATGAGCCTTGGGCACGAGAGCCCCACTGCCGCGTTCTGTCTCATGATGGCAGCGGCGCCGGTGGCGGAATCCTCTACTGTATCGGTGAAACTGACCTCACTCTTCTGAAGGTCCGCGCCAAGGCTGGTTGTGGTCGTCTCGAGGTCGGTGGCCGGCTGGAACTCCCGACAGAGGAGAGCGAGGGTGAGGTGTCGCAGATTCTCTCAGTTGCTCGTCACCGCGAGATGGCAAATTCCGCACAGACTGCACTCATCGATGTCGTGAAGGTAATCATCGGCGACCTGCCCAAAAAGTACCTCTCGTTCTACAACCGGGCGGGAAACCTCTCGCTCAAGTTCCACGCTTTCCAACTCCTTCCAGGTGTTGGACCATCAAAGGCGACTTTGATGGTGAAGACGCGGACGAGGCTTGGCTGGGAGACCATGGAAGAGGTGGATGAAGCGTGCGCGATTGATTCGACACAACTCATCGCCGAGCGTTTGGTCGAAGAGCTGATTGACCCGCAAATCACCCCTAGCCTACTGTTGAATGTGGTACGCTTGCCGGATGCGTGAAGGGATGGCTGAGCCGACCCCCGAGGATGACACGACCCATCGGTTAGTTGACCTACTGCTCGACCGTCGTCGTGCCGATAAGGAACTCGGACAACACTATCTGCTCGACCCGAAGGTGCTTGACCGCGCGGTCGAACTTGCCTCTCTCTCCGAAACCTCCCATGTGCTCGAAGTTGGCCCGGGGCCCGGTACTCTGACCCAGCGGCTGGTGGCGGCGGGGGCGCGGGTGACGGCAATTGAGATCGATGAGGTCGCTTGCGAGCATCTGCGGCGTACCCGAGGTGAGGAGTTAGACTCTGGACGGTTGAGCCTCGTCGAGGGGGACGCCCTTCAAGTCGGTTGGCCGGATGACATCACTCATGTCGTCAGTAATCCTCCATACCAGATTTCCAGTCCGCTGTTGGCGAAGGTAGACCGCTGGCAGTCGTCGGCGTGCAACAGGGGAGATGCGCCGCTCGAGGCGGTGGTTCTGTTGCTACAGGAAGAGTTCGCACAGCGAATGGCGATGGAGGAAGGTCCCGCTTCAAGAGGTCCGCTCGGGATGCAGACCGCGTTCCACTGGCATTGTGAACTCGATGCGCTAGTGCCGCCGCACGCCTTCGCTCCCCACCCTGCGATTCACAGCCGACTGCTTCGACTGACACCGCGTAATCTCGCCGCCGACCTCGGCGTCGAGGTCGACATGCGCCTCGTCAAGCGGATGGTGGACGAGGCCTTCCTCGAGAGGCGAAAGAAGGTCAAGAATCGATTGAAGAGGCCACCCAAACGAATCGAAAGGGTGCCCGGATGGCACCGCGCAAGGTGGCAGGATGCAGTTACCGACCTACTTGGAAAGTCCGAAGTGGGAGGGGTGAGAAGTGATTGGCGAGAGGTCCGGCCAGATGAGTTGGAGCCCGTTGAATGGTTGAGGATAGGGTCGGAGTTGGAGCGCGTTAATCACTCCTAGGAGTGTTTTTCCAAATCTTCTATTCTTCGCTTTAAACGGCGGGTTCAAAGAGGACCCCCGGCTCCGGTGCCTCGGGGAGGGGACTAGCATGGCAAAGAAGGACACCTATCTTGCACTACTACGGCGAGGTGTGGACGAGGTCACAGCACAGACTCTCGCCGACTCCGGAGTCACAATTGGCGGACTCAAGGAGATGAACCATGAGCAACTCGTCGGAAACTACGGACTCAAGGTCGCCATTGCCAAGTCTGTCATCGAAGTGATATCTTCCGGACCTTCCAAGGCTGGCCGTCAACGCTACCTCTCCAAGGTGCTCTCTGGCACCAAGAAAAAGATGGACAGAATCGATGAGCAGCGGTTCCGTCGACAGCAGAAGGATTTCCTCTCCGAGCTAATCGAGCAGAAGGAGCGTCTGAAGGAGGCGAAGGTCGAGGCCTTTCGCGGCAAGAAGTTGGTGATGAATCGGCTCGGCAAGAGCATCGAACTCATCTGCAAACTTGAGAACAACTACGATGAGGAGTTGAAGCGGGAACAGCGAAACAAGATTCGCGACCAACTTGAGACTCGCGGTTTGGAAGCAGCAAGGGACCACGAGATGTTGGAACTTGCGGGGACTCCCCAGGACATCGTAGATTTCCGCCGAAAGTTGGTGCCGACCCTCTGTCTCCACGCCTGCCCCGAGTGTGGCGAGGAGATCGACCCGCGCGGTGGTAATCTCAACGATAGCGACCCGAACGGTTGGAGTTTCATCTGTTGGGATTGTGAAACCGAGTTCTCGGCACAGATGGTCGTTCGGGTCGAGGCGTTCCTGAACAACGGCGGTGGAATCACAATCGACCCGAACAAGCCTCCCCGACTACCGAGGGCTAGGCGACCAAAGGCGAAGGTCACCTCGGCACAGGACATGATCAAACAGGACCTCGAAGCGACTGGCGCAACTGCAGATGAACTGCAGGCCGCAGTCGAAGAGAGCAACCTCAGTGGAGGGCTGATGGACATCAACGACTGGATTGACCAGACTCTCGCCGCAAAGGGCTACATTCAGGCCCAAGAGGACAGGGAGGACTTCATCGTCGCCACCGGTGCTGGAGCGACCAAGTTCAACAAGTGGATGAAGAAGGCAGGTCTCCACTTCAACAAGCAGACCGGTCGCTGGACTCGCTGGGAAGACCGGTGATGGTCAATGGCGCTTCTGCGCTTCTTTCGCAACGGCGTCATAGTAGGCACCGTCGAGAATGAGGATGAGGTCCCCGTGCTTGAGTTGGCCGAGGACGGCGGCATCGAGATTCCTCGCAACTGCACCTCAGGAAATTGTGGTACCTGCATGGTCAACCTGCTCTCGGGTTCTGTGCCGATGCCCGAGCCACTTCCCCCCGGGCTCGACGACGACATGGTTGCGCTTGGGAATGTCCTCATCTGCATCGGAATCGCTGAGGGCGCCTGCGATTTCGAGTTGAACGCGCCCTTGTGAGTGTGATTGGATGGACCCACTGCTGGTTGGCTTCATCATATTCGATGTCGTGTTCCTGGTCGTAGTGTATCGATTCATGGTCAAGAAGCTGAAGGGCAAGTTGGCACAGGTCGAGGAGCGACAGGCCGCCCGCTGGGAGCGAGATGATGACGAGGCTCGAGAGCGCTATCTGGAACAGGTGCAGGAGATTAGGCCCGGATTGAAGTCTAGGGACGAGAACGAGCAGTTGGAATCGGTCGATGATTCTGGTAGGCCCTTCATCAGTGCGAATCCTGACGCTCAGCAGCGCTACAGTCAGCAATTGAGCGGTCTGAGTGACGCTGAAGAGTGAATCAGCGCTTGCCGCCGATGTGTCCCTTGCTGTACAACCAGAGCAGAATCACGCCGCCGGTGGCACCCATGATGCCGAGAATCAGCTTGAGGTCAACAGGTCCGTCACCGGCTCCGAACGATGAGACATTCATGCCGAAAATGCTGGCAATCGCGGTGATTGGCAGCATAATGGTGGCGATGATGGTCAGCAGGCGCATCACCTCGCCCGCCTCGGCCTGCGCCTCGGCCGCCCGCATGTGGGATTGGGAGATGTAGGTGTCACGGGTGCTCGCAGCCCCGGAGTTGTAGTTCTCGACGCGGCGCACTAGATCTTGGGTCAGGGCGTCAAGGTCCTGGAAGTAGACTAGAGTCTCTTCGGTGACGAAATTCTCGCCGGTGCGCAACATCTTGTGAACCACTTCCTGCAGAGGAGTGGTCGACTTGGCCACCTCACGCAGGTCCCCCTTCAACTCGTGCAAATCCTCCAAAAGGTCAGGAAATGTCTGGCTCGGGTTGAACACCTGGTCCTCCAACTCATCGAGTCGATGGGACTTCTTTTCCAGTACCTTGTACCAGTCGTCAGCAACGGAATCGAGCAGTTCGTAGAGCAGATATTCGCTGCCGATCTTGGCAAGGCGCTTCACCTTGGAGGTGTGGAATCGCTTGCGGAACTCATTGATTCCCGGCATGTGGGCGTGGCGGACGGTGACCAACCACTTTCCCTTGAGAAAGGCTCTCAGGTGCTCGGTGTCGAGGTCGCGGTCTTGGTCGCGCGCCTTGAAGGCGAAGAATTTGTGGTCCTCGTAAACGAAACCACCGCTCACGGGCTCGGCAAAACAGTCGTCCACCGCTAAGTGGAAGAACCCCATATCACCCTCCAAGAATGGCCGACAACTCTCCTCTTCGGGCCGGTGAATGTCAATCCAGCCGCCGGAAATTTCGGCCATTGCTGCTGAAAGTTCGTCGAAGGTGACCTCAGAGCCGCCCTTCTCACCGCCGTGGATATGGAGGCGTACCTTGGTCATGCGAATCCCTCATGGTGGCCGTCAGTATGACTCCCTCAGTTGGGTGGGGTCGTCCATTCCGTATTAATGGCAGCGGGAGGGTTTTGCGAGCGGTTTGAAGGCTATTCACTTGAGAGTTTGTTTTACAGGGATGAGAATTGGGTATCGTTGAAATGGCCCCAGTTTATTGATGCGCCCGTTGGCTTGGCTGAGTTTTTCTAACATTAAAGTCCGTAGATTGAGGAAAGATTCGTTCAATTCAACAACTGCCGTTTTCAATTTCACAACTTCTCCTCCTGAAGTACGGAGGTCAGTTTTGAGTCGGCGAATCTGGTTCTCCAAGCGTTGAATTTGGTTTGCCTGGGTGTTGATCTTTTCGCGGAGTCCTCTGTTTGTCTTGTCGGATGCTGAGAGTTTCTCGTCGACAGTCCGTGCGAGTTTATACAAGCGTGAAAGTTATTAAGTCCGGAGGGG
>CAZPJQ010000092.1:0-7264 GCA_964586945.1 uncultured Candidatus Poseidoniales archaeon
GACTTGCTCATCTTCTCGCCGCCAACATTGACGAAGCCGTTGTGCATCCACCAATGAACGACAGGCTCGGCTCCAGTACAGCATTCAGATTGGAAGATTTCCGCTTCGTGGTGAGGGAATCGAAGGTCTTGGCCACCGCCGTGAATGTCGAATTGTTCGCCGAAGTATTCGAGTGACATCGCACTGCACTCGATGTGCCATCCGGGTCTTCCATTTCCCCAAGGGCTCTCCCACTCCGGCTCTCCGGGCTTCGAGAACTTCCAAAGCGCGAAGTCCTTGTGGTCCCGCTTCCCACTTCCTGTCGCCGCCACCCTTCCTCCGGCACCCGCCTGAACAGCCTCGATGTTCTGTCCGGTCAGCATCCCGTACTTCTCGGGCGCCGATTCGACATCGAAGTAGATGCCATCCTCGCCGATGTAGGCGTGTTCCTTCTCTAGCAGGGTCTCAATCATCGAGATGATGCCCGGAATCGTACCGCTGACCCTCGGGTAGTGGTCGGCGCGCAGGACATTTAGGGCGTCCATGGCGCTGTAGTAATCGATGATGTTGCGCTCCGCGACCTCTTGGAATTCGATTCCCTCCTCATTCGCCTGATTGATGATCTTGTCATCGATGTCGGTGAAGTTCTGCACATAGGTGACATCGTAGCCCTTTGCCTCCAGCCAGCGGTGGACGATGTCGAAGGCGACATAGCAGCGGGCGTGGCCGAGGTGGGAGGGTGAGTAGGGGGTGATTCCACAGACATACATGCGAACCTTGCCCGGCTCGATGGTCGTGAATTCGACCTTCTCACGGCGGCGGGTGTCGTGGATTCGGAGTGGCATGCTCTCACCTGCGCGTGAATACGCCTTCGACACAGGGTAATAACCCCATCCGGCGGGCAGGGGTCATGGCGAGGCCAACGATGACCAAGCGGGACATGAGCGGCAAGGTGATTCTCATCACCGGAGCTACCCGGGGGATCGGACGGATGGCAGCGTATGGAATCGCTCCTACTGGTGCGACGATTGTCGTCGTCGGCCGTGACCAAGCGAGGGTTGACACCTTGATTTCCGAGTTGCAGCCGATTGCAGGTTGTGGGCCACTTCACGGTGAGGTGTGCGACCTCACCGACCAAGCTGACATCAAGGCTCTTGTTGACCGTTTCAAGACGCAGTTCGACAGGCTCGATGTTCTGGTCAACAACGCCGGAGCGATCTTCACGAAAAAGGTGAACACAGTCGATGGATTTGAGCGCACCTGGGCTCTCAATCACAATGCGTACTTCCTGCTCACGACACTGCTTCAAGACATTCTCCGGTCTACTGGTGGCGCTCGGGTGGTAAGTACCGCCTCCGATGCACATCGCCCCGGCAAGATGCATTGGGACGACCTTCAGTTTGAGAGGCGAGGCACCAAGGCAGGCTGGTCCACCTACTGTCAGTCGAAACTGGCAAACATCCTGTTCACCCGTGAACTCTCCCGTCGCTTGGATGGTTCGGGGGTTACTGCAAACTGTCTACACCCCGGCTTCGTCAACACCGGATTTTCTCGTAACAATGGTTCCATGGCTCGTCTTTTGATGACTATCAGTCGGCCATTTCAGCGTAAGGACACCAAAGGGGCAGAGACTGTGGTTTGGTTGGCTGTCTCGGAGGAGGCTGAAGGGTTGACGGGCGAGTATTGCTACAACTGCAAGCCTGCAAAACCGACTGGCCGGGCTAGGAATGATGAGGACGCAGCACGGCTTTGGGGCCTTTCCGAGGAGATGACCAGCACTGTCGGTGCCTGGAAATGATTCTCCGTTCCTCGGCATCATTCAGCGATGGTGGGGCGTGTTCGGCTTGAATGAAATTTCATTGTCATCCGCGGAGCAAGTGAATGAGCAACATTGACGAAGCCCCTCAACTGCGGGAGTCCATGGAAGAGTTCCAGTGTTGTGGCCTGACCGTACCGAAATTGTCGATGATCGTTGGAGGCATCCTCGCAGTCTGGGGAATCGCCGCCTATGTCATCAGTGACATGGCGAGCATCACGGCGATGATTCCGACCTTCATGGGTGCACCCATCCTCCTCATGGGATTCCTATCCGAGAAGATGCCTGAGAAGCGCAAGATGTTCATGCACATCGCAGTCGTTTTCGGCCTGCTATCCGCTTTGGGAGGGGCTCGCCTCTTCACAATGCTAGGTGGGGACTACGACCTCGTCTTCTTCTCCCACCTTCTGCTGCTTGTGCTCGGTGGCCTCTACACCTTCGTCTGCGTGAAGTCGTTCATTCACATCCGCAAGATGCGTGAAGCAGAAGAGTGATCATTCGGCGGTTGCCAAGGCCACTTGGATTTCGTCATCCTTCGCCTTGATCTGCTCCCAGAGAATCTCAGCGACGTCCTTGACATCCATCTCCGCACCGACGCTGTTCAGCCCGTCATTGACCATGATTGAGCAGAATGGACAACCGACCGCGACGGTGTCGCATCCGGTCGCGGCCAACTCCTTCGCTCGAATCTCGTTGACCCGCTTGTCCGGGTCCTCCTCCATCCACATCTGGGCGCCACCGGCACCACAGCAGAAGGAGTCCTTGCCCGAGCGGGCGGGTTCTGCGTCGACCCCACCGATGATTGAGCGGGGCTCTTCGGTGATACCCCCTATCCTACCGAGGTAGCAGGGGTCGTGGAAGGTGATCTTGTTCTCACCATCGCGCTCGACATCGGGCAACTTGCCTTCCTTCTGGAGCAGAGCGAGAATCTCCGAGTGGTGGAAGACCTCCAACTCATCTCCACCGTAGTCACCGTACTCCTTGCCGAGCGTGTGGAAGCAGTGCGGGCAGGATGCGACGATGCGCTTGACGCCAAGTTCTTGGAAGGTCGACATGTTTGTCTCGGCTAGCATCTGGAAGAGGTATTCGTTGCCCATCCGCCGCGCTGAGTCCCCCGAGCAGCCCTCCTGCATGCCGAGAATCCCGACATCCAAACCGGCCTCCTTTAGGAGAGAAATCGTCGCCCTCGCCACCTTTTGGTTGCGCTCGTCAAACGACGCCGCACAGCCTACGAAGTAGATGTATTCCGCCGGCTCTCCTATCTTGACATCCAAGTCAGCCGCCCAGTCGCCACGCTCATGCGCCCCAAAGCCATACGGGTTGGAATTCGTCTCAAGATTTCCAAGGGCCACATTGAATTGTTCTGGGTAATCCATCGCCTCCATCATCAGGTGGCGGCGGGCATCGGTCAGTTTCGGAACATGTTCGATGTAGAGCGGGCAGGCATCCATGCAGGCGTGACAGGTGGTACATGCCCAAATCGCCTCGGGGGTGAAGCGGTCGATGATGCTCTCTCCGGGAGTATCCCCCTTCAGTAGGATTGGAGCGTGCTCGTTTGCGTAGTCTCGGACATCATGGATGATCTGCATCGGGTTGAGTCCCTTGCCTGATTCGTAGGCTGGGCAGACATCCTGACAGCGGGCGCAGCTGGTGCATGACCAGCCGTCGATGAGTTGTCTCCAAGTCAATTGCTGATACTGACTGACACCGAAGGTCTCGATGTCGAGGTCCTCAAGCGGCACCGCCTTGCCATCCTCGCCGACCGCCAGCGGGCGCATCTTTGCCAGCGGCTCGGTGTCGTGGAAGAAGACATTTGGAAATGCCATCACAAGGTGCATGTGCTTGGATAGTGGAATCAGCACAAAGAAGACGCATATCGCCAATATGTGGGCCCAATAGGCGCCGGTGACCGCCCCCTGTGTGACACCATTCGCCGCTACCCACGCTCCGATAGGTTCCCAAGTCTGAGAGGGCGTCTCAGAGGCTTCGACCACGAAGGAAGTCGTCGTAATCGTAAGAATCAGAATCAAGATGACATTCCCTTCCCATTGGGACTCTCCCTTCAATTTCTCGGGCGAGAAAACCACCCGTCGGATGAGTGCTGCCAAACAGCCGACAAAGGCGAGGGAATAGCCGAGTTCCACAATTCCGTTCCACGGGCCAAGGAGGACACTTGGGAGGATGTTGTCGGAGAAGAAATTGGCAGTGGCGAGGTCGAACATGTCAGTGGAGAGCATCAGGAATCCCCAGAACATCAGCACATGCATCGTGCCGACTACGCGGTCTTCCAGAACCCTCTTCTGACCGAGCCAGCCGATGATGAGTTCGCGCACGCGGAGGCCCCATGAGTCGAATCGGGAGTCGGATGTGCCGAGCATTACCAGTCGTGTCGCCTTCGTCACTTGGACAGTGAAGAATCCAATCGATGTTCCGCCTAGAACGAGAAGAATCACCCAACCCGGAATCGGGCCGTAAGAGAGGAGGAGTGGATGTTCCATCTCGACCGCCTCACCGCCGGTGGAAGTCCGGCGTGTTATGCCGATTGAGAGAACGCCCTTCAACCAACCGCTCCCCCCCAACCCCTATGGCCGGATGCGGCTGACAGGCCCACATGGTGCGCGCCTCCGCCCCGGGCAAGTGCATCCTGTTCGGTGAGCACGCCGTGGTCTACGGTGAGCCTGCGGTCGCGGTGGCAATCGATGCCAGGGTGGAAGTCTCCATGGCCCCTTGCAAGGGTGAGTGGAAGTTGGATGGTAATCCGTTGAACAGTGAGCGCCACCCGCATGTCTTCTCGTTGCGTGATGCGGTCGTAGGCGCTGAGTCGCCCCCTCATTCGCTGATGGTACAGAGCGAACTGTTCCCCGCTGCTGGGTTAGGCTCTTCCGCTGCTCTATCCGCAGCAACCTGCGCCGGGCTATTGCAGCTGGTGGGCGATGAAATGGATTCTGAGCGGATTGCGACTCTGTCACATTTGGCTGAGGCTGCGGCGCAGAATGGGAGAGCGAGCCCTATCGATACCAGTACCGCCACCTTGGGTGGTTGTGTAATGCTCTCAGATGAGAAGGAATCGTTTGCTGACTGGCGTTACACTCGAACTCTGGAGACTCCCGATGGTGAACTCAGTTGGGAGATACATTCCGTCGATTTGGCCGAGCGCGCCCGCGGTGCCTGGCTCGTGGTAGGAAGTACGGGAATCCACTCACCCACTGGAAAGATGGTGTCTGGCGTAGCTGAGTTGCTCACCAAGCGGCCCAAACTCCGTCAGGAGATTACCAAGATGGGTGTTGTCGCTCGGGCAGGGGTCGCAGCACTTTCGGTCGGCAACTTGGAGGAGGTTGGCGAACTGATGGACTTGGCTCACTCACTGCTGCAGGAAATCGAGGTATCCTGTCCTGAGTTAGATCGACTAGTCGAGGTCGCTCGACCGACCTCGCTCGGAGCGAAGCTGACCGGAGCGGGTGGGGGTGGCTGCATGATTGCTCTGACCCTCAATCCCAAGGAGACGGCGGAGGCGATTGAGATGCGAGGCGGCAGGGTCATCATCACCCCACTTGGAGCCCCCGGAGTGAGAATTGAAGAATCACCGTGAAAATTGATTTTTCAATTGGAAAATTGGACGAAAGCGTGATTTCTCAAGTAACGCCCTTTATATAGGGTGCGAAGGTGGCGAGCCGCATGAGCAGTGATGAAGAACGCCTAACTGTCGTTAATGTGGTAGCCTCCACTCGTGTGGCTGAAGAACTCGACCTCCCGGACATCGCAATCCAACTAAATTGCGAGTATGAGCCAGAACAATTCCCCGGTGTGGTTTACCGTGTGGTTGACCCAAAGTTGGCTATCCTAATGTTCCGCTCCGGCCGTGCTGTTTGCACCGGCGGAAAGAACGAAGACAACATCAAGACAGGAATCGAGCGAATGATTGGCGACTTGCGAGCTGCCGGCATAGAGACTTGGGACCTCGATGATGTTCAAATCGAAGTCCAGAACATGGTTGCGACCTACGCACTCCACTACCCGGAGGACTACGATGGTAGAGCCCGATTCGACGACCAAAACATCATGGTCATCGAAGATGGCGATGAGCTCATTCTGGCCACTGACGAAGAAAAGGAAGATGATGATGTAGTGAAGCGGAAACTGCATGCTGACGACCCACTCGCAGGGTTGCCACGCCGATTGAACCTCAACAACCTGACCTTCCACCTTCCGTTTGACAAGGTCGAGTACGAGCCCGAGCAGTTCCCCGGCTTGATATACAGATTGGACTTTCCAAAGGTTGTCTGCCTGATTTTCGGCAGCGGCAAGATGGTGATTACCGGTGCCCGCCACAAGGATGAGATTCTTGAGGCCGTGCAGATCATCCAAGACGAACTCGCCGACCTACTCTGAACAGGGTTAACCCGGTTTGGAGATTGAGGTTTTCTCGAGTTTGATTGCGAACTCCCGATAAAGTGGAAATGTCGCAGGGTGTGTGCTCATAACTTCGGAAGGTTTGGGGTAATCATGGGCGAGGGGGCTACAGCAGACTATCTGCCTGAGGTGGAAGTACGCGCCCTCTCTCTCTTCTTCGCAGATTTGGTGAAGTGGCTTCATACCTCAATCCCAATTTACACCTTGATTGGCTGGGCGCTGCCATGGGAGCAGTCGTGGTGGCTGATGTTGTTTCTAGTCCCCACCATGAAGATACATTGGATGACCAACGACAACATTTGCTTCCTCTCGACACTAGAAGCGAAGTTGCGTGGCAATCCCAGCGCGGGCACTCATGAACAGCCGGGTCTTCTCCACCGAATTTCACTCGCCTTTTTTGGAAGCCGGTCCCCTTCGGAGGAGACGGTAGTAATGGTAGCGGAAGTGGGGATGTATGTTGCTTGGGTGCTTTCTGCCGTCAGGCTGTTCGTCATCTGAGGTGTCGGCGTGCGGCGGATCCTCGCATCCCTGACTCGGTTAGCCCACTACGCATCCTTCATCTTCATCGTCATCGGCTGGGCGCTGCCGTGGTGGCAATCCTGGCTGATCCACGCCCCGTTCGTTCTGATCACACGTATCCACTGGCGACTGAATGAGCGTCGCTGCATCTTCACCACCTGGGAGGTCCAGCTCTTGGGTGGGGAGTTCACTTCAGACCATGAGGAGGGGTGGTTCGTGAAGGAGGTCTTTGAGAAGTTCACGGGGTGGCGACCGGCGACCGAGTTCACCCGGCGGTTGATGCTGGTTTGGATGTATGGTGGAGTGACAATCAGTTTGGTCCGATTGTGGCTCCATTTCGGCTGATTTGCAATCAGCCATGGCGGGGATTGATTGATGAATGGAAGAGGGTCTGCCGAACACATGGGTCGGTTGGATAGAGGCGGTCATGGACTGCAGGGCTCTCTGCTTGTGGTTTTGCTACTGTTGGTCAGTGGTTGGTCTGGCATGGCATCGCTGGAACACGATGACATCTCCGAATTGTCCCCCGAAAAGGTGTTT
>CAZPJQ010000093.1:0-7227 GCA_964586945.1 uncultured Candidatus Poseidoniales archaeon
TTCTGCAACCGTCACTCACATCACCGGTCAGGAGGTTCACGCGATGGACGCCAAGACCTTCGAGATGATGGTGCTCCCACTCGATGAGGGGCTGAACATCGTTGCTGGCGGCGAAATCATGTGGATGGAAGCGCTGGGCCGCTACAAAATCATCCGTGACCACTGAGGCGGCTCGGCTCGTCGACTCTGTGTCCTTCGGCGCAATCGTATTGTAGAGATGCCTTCGGTGACCCACCTGCCCTAAGGGGCAGGTGAGTCCATGGGGGGGAAGCGTTCTGCCTACCGTCAGCCGGTCACGGCGGACGGATTGAAAGCGATTGAGGACGGCACTCTGACTTGGCTTGACCAAGACATGTACAAGAATCTGAACACCGGCCTGCTTGAACAATACTTGGAAGAAAAGAACCTAGAAGAGGCGTTTGAAGTCAGCCACTGGTCGCTTGGAAAGGTCATCATCGGAATTCTCATCGGGGCAGTTTTCAGCGGCGTAACCGCTTACATCGGACTGAAGATAGGCTTGGCTGTCTCAGCGGCCTGGTACATCGCCTATCTGTTCGGAATGGCGATGCGTTGGTCCCCCTCGGAAGTCAACATCGCGACCAGCGCTACAACAGGAGCGACACACGCATCGACCGGCTTCATATTCACCTTCCCAGCGATTTTCCTTCTCGCCTCCAGTCCTAATTACGAAGTGGCTGGAGGGCACCTGATCAACAATGTTGACACCTTCCAACTAGCCTTCATCGGCATCATCGCGTCGATGTTCGCCGGCTTCCTCGGCGTGATGTATTTCATCATCTTCAGACGGGTTTGGCTGGTTGAAGACCCACTGCCGATGCCCGGTTTCGAAGCGACTCTGGTCCTACTGGACATCGCCTGTGATGTATCGACCGGTGCAGCGGAACAAGCCAAGGAATCGCTCGCCACCGTAGGTCTCTCAACAGTCGCAACAATGGTTTTCATGTTCCTGATTGACTATCCCCTCTCTTGGAAGCGCCACATGGACGGCGTTTCCGCATCTATCATGGATGTAATAGCACAGAAACTTTCCTTTGCCAAGACCGGCTTCGCGTCAATCTTCAGCCACCATGCGGTTCACCAGCCTGCCGGAGTACAGACGGTGGTAGGCGAGCACGGAACTTGGGAAGGGGTTTCCAAGGGAGTGACCTACTACGAAGAGGGGAGCATGAATCCCTTCATGTACACCTATCTGGGTGTCGAACTCTCACCCACCCTCTTCGCCATTGGCTGGTTCATGCGGTTGCGCGTCGCAGTCCTCGTCAACTTGGGGACCCTTGTCGCTTGGTTCTATCTTGTGCCACTTGCTGTGATGCTCGATGTCCCAGTCTACATCGCCAGCATGGGTGATTACTACCTGCTTTCAGACATCGGAGACCCATCGACTCAACCCTACAGTCCGTTTGTGCAGATGACGGTATATGGTACTCTCATCAGGGTCGTAGCGATCGGTGCCATACTCGGCGGTGGCTTCCTCGGACTTGTCAAGATGGCACCAACCTTCGTCGGAATTTTCGGTGATATCCGCAAAGCGTTCCGAGGCGAACAAGGAGAGGAGTACATCGAAGGGAAGGGGTGGTACGAATGGCCGCTCTACCACCTGCCTATTTTCATTCTCATAGCCATAGTCGCTATGACGGCCATCTTCTGGATTGGCGGCTTCCCGTTGATTCCAAGCATTCTTTTCGCCATCATCGTCGGGATTGCCACCTTCCTCCTCGGCGCCATCGCAGTCCGCGTCATGGGTGAAACCGGAATCGAGCCGGTCAGCGGAACTTCATTCATCGTTCTTCTCGGCCTACTCGGGCTTTTCCTGAACATGCGTGACACCCTAGGCCTCACCAAGGAGGAGGCGATTCTGATGGGTCTTGTCGGGACTACCGTCTTCGGCTCGGCGATATCGATGTCGGGAACGGTTGTTGGTGACTACAAGAACAGCCTCTACATCGGTAACCGGCCCTACCACATCTCGAAGGGGAACATCATGGGGGTGGTTCCTGGAGCCATTCTCGGAGCCGGCGTAGCAATCTTCCTCTCCATGATGCTGGCGAGTGGCAAGATTGACCTGCTCGCCCCTCAGGCAAACGCTTTCGCTACCTTCACGATTCTTCTCGCCGAAAACGAAGGTAATCTGCAGGCTCTCGCACTCGGCTTTGCACTAGGCTGCTTTGTTGAGTGGGCGACTGGAATGGGCACCTCATTCGGCCTCGGCATGTATCTGCCGACTCTAGCCACCTTCCCGATGCTCATCGGAGGCGGGTTCCGCGACTGGGGGGAGGCGAGGCGGCTCAAACCCCAGGTAGAGAAGATTCGCGAGAAGGAGGGCAACAAGGAGGCCGAGCGGGCGCGGGCAATCATGCTGTTAGGCACCTTCATGCTTGCAGCGGGAATGTTGACCGGCGAGGCGTTCCTCGGAGTGGAGAGTGCAATCTTCGCGGTCGTCGACGAATTGCCAACAGGTGACCTGGTAGAACTCACAAGTGATGGGACGCCTGTGTTCGGTCCAGATGGAGAGCCTCTGATGGAAGCCGTCGTGATGGGCGATCTGTCGTGGTACCCATATGCGCGGTTTGGCGCCTTCGTGATGCTGAACGTGCTGTTAGCAGGGGCAATCTACGGCCTCTTCCGGAAGGCGGGAATCATAGGTCCGAAGGATCAGTTGATGGAAGCAGAACTTGGGTGAGGTTGGGGCGCGTGGCGAACAGCTCGCCCCCGAACTACGCATGGTTCATACTCGGTGCTGCAGTGATTGCCGTGTCCAGTGCAGGTGCAGTCTTCCAACTCATCGATGAGGTTCCACCGATTCTGCGTGCATCCTGGCGGCTCCAGGCGACGGCGCTCCTCTTGCTCCCCCCGTTCATCCTTCAATTCTCAAGGATGAGGAGAGATTCGCCAGAGGATTACGCTCGTTTACGTGAAAGGCGTGTAGTTCTCGCAATCGTGGGCTCAGGCCTCTGTCTGTGGATTCACTTCGGTAGTTGGGTTTGGTCCCTCGACCACACCTCCCTGACCCACAGCCTCCTGTTCGTCACTGCCCATCCACTGGTCATTGTGGCGGGGCTCTATCTGATGGGGCACAGTATCAACAGAAAGCAGACTACAGGGGCGATCGTAGGGTTCCTAGGGGCGGCAATCACCCTCCTAGGAGTGACTACAGAGGGTGATGTGACCTTGATTGGAGATGCGGCTGCCTTCATCGGGGCGATTGCAATCGTCGGATATCTCGTCGCTGGCCGCTTTCTCAGAGAATGGATGCCCCTCTTCGTCTACGCCTTTCCCGTGACTTTGATTGCAGCAACTCTGCTCGCATTCTCTTCAATGGTCCTAGAAGGAACCACTTTTTCGGGGCTCCCGTCCAACTCCTCGCTCATCGGCTGGGGCGACCTCATCTATCTGCCGGCAATCGCCTACCTCGCCTTCGGACCCGGGCTGGTTGGCCACACCGGCATCAACTCGGTTCTCCGCTGGTTCCCGCCGATTATCATCTCGGTTGCTGTTCTCTTCGAGCCCCTCATCGGCTCACTCATCGGATGGCTTCTCGGGACCGCCGTCGCACCGGGCCTGTTCACTCTACTCGGCGGACCGTTCCTCATCGCAGGAGTCATATTGGTGACGCTCGGCCTCTCCGAGAGTGGGGGCGATGCCCCTGAACCAATTGAGGAGGAATGATGTTGCAACACACGATTCTGATAACCAACGACGACGGCGTCGAGGCGCAGGGCTTAGCCGAGTTGGTCAAGGGACTCCACGATGCCGGATATCCACTGATAATCTGTGCTCCAGACCGTGAGCGTTCCGCTTCAACCATGCACTTGACGCTACACAAACTTCTGAGGCTTCGAGAGCGAAACGACTTGCTCTCTCGGTATGGCATCGATGACACAGGTTCACCAATTTGGATTTTCGATGTATCGGGCTACCCCGCTGACTGCATCCTCTCAGCAATCGGAGGAGGATTGCCAGACCACTTGCCAAAGCCTTCACTCTGCATCAGTGGAATCAATCGCGGCCCCAACATGTCCGTCGATGTCCTCCATTCTGGGACGATAGGCGGAGCGAGACAGGCTGCGACTGCAGGATTACCTGCGATTTCAACAAGTCTTGACAGCTTTGAGTCAGCCGATTTCCAAGTAGCCGTAGAAGCGACTCTGGAGTTGGTTGGTCGACTGTGCAATATCATCCCAGTCGAGCCGAGTAACCTCGGTCGTGTTCACGGCAGTTCATTGAAATCGAATGGTGACAGTGACTCAGACTTGCTACGAACGGCCATTAACAATGGAGACGTGTTCCTGAACCTCAATGTGCCAGTGGATTGGGCTGGGGAGTTTTCCTCCACCCATTTAGGAGGCCGATGGTACAGGGAGCACATCAGAATCGTCGACCAAAAGGAGGGGGAGTGGATGATAAAACTCGGCTCGGAACACATCGAAGACGATCCTCTCGAGCACAGCGACACCCTCTGCGTCAGCCTTGGGCGGGCAAGCGTCTCCACTCTCGGCACATGGCCGCAGGGACACCCACTTTCTGTATCCGATGAGGTTCTCTCTAGGACAATCACAGCCGATGGGCTACCCGAATGGCTCCTGTAGATGGATTAGCCATCTGTTCTATAGAATCCACTTGGGCGATTTAGGCTCTTCTCAATGGTTGAAAACTCTCAGATGTTGATTGACGCGCCTTCGTCTAGCAGATGGTGGGCGATTCCGATTGCAATGTGGCCTTGAATCCACTTCGGTCCCAATGAGCGGCCTTCCATCGATTGTGCAAGGAGAGAATCCTCCGCATCAGTGAACGGCTGGTCATCAGAAAGGAAGAACCCCATTCTTTCCGGTAATTCGGCCTCAGCCTCCCCTTCGAGGGAGATGGCATCCGCGTCGAGCTTTACCATCGTTACATTCTCACGGCTCCACTCAGCAATGGTCGTTGAGATGTCACCACCGGAGTGCCAGAGACCAGGCCAAATCTCAACCAACTGTCCGATTGCTGGGACTGGATGTTGAAGCACCTTGTTCACCTGACCTGCGATGGCTCTCTCATCGCTGTGCAGCCCTTGCAGACGAGAGCCGTCAAACCAGATTCGTCGAGCAGGACCCGGGCCGCCCATTAGGTGCAGAGTGATGTGGCTGTCGTGCCGTATTCCATGTGAGAGGAAGAGTGCGGAGTTCACAGCCCGCATCAGGACATCCATCCTTCCAGCCCCGCCGGCGAGGTCATTCAGACGGATTTTCCCTGAACTTGGGGCTCGGTGACCAACTATTGCAAACCGTCTTTCCATTAGGCAAGCCACCTACATTGGTAGGTCAACATCGTCGACATCAGTCATCATTTGCTTCATTTGCTTGCGGAGTTGACGGTTTCCTTTGATTCCCTTCATCATCTTTCGAGAGCGGTTCCACTGAGTTATCAGATCTCGAACGTCCTTCTCGGTGACCCCTGAGCCGCGGGCGACTCGACGAATCCTTTCTTGTTTCAGAATCGTCGGCTCATTCTTCTCCTGTGCGGTCATGCTGTCCATGATCACTCTGAACTTCTCAAGGTTGTCCTGCATCTCCTCTTTCTGCTTGGTTGACATGTTGCCCATGCCTCCGAACATTCCCATAGGCATGTGTGAGAGAATCTTGTCGACGGTTCCAATCTTGGACATCATCTCCATCTGCTTGTACATGTCATTCAATGTGAACCGCCCCGACATCAGCCGCTCGGCGATTCTGGCTGCCTCCTCAGCATCGAGGTCGTCTGGCGTGAGGTCAATCAGGCCGCGGATGTCACCCATTCCGAGTAGCCGCGAGATGAATCGGTCCGACTCGAACAGTTCGAGGTCGCTGATCTTCTCTCCTTCTCCAATGAAGCAGATTGGTGCGCCTGTGGTGGCGACAGCGGAAAGTGCACCTCCACCTCTTGCAGTGCCATCGAGTTTGGTGACGATTACACCTGTGATTCCAACCAAGTCGTGGAATGATGCCGCGACTGGTCCGGCCGCCTGGCCGACCTGCGCGTCGATGACGAGGAACCGCTCGGTCGCGTTCGCAACCTTGTGAATCCGGTCGAGTTCGTCCTGTAGATCTTGGTCGAGACTGTCTCGACCGGCGGTGTCGACAATCACAAGGTCGGCTCCCCCGACAGCGGCCAGTCCATTCTTGACGATTTTCAGTGCGTCCTTCTCATCCGGCTCGCCATAGACCTCAACAGGAGAATCTGCCAGTAATTGTTGAAGTTGGGCGTAGGCACCCGGTCGATGCACATCTGCTTCGATGACGGCGACTTTCATGCCGTGCTTCTTGCGCCACCACTCAGCTAGTTTGGCTGTCGTGGTGGTCTTTCCCTGACCATAAAGTCCGACCATCAGAATGGTCTGGTTGTGCGGCTGGATATCCCTGGCGGGTCCAAGCATTCGTACCAATTCAGTGTAGAGGATGTTGAGGGCGTGGGTTTGCAGAGTCAGGCCTGGTCTAACTTCCTCATCCCTCATCCGACTCTCAAGCCGCTCCGTGATCTCCTTGGTCTGACGGACATTGAAGTCAGCCTCCAGTAGGGCGCGGCGAATGCTGCGCACCATTTCGGCCAATCCAGCCTCATCCAACTTCCGTTTACCCTTCAGTAGGGAGAGCGCTCCAAATATCCCGGATTTGAGACCTTCCAGCGCCACAGCAATCCCTCGTGACCGTCGCTCACACCCGTTCCGTTTGAATCCGCCGCTACACGGCTCGGCATCCGGTGAATACATCAACGGCTCTTAGGTCGCGGGGAATATGGCCCTCGGCATCGCTCAGTCTCACTTTCAGATACTGACCGCCATCGGCATGGTAGGCATCTTCATCGGTTGGCGAGGCGGGATGCAGCGAATGGCTGGATTCTACGATATGCCGAGTGCCACTAAGCACCTCGCAATTGGCATCGTAATCGGCTCGTTTTCGGGCTGGTTCATCGATAACCTGTTCGTACAGCAGGTTGTTGCAACCGGGTTGGTCTTCATCGACAGGACTGTCGTTTTCATGATATTATTGGGGTTGGCTCAGTCACTGTTACTCCATTTCATCCTTACTCGGAAAGGAACTATCAATGCTCGCGCTTGCGCAACCTCTGGGTGGACGCTCGGGCTCGGATTGGGGGCTCTCCAATCTGTCTACCTGATGATTCGAATGGCCAACCCGCTTTGGCCTGGTTTTGTTTCTGGATTCAACCTCAACATGTTGCTAGTCGGATTTTGGC